>CAMYZO010000066.1 GCA_947303855.1 uncultured Prevotellaceae bacterium
GATTTCACATAACGCCAAACGGCCAGTGGCACCATTTTGCACGTTTTCCGAGCAATGGCAGCCTATTTAGGCTTTTTTTGCTAAAAAATGAGGCTGCATACAATTGGAACGCCCTAAAGCACCAATTCCTGTAACAAAGTTTAACTTTGGATTTTTATGCAACTGCAATGCGGGTTAAGTCGTTGTCGAATTGATTGAGCGGTTGTCTTTTTCTATAAGTGCCAGGACTTTCGCTTTCGCAACCTTGTGCATCTTCACGCAGAACCATATCAGAATGAAGAAACTCAGGCCTCCGATATATGGATTCACAAGACCACTCATTGCCAAGGCATCATAAACGCCATGTGCCGCCATTGGTACAAGTAGGATGAAGGCAGCAACCTTTGGGGAATGGTCAACGAAATGGTAGACAGAATAGTAGTAGCCCATCAGTATTGCGAAGGCATAGTGGCCTGGGACTGCTAACAATGAGCGAGTGACGGCAACAACCATCCAGTTTTCTTCTTCTTTGAATACATAAAAGACATTCTCTACTGCCGCAAATCCGAGACCTATGCACACGGCATATAGAATACCATCGAAATGCTCGTCGAAATAGGGGTTCTTACGTAGTACCAGCCACAGTGCAAGGAGCTTGAACGACTCTTCTGGCAGAGCAGCCACCAAGAATGCCATTGCGGTTGTGCCTGAAAGAGTGGTGGGGCCTCCCTCGCCAAACAATATGGATTTCATACCCATTTCAACGATTGAGACAGGAATACATATTGCCACTCCCAACAACACGGCCTTAGCCAACCATGACGTGGGTTCCGGCTGTGGATCCTGCCTCCAGATGGAATACAGGAGAATGCCTGCTGGCAGAAGGGCTGCAAGGAGTAGAATCAATGTCATCATCGGCGGTTATTCTTGATTGTTTGCTTGCGTCAGCGATGCGTTTCAGGTTTTTAGATTACAAAAGTACAAATTAATCTGATTATTTGCAAATTTCTGTGTGGTTTTTTAGAAATACTTGAGGTTGCTCGCATCGCGTGTGAAAAACGCTGTATAGGATTTTTCGTAAAAAAGGGTGACAGGGTGACAAAACCGCCTGCCACAAAAGGTTTGCACCCTTGTCACCCTCTGAAAAGGGTGCAAACACCCTGTACATCGGCGTTTTGTCACCCTGTCACCCTTTATTTGATTTTTTCCTATCTACGCGTGCGCCAATTTGGCAAGAAAAAGTTACCTGTGCTGGTTCATGTACTCCCGTGGCGAGATGCCGTAGACGCTTTTGAACATGGTTGAGAATGAGGCCGCGTTGGAGAAGCCGCAGGCGTAGACCACTTCCGAAATGTTCATCTTCTTCGAGGCCAGCAGGGTGGCTGCTTGCTTGAGTTTTATCTGGCGTATGAAGTCGTGAGGTGTCTGGCCTGTCAGTTCCTTCATCTTGCGGTACAGGTGTACGCGGCTGATGCCTACCTCGTCGGCAATCATGTCGACACTGAAATCAGAGTCGTTCAGGTGTTTGTTGATGCTGGTCATGATGCGATCCATCAGCTTCTCGTCGGGCGACTTGATGCTGACCGTCTCTGCCTTCTGCTCAAGGGGTGCTGTCTGGGCGTATTTCTTGTACAGCGTCCGGCGGGCGTTGATGAGGTTCGTCATGGTGCGGCGCAGGATGTCCATGTTGAAAGGTTTGACAATATAGGCATCGGCCCCTGTCTCAAGGCTCTGCAGCCGGTCTTCATCCAGCGTGCGGGCGGTGAGCAGGATGACGGGGATGTGGTTGATGGCGGGGTTCTGCTTGATGCGTGTGCAGAGCATGTTACCATCCATCTCAGGCATCATGACGTCGGAGACCACGATGTCGGGCATGCTGCCATAGATTTCGCCCAGTGCTATACGCCCGTTGGCACACGCACGAACGTCGTAGTCTGTCTCCAGTTCACCCTTCAGGTAGTTGCGTATCTCGTCGTCGTCCTCAGCAATGACCACCACCGGGCGCTGGCAGTTGCCCTTTGCCGGTAGCGGCTGTTGTGTGGTTATTGTTCCCGTCATGTCGTCCATGATGTCGGTGGCAGTTTCCTGTTCGCTGTTGTCAGCCATCATCTCCTCTGGTTTCAGATGGTCGCTGCCCAAGGGAATGCTGACGCTGAAGACAACCCCCTTGTCGAGGTTGCGTGCTGTGATGGTGCCGTAGTGCAGTTCCACCAGCGAGCGTGTCAGGTCCAGTCCTATGCCGGTGCCGGCTCTCTTGGCCGATGTCTCCGTCTGATAGAATCGTTCGAAGATTTTCCCGAGCTTTTCCTCTGGAATGTTCTCGCCGTTGTCGCTGACGGCAATGCAGGCGTTCTTGTCGTCGTGGCTGAGCCTGATGTCGATGGTTCCTCCCGCCGGTGTGAACTTAAAGGCGTTCGACAGGATGTTGACAATGACCTTGTCGAAGTTCTGGCGGTCAATCCATGCCATGAGGCTCTCGTCGTCGTGACTGAAGCTCAGGTTGATATGCTTTGCCTTGGCCTGCTGCTCAAAGAGGGTGTGGATGTCGGCAATGAAGGATACGAGGTCGGTCTGCTGCATGTGCATCTGCATCATGCCCTTGTCAATCTTGCGCAGGTCCATCATCTGGTTGATAAGGTGCAGTATGCGCTCTGCATTGCGCAGTATGGTGTCGTAGATGCCTCTGCGGGCAGGGTCGTCGTCGCTGTTTATCAGCGAGAGCAGTGGTGTGAGGATGAGCGTCATAGGTGTCCGTATCTCGTGGCTGATGTTCATGAAGAACTTCAGTTTGGCCTCGCCCATTTCCTCGGCGTGTATATGCTCCTGCAGCAGCAGGCGGTCTTGCTCCTTGCGTCGTCTCATCTTCAGGTACTGCCAAAGGGCCAGTGCTGCCATGAGGATGTAGGCGCAGTAGGCCCAGCATGTACGCCACCACGGGGCATGTACGGTGACGGTGAAGGTGCGTGGCTCCGTCTGCTGACTGTTGCGCTCGGCCTTGATGCTGAAGTGGTATTTGCCTGGCGGCAGGTGCGAGAAGGCAATCTCGTTCTGTCCCGGCATCAGCCTCACCTCAGGTTCGTCGTTGATGCTATATATATAAGTAATGTGGTCGGGGGTGTCGTAGGTCAGCGTTGAGAGGACGATGGTGAACGTGTTGTCGCTGTGTTGCAGTTCAAAGTTGTTGGCGGCTATGACCGCAGTGTCGCAAACCTCGTAACCGCCAGAAGTGGTGCCGTTGTCAATGGATTCGCCATTCACGAAGAACCCCGTCAGTTTGACCGTTGTCTGCAAGGGTACATCCTTCAGGCTCTGGGGATCGAACCATGTGATGCCGCCGATGCCCCCAAAGAGCATTTTCCCATTTTGTGCTGTACACGATGCGTCGTCGCAGAATTCGTTTCCCTGCAGGCCATTGTCGCTGAAGAAACTCCGTGTCTCTCTGTTCGTGGGGTTATACTGGAACATGCCGTGGTCGGTGCCCAGCCACAGGCAGCCCTCTTTGTCGAACTCTATGCTGGTAACGCCCTCGATGTTGCTGACGGTGTCGGTCTTGTGTGTCTTCAGGTCATAGCTTAGCAGCGGGCCGTAGGTGCTTATCCACAGCAGTCCTCTGTCTTCTTTGGCTATGCGTACTGCTGTGCCGTAGTTCAGACAGTTGCCGCCGAAGGTGCTGGTCCAGCTGTTGTGGGCGATGTCGTAGCAACAGATGCCCATGGTAGTGGAAACATAGAGGCGCTGGCCGTCGGGCGAGAGTGCCAGCTTGCTGATATAGTTGTTGACCAGGCTGTTCACTTGGCGGTCGATGGCAGCCATATCCTGCATGGTATAGCTCTTTACCTGTCCGTCGGTCGAGCGTCGCAGCAGTCCGCTGCCCATGGTGCCTAACCAGGTGTCGCCTTGCCTGTCGAAGACAATGCCGAAGACGCTGGTGCCTGGCGGGCAGTCTAAGTCGACTTTATGGTAGTTGCCGTCTTGTCCTATCCATCCGCACCCCTCCAGGAAGTTGCCTGTCCAGATGCGTCCCTGCGCATCCTCCCTCAACGTCAGTACCGTCTGCGGGAAGCCCTGTTTGTAGTTTTTCCTGAGCTGATGGCTGCTGTCGAACATATAGAGTCCGTCTATGTCGGAACCTACCCACGTGTTACGCTGTGAGTCAATCAGTGTACATATCACGCACGACTGTCCGATGGTGTTGTGTGTACCCATCTTGTAGCCCATGTAGTTGAAGCCGCAGAGCTGGGCGGGCTGCATATAGACTCCCTTGTGAAGAAGACCAAACCACAGGTTGCCTGTTTTGTCTTCTGTGATTGACACCACCTTACCCAATGATAGCTCCACCTCTCTGCAATAGTAGGGGTTGTTGGTGACCTCCCCGGTCAGGGGGTTCAGTATGCTGATGCCGTTGCCGTCGTAACCTATGACCAGCCGGTTGTCGTGAGTGCAGAAAAGTGCTGTCACCGTCTTTCCTTCGGTTGCTTTGACGGGTTGTAATGTGCCGTTCTCTATCCTCAGGACGCCATGCTTCTCAGTTCCTATGTAGATATGGCCTTCATGGTCTTCGCATATACAGTTGACTGTGAATCCGATTTGTTGCGGGGTGAGGTGGAATACCGTTTTGCTGCAGTCGTCGGTAACGGTCAGCAGTCCCTGGTCGTCAGTGGCTATCCAGAGCCGTTTGTGGCTGTCCTCCATCATGTCGCGCACGGTGTGTATGTCGGATAATACGCCGTCTGCCTGATGAGCTTCGCCGGGCTTTGTCAGCATGAGCACGCCGTGGCCGCTGGTGCCGGCAATCATCTTTCCTGAACGGAGTTCAAGGATAGAGGTGACGTAGCAGGGCACCTCATTGCCGTAGATGTCGAATACTGTGATGTCGTGAAACTGGCTGCCATCGTAACTCTGCCATGCCCCGTACATGCCGAAATAGAAAATACCGTTCGAGTCCTGAGCCATGCAGTTGACATAGTCGCTGGCCTGTCCCTTGTTTTGCTTTTTCAGATAGAAGCGCACCTGGTATCCGTCGTGGCGACCAATGCCATGACGTGTGGTAGACCAGACAAACCCGTCGCGGTCGGTGAACACCTGGCTGATAAAACTGCTTGGCAACAACCTGTCGGCATCGAAAAACTGTCCTGTCTGTGCCCGTGTCAGCGCCGCGACACCCATGAGGCAGCAGAAAAGACAAATGGCGTAACGAGTTAGCACTTGTTGTATGTGTGGAACTATACGGTATATCATAGTAGTAATATGCGAATGACATACAAAGGTACTTCGTTTTTTTGAAACAACCAACAAAAAGACGCAAATTTGAAAGCATTTGCAACAAATAATAAAGTTTTTGCCTTTGGATGGCCGTTGGCAGGCGCAAAACGCATCTGCCTGAAAGTTTTCCTTGTTGTTTCGTTGGCTTGTTGTTTTTCTGTTTTATGGCATGCTGTAACCGTGGGCAAACAGTGTGGTACTCCGCGTAACGGCTTTTTGGCAGTTTTGTCGTATCTTTGCAACCGACATTAAGGAATTTTTCAGTTTAGTAGTTAGTAGTTAGTTTTCGTTTTTTTTCATGAAAAGAGTTTTGACCCTTTTTCTATACCATGAAAGCTCTGATGGTATGGCCCTCCTCACCTGCTGGGAGGGCATTCCACCATCTTACGCGCGGACGTACATTATTCAATGATATATTCTCAACTATTCATCTCATTGCCTTCGATATAAATCATATAAATACTAACAAAATCAATGAATCAAAATCTATCAAGATGAAACAGCTAACAGTTTTTCTCAAGCGAGCTGTACCGACATTGCTGATGCTGATAGCTTTCCAGGCGACCATGTTCGCCCAGGGAGAAGGCATCGTCGTGAAAGGTACGGTCGTTGATGGTACGGGCGAGGGCCTTATCGGTGCCTCGGTCGTGGTGAAGGGGAAGGCCGGTCAGGGTGCTATCACCGATTTCGACGGCAATTTCCAGTTGAAGGTTCCGTCAGAGCAGAGCATCCTCGTGGTGACCTATGTCGGAATGAATTCCAAGGAGCTGAAGGTGGGTAAGGAGCGTTTCTTCAAGGTGACGCTGACCGACAACACCCAGTTGACCGAGGTGATTGTCGTTGGTTACGGCCAGCAGAAGAAGGCCTCAGTGGTGGGTGCTATCACCCAGACCACCGGCGAGGTGCTGGAGCGTGCTGCCGGTATCTCCGATGTGGGTGCTGCCCTGACGGGTAACCTGCCTGGTGTCATCACCACCGCTTCCAGTGGTATGCCTGGCGAGGAAGAGCCTCAGATTGTCATCCGTGGTGCTTCTTCATGGAACAACTCTGCACCGCTGGTGCTGGTCGATGGTATCGAGCGTCCCATGTCGAGTGTCGACATGCAGTCGGTGGCCACCATCTCCGTGCTGAAGGATGCCTCTGCCACCGCTGTCTACGGTGTGAAGGGTGCTAACGGTGTTATCCTGATTACCACCAAGCGCGGTCAGGAGGGCAAGGCTCAGATCAGCGTCTCGGCCAATGCTATTATGAAGATTCCCTCGAAGCTTCCCGGCAAGTACGACTCCTACGATGCCATGGTAGCCCGCAACACGGCTGTCGAGCACGAAATCAACCTCAACCCTGAGAGCTTCTCCTATATGAAGCCGATGAGTTTCATCAGCAACTACCGCAACCAGACCACCTTGGAGCAGCGTGAGCGCTATCCTAACGTGGACTGGCAGGACGCTCTGTTTGAGGACTACTGTATGTCGTACAACGCCAACCTCAACGTGGCTGGCGGTTCGTCGCTGGTAAAATACTTCGCCTCTGTCGACTTCGTCAGCGAGGGCGACCTCTATAAGCAGTTCGGCAATGGCCGCGACTATAATTCCGGCTATGGCTACAAGCGCGTCAGCGTCCGCTCAAACCTTGACTTTAATATCACCAAGTCAACGGTGCTGAAGATTAATATTGCCGGTTCGAACGGCCAGCGCGAGAAGATGTGGAACCAGGACGACTGGAGCGAGTGGCAGGAGTCACAGCGCTGGGCTGGTGTCTACAACATCGCCCCCGACGTGTTCATGCCTCAGTACAGTGACGGCTCATGGGGTTTCCTGCCCGGCTCTACCAACGTGAGCAATGCCGCCCAGATGGTGGCCCTCGGTGGTACTGAGACCGTGACAACGACCCGCATCAATACCGACTTTGTGCTGGAGCAGAAACTCGACTTCATCACCAAGGGCTTGGCTGCCCGTGGTCTGGTCTCTTGGGACAATATGTTCCGTGAGGACCGTCGCGGTATCAACGACCTGTACCATGACCCCGTGCTGAAGTGGATTGACCCCGAGACAGGCATCGTGAAATACAAGAAAGACTATGAGGCGTACGACCGTTTCGACTACACACAGGGAAATGAGTGGAACACCAATGGCGGCAGCGTCAATAATAACCTCACCCAGCGCAACCTGAACTATCAGGTGCAGCTCAACTGGGCCCGCCAGTTCGGACTCCACGACGTTACGCTGATGGGTAACTGGGGCCGTCAGGAGTATGCCTCCGGTCCGGTCATCCCCAGCTACCGTGAGGACTGGGTGTTCCGTGGAACCTATAACTGGGCCAGCCGCTACAACATTGAGTTCAACGGTGCCTACAACGGTTCTGAGAAGTTTTCCAGCGACAACCGCTTTGCCTTCTTCGCTTCAGGAGCTATTGGCTGGACCATCAGTGAGGAACCTTTCATGGCATGGCTGCGCGACCACCACTATGTTGATATGCTGAAGCTGCGTGCCTCGTATGGTGAGATTGGTGACGACAACGTCGGTGCCCGTTTCATGTACATGTCGCAGTGGGCCTATGGCGGCAACACCTCGCTCGACGTTACCCAGGGCACCTCGCCCTACACCTGGTATCGTGAGTCAACCGTGGGCAACGAGAATGTACACTGGGAGAAGGTTAAGAAGTTCAACTTCGGTATCGACTACGGCTTCCTCGGTGGCTTGCTGGCCGGTTCGGTGGATATCTTCCGCGACCGTCGTGTCGACATCCTTGTGGCCAACTCGCAGCTTGTGCCTTCTTACTTCGGACAGTCGCCTGCCATGGTAAACCTCGGCGAGGTGAAGACCAAGGGCTTTGAGATTGAGGTGCGTTTCAACAAGGTGTTTGCCAATAAGATGCGCCTGTGGGCCAACTTGAACATGACCCATGCCGAGAACAAGGTGGTGAAGCGCGACGACCCCGAGCTGCTGCCCAGCTATCGCAAGCAGGAGGGCTACTCCATCTGGCAGACCCATGCCTTTATTGATAAGGGCATGATGCAGAACTACGACGATATCTACGGTTCTCCGAAGCACGACACCAGCGATGGTCAGAAACTGCCCGGCGACTACTATATTGTTGACTTCAACGGCGACGGTGTTGTTGACAACACCAACGACAACGTGCCTTACGGCTACACAGGTACGCCCCAGAACACCTATAACGCCACCGTCGGCTTTGAGTACAAGGGCTTCTCTTGCTTTGCCCAGTTCTATGGCGTTACCAACGTTACCCGTGACGTGACGATGGTGAGCCTGGCCGATCCTATGCTGGCCAATGTCTACGACCAGGGTACGTGGTGGAGCGATGATCACACCGGCGCAGATGTGGTGACGCCGCGTTTCAACTCCAAGCCCACCTATTATTATGGTACACAGTATCTGTGCGACGGCAGCTATGTCCGTCTGAAGAACGTCGAGGTGGCCTACACCTTCACCCAGCCTTGGATTCGCAAGGTGGGTGTCAACAACCTGAAGGTGTTTGTCAGTGGTAACAACCTCTGGCTCTGGACCCGCATGCCCGACGACCGTGAGTCGGACTTCTCAAGCCAGGGTGGTGCCGTAGGTGCCTATCCGACGATGAAGCGCATCAACTTCGGTATCAAGTTCAACCTGTAAAAAGGTAAAAAAGTAAAAAAGTAAAAGAGTAAAGTTATGAGAACAAATATAATATACGAGGCAAAAAGGAGGGTAAAGGTTGTTTTACCTTTTTACCTTCTTACCTTTTTACCTTTAGTATCCTGTACCGACTATCTGGACAAGACGCCCGACTCTGATGTCAATCCTGAGATGGCCTTCATGAACTTCACCAACTTCCAGGGCTTCGTTGAGGAGGCATACAACTGTGTGCCCAACAAGGAGTCGAACTTCTGGTGCTGCACCTTCAACTGGGGTGAGGATGAAATCATGAACACCGGCGGCGGCGACACCCACGTGACGGCCCACTTTGACCTGGGCGACTATCGCAACTGGTACAGCAACGAGCAGAGCTTCTTGCACCGCTCCACGGGTAGTACTGATGACTGCCTGAATCCTACCTCCACCAATAAGTTTGCTCACTCATTGGAGCATGCCTGGTATGTCATCCGCAAGATGAACCTCGGTCTGGAGAATATCGACAAACTGACCAACGCCACCCAGGAAGAAAAGAACTTCATCAAGGGACAGCTGCTCTTCTTCCGTGCCTGGTGGCATCAGGAGCTGATTGTATGGTATGGCGGACTGCCTTACGTCGACCATGTCATTCCCGCCGACGGACCTTTCGACCTGCCCCGTCTCTCGTTCAAGGAGTGTGCCGAGAAGTGTGCTGAGGATTTCCGTGCTGCTGCCGACCTGCTTCCCGACAACTGGGACAACACCACTGTAGGCAAGAAGACCCCCGGCAAGAACGACCTGCGCATCACCAAGGTCTGTGCCCTGGGCTATATGGGCAAAGTGCTGCTGTGGGCTGCTTCTCCGCTGAACACCATTGGTGCCCAGACGGGTGCCTCTAAGAATGGCAAGACCTACGAGTATGATGCCGCCCTTGCACAGCGTGCTGCCGACGCCCTGGCCGAGGCTATTGCCGATATCGAGAGCAAGAAGTCTCCTTACGAACTGGCCAACTACGAATACAGCAACATCTACGACCACGAAGCCAGCAACAAGGACAATAACTATTCTGACATCTTCCGCACCACGGGTCAGAACTGGAAGATGCCCGGTGTCAAGGAAGCCATCATGCGTGGCCCGATGCCCGACGTCAACGGTTCTAACTGGAACTTCACCAAGCTGTGGGGCCCGAAGGTGAACAGCCTCGTGGAGCACGATGCTATTATCCACATGCCGACGGCCAACTACATCAACTACGCCTACGGCATGGCAAACGGCCTGCCCTTGGACGACCCCGAGTCGGGTTTCGACCCCACTCATCCGTTCAAGGATCGCGACCCCCGTTTCTATCATGACATTATGTTCGATGGTTTCAAGTTCCTCAACACCACGCCCGGTGCTGCCGATAAGCCCTATCAGTATCTGGAAATGTTTACTGGCGGTAACATGGTGCCTACGGGTAATCCCCAGCGTTCGGCCGACGGTAGCCGCACGGGCTACTTCTGCCAGAAGCTGGTGCCTCACCAGTGCAACAAGCACGATGGTATGTACAACTGGGGTGGTGCCCTGCAGACCTATCTGCCCTATATGCGTGTAGCCGACATCTACCTGATGTATGCTGAGGCCGGAGCCGCCATTCAGGGTTCCGGGTTCAAGAGCAGCAAGTGCAACCGCAGTGCCGTCGATGCTGTCAACGTGCTCCGCAACCGTGTGGGTGCCGGCGAGGTGGCCACCAAGTTCCTGGGCAACAAGAATGCGTTTATGGATGAGGTTCGCCGTGAGCGTGCCTGCGAGCTGGCCTTTGAGGGTTTCCGCTGGAACGACCTTCAGCGCTGGCTGCTGCTGACCGAAGCTCCCTACACCATCAAGACCCGTCAGGAGTTCAAGCGCGTTGGCGATTTCGACTATACCAAGAACGATCCCCGCGATGCTGAGGTGACCGGCTGGAGCGAGACTGTCATTGTGGAGCGCACTTTTGGCATCAAGCACTATCTGCTGCCGTTGAAGGAGTCTGAGGTGTATCTCAATTCTGCATATTCTCAGAACCCCGGATGGTAAATGAATTGAAAATAGATAATTGAAAATTGAGAATTATGATTACCAAGAATATCAAATTTGTAATGGCATCTCTCTCTGTAGCCGTCTCTCTACCGACGATGGCTCAGATAGAGACTGGCGAAGACTCTCTCGTCAACGTGGCCTTCCGCAAGGTGGCTAAGGATGATGTGCTGGGTGGTGTGTCGTCGGTCAACTATCGGGAGCTGATGAAGAAGAACTACAATACCTACAGCCTTGACAACCTGCAGGGCTATGTGGCCGGCTATACCGGTACCGGCATGTGGGGACTCGAAGGCTCGTCAGACTTCTCTGCCGACAATGTCCCCAACGGTATGCTGGTCATGGTCGACGGCGTGCCCCGTGCTGCCAGTAATGTCAAGCCCGACGAGATAGAGAGCGTCACCTTCCTCAAGGGAGCCCAGGCCGTGGTGCTCTATGGCAGCCGTGCCGCCAAGGGTGTATGCCTGATTACCACCAAGCGTGGCACCGTCACCGACGGCCTGAAGATTAACGTGCGTGCCAATACCGGCTGGAACGTGGCCAAGAGCTATCCTGAGTATCTGGGTTCTGCCGAGTACGCCACACTCTACAATGAGGCCCGCGCCAACGATGGTCTTTCTGCCCTTTACAGTCAGGAGGACATCTACAACTACGCCAGCGGCCTGAATCCCTATCGCTATCCCAGCATCAACTTCTATAGCTCTGACTATATCAAGAAGTCGTATAACCGTACTGATGTCACTGCCGAGATTGAGGGCGGCAATGAGCGTGCCAAGTTCTATGCCAACGTGAGCTATTACCGTGAGGGCAGCCTCATGAACTTCGGCGAGGCCAAGGACAACTACAACGACCGCTTCAACGTGCGTGGTAACGTAGACATGAAGATTGCCGACTTCATCACCGGCTTTGTCAATGCCAACGCTACCTACTACAACTCGCGCTCTACCAACGGCGGCAACTTCTGGTCGCAGGCCGCTACGTTCCGTCCCAACCGTGTCAGTCCGCTGATACCTGCCAGCTACCTGGACGAGAATGCCGCAGCAGCCAAGACGAAGCTCGACAACTCGACCAACATCATCAACGGCTGCTTCCTCGGTGGTACACAGACTGACCTTACCAACGTCTTTGCCGATATCTATGCTGCAGGCTACAACACCTGGACCTCACGTCAGTTCCAGTTTGATGCCGGCATCAACATCGACCTTGGCAGCGTGCTCAAGGGCCTGTCGTTCAAGACGCAGGTGGCTATTGACTATGCCACGGCCTACAGCACAGCCTTCAACAACAGCTATGCTACCTACCAGCCTACGTGGAGCAACTACAATGGCCGTGACGTCATCGTAGCCTTGGACAACCACGAGACGGTCGACAAGAAGTCGGGTGTGCAGTGGATTTCCGGTTCTACCGATAACCAGACCATTGCCTTCAACGCCCATTTCGACTATGAGCGTACGTTCAACGACGTCCACAACATCAGCGCCCTGCTCGTGGCCAACGGCTGGCAGCAGTCGGTGTCGGGTGTCTATCACAAGGTGAGCAATGCCAACCTCGGCTTGCAGCTCGACTACAACTTCGCCAAGAAGTACTATGCCAGCCTGGCCGTTGCCACACCCTGGTCTGCCCGTCTGCCGGAAGGCGACCGTGCCGGTGTGTCGCCCTCAGTCACGTTAGGCTGGAACCTGCTCAAGGAGTCGTTCATGGAGAACACACCGTTCGACGAGCTGACCCTCAACGTGAGTTACAGCGACCTGAAGACCGACCTGGGTATTGACGACTACTACATGTATCAGGTAGCCTACCAGGGCGGTGGCTGGTGGGACTGGAACGGCGGTACCGGCCATTCAGCCGTACAGTCGAAGCGTGGCGGCAGCGACAGCTTCTCGTTCCTCCACCGTAAGGAGTTCTCTGCCGGTCTGCATGCCGCCCTGCTGGAGCGTGCCCTCACCTGCGACTTCTCGTTCTTCACCAACAAGATGACGGGTGGACTCATCGAGGCTTCCAGTCAGATGCCCAGCTACTTCAAGGTCTACTATCCCGAGTCGTCGTTCCTCCCCTACATTAATTATAATGAGGACAAGCGTACCGGCTTTGAGCTGGCTGTGAAGTATAAGAAGAACTTCAACGACCTGGGTGTAGAGGTAGGTGCCAACCTGACTCACTACACCACCAAGGCCACCAAGCGCGACGATACCGGCTATGCCGATGCCTACCAGTACCGTCAGGGACAGCCTCTTGACGCTATCTGGGGCTACGAGTGCCTGGGCTTCTTCCAGGATCAGGCCGATATCGATGCCTCTCCCGTCCAGAAGATTGGCGGCACTATCCGTCCTGGCGACCTGAAGTACAAGGACCAGAACAATGACGGTGTCATCGACAACAAGGACCAGGTGTTCCTGGGTAAGGGCGGCTGGTATGGTTCGCCCACCACGCTGGGTGTCAACCTGACGCTGAAGTACAAGAACTTCACCCTCTTCATGCTCGGTACCGGCGGCTTCGGTGCCAAGGCTGCCAAGAACAACAGTTACTGGTGGGTTGCCGGCGAGTCGAAATACTCTGCCGTGGTACGCAACCGCTGGACGCCTGAAACGGCAGCCACAGCCTCCTATCCGCGTCTGACCACCGAGAGCGGTGCCAACAACTTCACCACCTCCGACTTCTGGCTCTATTCCACTTCGCGCTTCGACCTGGCCAAGGTGCAGCTCACCTATGACTTCCCGAAGACGATGTTCCAGAAGGTTGGGTTCGTCAAGGGCCTCTCTGCCTACGTCAGCGGCAACAGCCTTCTGACCATTGCCAAGGAGCGTGAGCTGCTTGAGATGAATGTGGGCAGTGCTCCCCAGACTCGCTTCTATAACCTCGGTCTGCAGGTTG
This sequence comes from uncultured Prevotellaceae bacterium, assembly GCA_947303855.1. GTDB lineage: Bacteria > Bacteroidota > Bacteroidia > Bacteroidales > Bacteroidaceae > Prevotella. The sequence goes on from CAMYZO010000066.1 coordinate 13,776, forward strand.
CTTTCTAACATTTAGCATTACGAATTAAGAACGATAAGACAATGAATAATAATAATTTGAAGATAAGGAAAAGAAGTCTGAAGATGATGAAGACGCTTGGCGCAGCCTTCTTCGTTCTTCACTGTTCATGCTTTGTTTCCTGCGACGACCTGTTCGACCCGGCCATTGAGAACAACCGGAGTCTCAGCGAGATGGAAACAGACCCCGTCTTTGCCCGCGGCCTGATAGACAACGCCTTCCTGGCTCTGCCCTACAGCAGTGCACCTGAGAGCGATGTGGCTACCGACGATGCCGTGTCGAACGATAACGACAACAACTATAAGAAGATGGCTACCGGCAGCTGGACTTCCGAGATGAACCCCGTTGACCAGTGGGCCAACCGCTACCATGCCATCCAGTATTGTAACATCATGATTGAGAACTGCGACAAGGTGATGTGGGACTACTCCAGCAAGGCCCTTAACCAGATGCACAGCGACCTCTACAAAGGTCAGGCTTACGCCCTGCGCGGTCTTCATCTGTTCTACCTGCTCCGTTCCCATTGCGGCATGGTGGGCAGCGAGCTGATGGGTGTGCCCATCCACCTCACCTCTGAGGATGCCACCTCCGACTTCAACCTCCCCCGCAACACCTTCAAGGAGTGCTACGACCAGATTATGGCCGACTTCAACGAGGCTCTGAAGTATGTGCCTGAGCAGTACGGCGACGTCGATGCCGTGAACGTTCCTGCCAAGTACAAGTCGATGGGGGCTACTGATGCCGAATACAACCGTGCCTTCGGAACCCAGCAGCGCGGTAAGATTGATGCACGCATCATTGCCGCCTTTAAGGCCCAGGTGGCCCTCTTCGCCGCCTCGCCTGCCTACGCCTCTGCCGGTGCTTCCACTTATGCTGAGGCTGCCAGCCAGGCCGCTGCCTATCTGAATATCATTGGCGGTGTCAGTGGCATGCAGGCCGACGGCTGGAAGTGGTTTGCCAATACAAGCTGGCTCGACAACTTCGGTGCTACCGATGCCAACCCCAACGAAATCGTGTGGCGTGCCAACGTTGAAAAGAACCACTCGCTCGAAGAGAACAACTATCCTCCCACGCTCTATGGCAAGGGTAGGGTGAACCCCACCCAGAACCTCGTCGATGCCTTCCCCATGGCTAACGGCTATCCTATCTCAGCCGCTGAGTCGGGCTTCGATGCCAGCAACCCCTACGAGGGACGCGACCCCCGTCTCAAGGCATATATCCTTGTTAACGGTGAGAGCCAGGGTGCTCAGGGTAATGTCATCAACACCGCTGCCGACTCCAAGACCCTCGACGGCATCAATCGCGAGAATGGTGTGTCGACCAAGACCGGCTATTACCTGCGCAAGCTGTTGCGTAGCGACATGAATCTCGACCCCTCACAGTCGGACGATGCCAAGAACAAGCCCCACATGGCCTTGCGCATCCGCTCTACTGAGATTTTCCTCGACTATGCTGAGGCAGTCAACGAGGCCATTGGCCCCAAGGGACAGGTCAGTGGTGCCAACTATTCTGCCTACGACGTTATCAAGGCTCTGCGCCAGCGTGCCGGTGTCGGTGGCGATGACGATCCTTATCTGGAGGCATGTGCCACGTCCAAGGATAAGATGCGTGAGCTGATTCGCAACGAGCGCCGTTTGGAGCTGTGTTTCGAGAACCACCGTTTCTGGGACCTGCGCCGCTGGCAGTCTGGCCTGAACGAGACGGCCAAGGGCGTCAGCATCTCAACGGCTGCCTCTGGCGAAGTCAACTACCTGACCGTCGATGTTGAGTCCCGTCAGTATCAGGACTATATGATCTACGGCCCCATCCCCTACAGCGAACTGCAGAAGTGGAGCAACCTCCAGCAGAACAATGGTTGGAAGTAATTGTCACATGTATAAATCTTTAAATACGATAACGAATATGAAACGCAATATGTTTAGAATTCTCTGTGGCTGCGTGCTGGGCTGTGGTCTTTCCGCAGCACTGACCGGCTGCAAGAATGGCGATGCAGAATTTGATGACTTTGAGGGTGGCACGACAACCTATTTCGCCTATCAGTATCCTGTTCGCACCATTGTCCTGGGCGACGATGAATACGATACCACGGGCGACAAGGCCGGCAAATGTCAGATACAGGCCACCTTCGGAGGCTCTTATAACGGTTCAAACGGTTCGGTGGAGATTGCCGTCGACCCGTCACTCTGCGACGGTCTGACCTTCGAGGACGGCACTGCCGTGACGCCGATGCCCAGCGACCACTATACCCTTTCTACTACGTCGCTCAAGTTCAACGGCACCTTCAAGGGCATTGCTGAGGTGCAGCTCACCGACGCTTTCTTCAGCGATGAGAAGGCCACCGGTAAGACCTACGTCATTCCCGTCGTCATGGTGTCTCAGACGGGCTTCGGCAAGATCCTGACCGGTACGCTCAAGGAGGGTGGCAAGGCCGTCCGTACCGATGCCTCCCAGTGGGATGTGCAGCCCATGGACTACGTGCTCTACTGCGTGAAGTTCCAGAATAAGTACTCTGGCTACTGGCTCACCAACGGCAACACCTCTACCGACAACATCGAGAAAGCTGGCAATGTGCAGATCAAGTGCCGTTCTCTCAACGAGTCGGTCTATACCGTGTCGTTCCAGCAGGGTGACAAGATGTATTCTGCCGACCTGCTGCTTACCTTCTCAGGCGACCGCAACAGCACCCAGAACCAGTGTACCATCACCTCGCTTACCGACGGTGTGACGGCGTCCGGCAACGGCACCTTTACCGACAACGGCGAGAAGGCTTCCTGGGGCAACAAAGACCGCGACCTGATGGAGCTCAGTTATAATGTCGACTTTGGCGGTGGCGTGACCTTCTCCAAGCAGGAGAAACTGGTGTGGTTCCGCAGCGGCATCAAGACCGAGGAGTTCGTCCCCGTCTATGTGAAGTAATAGAAAACTGACCAATTGAAAAATTGATAATTATGATTACCAAGAATATCAAATATTACATTGCAGTAGGCCTTGTGAGCTGCGGCACGACCGCAGTACTCACCTCTTGCGCCGACGAGTTCGACCAGAGCTATGCCGTCGACCGTCCTGCCAAGACCGCTGAGTATGCCTACCTCAACGACTATCAGCCGCTGAAGCAGTATGTTGACCGTGCCAAGAACCCCAACTTCAAGCTGGGGTGCGGCACCACGGCTGCCGATTATCTGAAGAAGGAACTGACCTATGCACTCACCAATTCCAACTTCGACGAGACCGTTGCCGGCAACGCCATGAAGATGGCCTCCTGCGTCAGCGATAATGGCGACATGAACTTCGGCACTGTCATCGACTATGTCAATGCTGCTACCGATGCCGGACTCTCTGTCTATGGCCATACCCTGGCCTGGCATGCCCAGCAGCCTGCGAAGTGGCTCACCAGCCTGATGAAGGACAAGGAACTCGACATCGATCCCGATGCCCTGGAAGAGAAAGAGGTCCAGACCTGGGACTTCACCACAGCTACCTCCTACACCGTGGGCTGGGGCTCCGAACCTGCTATGGCTGCCATGTCGTTCGACGGTGCGCTGACCATCACCACCACTGAGACCACCAGCGGGTTCTGGGATCTGCAGTACATGGTGGCTAACGGCATCTCGCTTGAGGCCGGCGGCAAGTACTTGTTCCGTTTGGAATTAAAGGGTACTCCCGATAACGACAACCTGCACTTCGTTATCGGCCCGTGGGGCAGCGACATCAAGGCTGGTGTCACCAGCTTCAATGGCGACTGGCAGACCTACGAGGTGGAGTTCTCGGTTTCCGATGCCGTCAGCGATGTTCACATGCTGCTGCAGTCGGGCGACTTCGTGGGAACCTACTCCGTGCGCAGCGTGAAACTGTTCAAACTTGAGAAACCTGTCCTTGAAGTAGAACAGGAGGTTGCTGAGTATGACTTCACCGAGGCTACCTCCTACACCGTGGGCTGGGGTTCAGACGCTGCCATGGCTGTCATGTCGTTCGACGGCGCTCTGACCATCACTACCACTGAGACCACCAGCGGTTTCTGGGACCTGCAGTATATGGTGGCCAACGGCCTGAACCTTGAGGGTGGCGTTGACTACGTAGCTCATATCGAGCTGAAGGGTACGCCCAACAACGACAACCTCCACTATGTGGTAGGCGCATGGGGTTCCGACGTCAAGACGGGCGTCGTCAGCTTTAATGGCGACTGGAGTACTGTCAACATCCGTTTCAGCAGTGCCGACGACCTGAACGACGTACATATCCTGCTGCAGTCAGGCGACTTCGTGGGTACCTACAACGTCCGTAAGGTTACTGTGGGCAAGATGGTGAAGATGAACTCCATACCCATGACCGACGAGGAGAAGCGCGACACCCTCATCTGGGCCATGGACCGCTGGGTCAGCGGCATGATGGCTGCCTGCGACGGTAAGGTCAAGGCCTGGGATGTTGTCAACGAGGCTATCTCCGGCGGCAATCCTGATGCCGAGGGTGTCTACGCCCTGCAGCATGGTGACAACACCTCCGAGAGCGGCTTCTACTGGCAGGATTACATGGGCGACCTTGAATATGTACGCTCGGCTGTCCGCCTGGCCCGCCAGTACGGTCCTGAGGATGTGAAACTCTTCATCAACGACTACAACCTCGAAAGCGACTGGGATCAGAATGGCAAGTTGCGCTCGCTCATCAAGTGGATAGAGCGCTGGGAGGCTGACGGCGTGACCAAGATTGACGGTATAGGCACTCAGATGCACATCTCGTGCTATATGAACCCGCAGACGCAGGAGTCGAAGAAAGCCGCTATCACCAATATGTTCAAGCTCATGGCAGCCACCGGTAAGCTGGTGCGCGTCTCAGAGCTTGACATGGGCCTGGTGGATGCCGACGGCAAGGACGTGCCTACCGCCAATGTCACCGAGGAGCAGCACCGTGCCATGGCCGACCTCTACAAGTTCGTCATCCAGCAGTACTTCGCCTGCGTTCCCGTGGCTCAGCAGTGGGGCATCTGCCAGTGGTGTGCTACCGACAGTCCTGCCGACAGCGGGTGGCGTGCCAACAGCCCGGTGGGCCTCTGGACACTCGACTATTACCGCAAACATACATACGCCGGCTTTGCCGATGGCTTGGCTGGTAAATAAGCATATCCAAGCACAACCAGAATGTCCAGCGGGACATCTACTTTTGTGAGAACTTTACATGAAAAGAAAAGAGCCTGGGCTTGTGAAAGTCCAGGCTCTTTTATTATGATACAGGTAGAGTGTTTATCCGATGAGCTGAGGCAGGAAACACGAGATGACCAGCACCACGATGCCGCAGATGAGCACGCCGATGGTCTTGGACGAGCAGCCCTTCCACTCCTTGAGGATGATACCCCAGACGTTGGAGAACACGACGTTGAGTGCCATCAGGATGCAGAACGACAGGGTCATCAGCGTGGGCGACTCCGTGAGGAAGCCCTTGCCCAAGGCCAGTCCAAAGAACTGCGAGTACCACAGGGCGCCGGCCAGCAGGCAGAACAGCAGGTTGTTGCCCCAGACGGCCGACTTCTTGTAGTCGCCCCACGTCTTGTTCACCTGATTCTGATAAAAACAGTAGATGGCGTTGGTGATGAAGCCGCCAAAGGTGACAAGTAGCGTGGCGGGCAGTGTGCGGAACATCGGGTCGGTCAGCTCGCCGAAGTTGATATCCTTGCCAAATTCCAGGCCCACGTTGAAGCAGCCGCTCATGAAGCCTGCCAGCAGGGCGATGGCCAGACCCTTGGGGAAGTTGAAGTCCTTTACGGCCTCCTTCTTCTCCTCTTCAGAGAGGGCAGCCGACTTCATGCCGCCGGCCACACCGATGATGGCAATGCCAAGCAGGGTGACCACCACGCCCAGGATAACGGCAAAGGTCAGCGATGACAGGGCATCCAGTTCCGGGAAGAAAATGTTGAGCAGCACAGGCCCCATGATGGTGCCCAGGCCGGCACAGGTACCCAGGGCGATGGACTGTCCCAGGGCCACGCCAAGGTAGCGCATCGACAGACCGAACGTCAGGCCGCCTACGCCCCAAAGCACGCCAAAGAGGATGGTCATCCACACGTTGAACGACGGGGCCTGGCTGAACAGTCCGAAGAGCGACTGCCCCTCAGGGACGGCCAGCAGGGCACCGAGGAACGGCAACACCAGCCATGCGAACACGCCCTGTACGATCCAGTACGACTCCCACGACCAGTCTTTGATTTTATTGATAGGTACGTAGCACGATGACTGGCAGAACGCGCCGACGGCAATGATTAGTAATCCGATGATGATTTCCATAAATTGTTACAGTAAATTAGTTCTTTGTTTGTTTCTTTCAAAATCAATGGTGCAAAATTAAAAATAAAAATGCAGACGGCCAAAAAATCGCGGAGAAAAATCGCTTTTCCGGCCAATAAATCATGGGGACAGGTTTTTGAATGAATTCGTTGAATTCACTTCAAACAACCTGTCCCCATGATCCTTGCTTTTAGCCGAGCTTATCGACCCAGGTATTTGGCTAAGGCCGTGACGATAGCCTGGCGCGACGACAGGTCATATAGTGAGCTGTGGAGGAAATAATCCTGATGCG
>CAMYZO010000067.1 GCA_947303855.1 uncultured Prevotellaceae bacterium
AGAGCCTGATGAAGCGCGTCAACGAGGAGAACGTCACCGAGATGATGACCAAGGTATCGACCATCTACATGCTGGTGAAGAACGACAAGAAGGGCGAAATCAAGGACATCAAGGCCTACGTCTATAAGTCCATGGACAACTTCTTGAAAGAAACGGAGATGGACACGTATGTAGAGATTAAGGACTGATGAAAAAGAGCTGGCAGCAATTGTCATTGTGCTGTCAGCCCTTTCATTCAGAGACATTTACGCGTCAATCGGAACAAAATCGTGCACCTCGTTCAGAAGCTGATGGGCCCGTGACCCATGCAGGAGGTCGTTCCAAGAGCGGTCAGCGCGGCCGTGAGAATTGACACGATGACCTGCAGGATGGTTTTCCAGGTTTCTTTGTTTTTCATGGTAGTTTCTTTTTAATGAGTAATGAGTAATTAGCAATTAGTAATTATGGTTGGTGTCATCATAGCAAGAGTAACCATAATTCCTAATTCCTAATTCCTAATTCCCTTAGGGTTCGGGCTCCGGCTCAGCCTCCGGGTCGGGCTTCAGCTGGTCAACGTTGATGAACTCGGCCCTCTTGAGGAACTGTCGGCTCGAGAGATCCATCTCCGTGGCCTGTTCGGGCAGGAAGCGGATGTGCAGTCCCCTGATGTGCTCCGTCACCGAGTACTTTTCCTTCGTGTTGCAGCCGCTGCTCTCAATGGAACAGTAGAACGTGCCCAGGCCGTCAATCTTCACCCGCTTCGAGTTGAGCAGCATCTCAACCAGGCACGAGCGGAACTTCTCCAGCACGCCGAACACCACGTCGGAGGTGTAGATGCTGCCGTGGTCGGCAATGTGGCTGGCCAGCTTGCGCGTGTTGATTGACTCCAGCGCCTTGGCGCGTCCGTACCACTTGCTGTAGCCGCGGCTGGCCGTGTTGTGGTTCTGTTTTACTTCATACAAAATCTTTGCCATAGTCTCTTGTGTGTTTTTTTGATGGTTAATACTGTGTGTTTTTCTCGTGTGTCGTTTGGTACCTTTCGACGGTGCAAAGTTACAACATTTTTTGTGCGCTTCCAAATTCTGACTATCGATTTCACGCGATTTTCAGCACAAAATCGCCCAATTTGCACGAGCCGTAATTTCGTGGCCCCGATGCCGTAATTTCCGGTGCCGTGAGATTACGTTTCTCTGACAGCGGGCTGGGTGCGTGGGACTGCCGACATTCAACGCCAAAAAGACAAGTGACAATGACATCGTGACAACGTGACATTAAGCACCTTTGAAGGTGCATTTATCATGGTTATAATAATATAAATTATAATTTATATTATTATAATAATTCTTCTCTACATTATTTCTGTATTTATGGAAATTCCTTAATGTCACGATGTCACTTTGTCATCATGTCATTATGTTGAATGGTCTGATATTGGAAGCGATATTGGAAGCGTTTATAGTGTCTTTCTAATCATCTGATTGCGAAAGTACTAAAAAGATTGAAAAGATATAGATTTCCATTTATAATAGCAGAATATTTTGTAACTTTGTGGGCGATTCGCAACATCATCAACAACATCATGCGGGTCGCCTAAAATTATCATAATACAATATGAGATTTACAGTATCGAGTACAGCACTCTCCAGTAGGCTAACGGCACTATCGAGGGTCATCAACAGCAAGAACAGTCTGCCCATATTGGGAGATTTTGTGTTCGACGTTACCAGCGATGGTGCTCTGCGCTTGAGCGCAAAAAATCAGGAAACCGGCTTTACCGCCACAATCAAAGAAACAGTAGAATTAGTAGAAGAAGACAGTAAGCAAGAAAACAGAGAAAGAGAAGAACCCGTACTCACCGATTCATTAACCCTTCATCAGAGAAGTCGCTATGCCGAGAGAGGATACAGCCAGACGAACTATGCGCAGGAAGAAGGAAACATCGCTCAGAGAGGCCGTTGTAGATCACGTTGGGCAGTTTTTCGAGTTGCATGGCTTGGACGAGACTATGGGGGAGTTCGACAGAATGAAGCTCATGTTCTCGGGCGTTCAAGACTGGCCCGGCATCGAAGAAGAAGTGATGGACTTCTTTATCGAGAAGAAACGACTGGCTCATCAGGCAGATGTCGAACGGCAGCAACAGATAAACCAGGCTATGGCGATAGGGTTGGCCAAGGGCATAGGTGGCGGTCAGGTGGTTCTTCAGACAGGCACCAATTCACAGGCACCGTACTATTCATCAACACCAACGATAGGAGGGCATAAACAATGAGTAACGAAGATTTGAAAGACCTGCTGGCTCATGTTGCAGCATCGGCCAAGCAAGTAAACATATTGACAGGCGACCATGCTTCGGCACCTTATTACGAGGCAGGGGCTGCCGTAGCAGACAGGAAAGCCACCGACGAACAGATCTGCCGTGCCATAACTGCCATCAATGGCAAGGACAAGATACTCAAGCATCAGCAGGCGTTCTTGGGTATCTGTTGCTATCTGGCCAGCACACAGAAATGGCCAAACAATCTTGAAGCATGTGCTCAGCGAGTCGCCCTGCTTGACAAGGACGGTGAGTGGTATTGCGCCTGTAAATGGGAGAGCTTCAGAAAGTTCTCAAGGTATGGTTTTGCTCTTGCTGATTATGCGGAGTGGGACGATTTTAAGCCTAACGGTACGGAGGCAGAACTATTCACAGAATGTCGTGATGTTGCCCGTGCCTTAGACCAGCAAATTCAGGTTGAAATGCAGAAATAAAGGCTACTTTTCCCAATCTTTTCCCAAATCATTCCCTTTTCAGTCCACGCGACTGAGAAGGGATTTTTTTTGCGACCTTTGCACCCGTCAATCGACCACTAACGGCGTTGGCAAAGAAAAAATGAAGACAATTATTTGTAAAGTTGTGGCCCAGACAGAACCTGTCTATGTGCCAAGTAAGAAAACCGACAGCGGCCAACTGGCCAAGTCGATGATCAGGCTCAAGGAGCTTGGTGGTGAATACGAGGATGAGTACATCTGCGCGATGTTCGGCAACCTCGCTCTCTGTAAGTTTGCTGCGGGAAAAACCGTCATTGCTTCGCTGCGATTCCAGACGCACGAATCGAACGGCTCTTATTTCCAGGACGTAGTAGCAAACGACATTCAAAACATCTAATCATTAACTTGGGTTGAAGCCGGGGAAGTCTCGCGAGATTCCAGACAGCGGAAAGGTGGCCACCCTTCACATTCGACTTCTTCTCGCAAATCAATCCAAAAATATGAAAAAGCAGGATTATCAAGTCCAGCAGATTCTGGCTGGCGAAGTGAGTATGGACACTCAGACGAAGTTCCACGTAAACGGCGACGTGAACATCTACCCTTGCGGATGGGTGGACGAGCAGGTGACTAACGGCGGCTGTAGGCGACCTAAGGGGCGCATGACCATCGAGGAGGACGGCACAAGCCACTTCAAGGCCTACCGCACCAATACGGGGCCGAAGCGTGAACAGCTGTTCTCGACACGTCATGCGGTGGTGGAGATGACACGACCGTTATTCCGCAGCGACCAGCCGGGCAAGCGCAGGCTCGACATGGAGTATCTGTACGTGACGTTCAAGTTCCCGAAGAACCTGGGTCTGGCTCTGATGAAGGCACTTTATGCCGAGGAAGCCGACGAGGTGATGTCTTATCTTAAAACACGCAAGGAGGAAACCATATGGGAATGAATCAGGAACAGAAGGTTTTTACATGCATAGGTAAGGGGCACGGCGCTCCTTGCCTTCCCTCAACCCGCCGAGAATGGGAAGCACTTAGAAGGGAGCCTTGGCTCGCGCAGATGTGCGCACGGATAGAGAGAGGTGACGAGCAGCTGAAGCATCGCTTGCCGGTATGGACGCCATCGTGTGCTGAATTCCGTGACAACCATCGTGCTCAGGCAGATGCCCTTAAGCCACTTCGCCGGCTGATGATGGACTTCGATGAGAAAGGTCATACGGATGAAATCATGAGAAACCTCACCCCCAGCCCCTCTCCGACTGGAGAGGGGAGTGAGATGACGATTGGCGGACTATTAGTGTTATTGGTCGAGGAGAGCGTTCGTCGTGGTACTCATGTGCTCGTTGAGTTGCCTGAGGGGATGTCGGCAGGGGATGCACAGAATCTGATGAAAGAGGCTACAGGATTTGAGCCCGACAAGCAGGTGAAAGGTGTTGACCGCTGCATATATATGGTGCCGGAGGATCACACCAGGTTTGTCAGCGAGAGGCTGTTTGAAGTAACTCATTCCTCCCCTGAGTCAGGGGAGGTTAGGAGGGGTTCAGGAGGGGAAAGGAGATACCTTCAGGAGTTCAAGGGCATTCCCTATACCTCTATCATAGCTGAGTACTGGCGCAGAACAGGCGGTGAACCCTCAGAGGGCGAGCGGAACAAAAGGCTGCACCAGTTGGCGGCTAATCTTCGGGCCATCTGCGATAATCAGGAGGATTGGCTGCTGGAGGTCATGCCTAACTACGGCTTGTCGGTTCAAGAGATGAAGAGCATCATCCATTCGGCCTGCAAGGAACCTACCAAAGGCTCGCGTATCATCGATCAGATTGTGAGCACAACCCCCCTGTGGTCCCCCGAGGGGGACACGATTGAAGTGGAGGTGCAGGAGTATTGTAGCCCCCTCGGGGGCTTGAAAAGGGGGTCTCTCCCTATCGGACTCAAGGAGTCGCTTGCAGGTGTGCCTGTGTCGATGCACATACCCGTGCTCTGCTCCGTACTGCCGTTGGCAGCTGCATACGCCGACCAGGTGGAGGTGCGTTATTGCGATGGCGAGATGCAGAAGTTGGGTATGATGTCGATTGTCTATGGCGAGCAGGCAAGCGGAAAGTCGGTGTGCAAACATGCCGTGAACATTTGGAAGCGTCAGTTCGACGAAGAGGATGCCTTGGCCCGCAAGCGTGAGGACGAGTGGAAGGAGCGCAAGAAGAGCCGTAAGGCCAACGAGAAGGCTCCAGAAGACCCGAAGGTGTTGATTCGCGTGGTGCCCGTGACGGTATCGTGCTCAACGCTCCTGAAGCGTCTGAAGAATGCCAACGGCCATACACTGTACTCATTCGGCGAGGAACTCGACACGCTGCGTAAAACTAACGGGGCAGGCTCATGGAGTTCGAAGTACGACATCTACCGGCTGGCTTTCGACCCGCTCGACTCTGAATGGGGTCAGGATTACAACAGCGACCAGGCAGAGTCTGGGGTCGTGAAAGTAGCGTATAATTGGTCTATGCTTGGCACCAATGGGGCTGTTAAAAAGTGCTTTAAGGGCGACAATATAGAGAATGGTCTGTCGAGCCGAATCCTGCTTGCTGAGATGCCTGACACGTCGTTTGCCAAGATGCCCCGCTATGGCCGTCGTTCAGCAGAGGACGAAGCAAGGATTCAACAGGCGGTGACCCGGCTGCGCTCCTACTGCGGATTCGTTGATACGCCACGTCTGCGCAAGGCCATCGATCAATGGGTAGAGGAGAAGCGCGTGGATGCCTTGAAGGACATCGACCACGTGAAGGACACCTATCGCCGCCGTGCTGCCGTCATCGGCTTCCGCTGTGGGGTCATCTTCCATCTGCTGAGCGGTTTGGCAAAGGAATCAAAGGCTTGTGTAGAGTTTGCCCTGATGATGGCTGAGTACTGCATGAACCAGCAGATAAAGGCATTCGGCAACGTACTGCAAAACCAGTATGTGGATGCCCAGACGGAGTGTCAGCGTTATGGTGAGAACAACAGCATCTTCGACCAGCTGCCACCCTCGTTTACTGCCGATGACTTGGCTGCCTTGAAACGTGGTTCGGTGCCTCGCAACAGCATCATCAAGATTATCTCGCGTTGGCACAAAGACGGCTGGGTGGAGAAAGCAGACACCAAGCGGTGGAAAAAGGTGTCTCACTCAGCTGACCAGAAGCGTGACAATGACAAAGTGACATCGTGACATTAAGGAGGTATCGATATGGAACTGATATTAGAACGCATTGCAAAACGCAAGACCTACACGATAGGTAGGCTCTGTATCCGCCGCCAAGTAATAGACGAATACCTGCCCGGCATTGAAGACCAGTATTTTTGCGACACCTTGGAACCCACATGGCGCGACTACAAGAATGGCGCCTACAAGGTAAAAGGCCGCTCGGCCATTCCCGAAGGCCGTTATGCAGTGGTTATCTCATGGAGTCCGAAGATGAAGCAATGGCTTCCCATCCTGCTCGGCGTACCGAAGTTCAGCGGCATCCGCATCCATGCGGGTAACACCGCCCAGGACACTGAGGGCTGTATCCTCGTAGGAAAGAACAAGCTCGTAGGTCAGGTTGTTGACTCCCGCATCTGGCTCCACCGGCTGAAAAAGAAAATCACCGAAGCCAAGGAGCGAGGCGAAGCCATCTGGATAACCATCAAGTAAGCATTGCCGCCGATGTCCGTTAGTGGATGTCGGCGGCTTCGCTAAGCAGCCATTTCCATCAAATGGCCGAGCATAATAATCACAAACAACCGAACGAAATCGCCACAAACGACCGAACAAAAATACAACAAACGACCGAAAAGAGGCAAAAACATTTGGATAATTCAATATATATAAGTAACTTTGCACCCGAAAAGATATAATAAAAAATGGCAGAGATTATATATAAACCAAGAATTGCCGACAGGCTGTTGGCTCGTAAATTGGCAGGTAAAGGGGCTGTATTGGTTGAAGGACCTAAATGGTGTGGTAAGACAACGACAGCACGTCAGCAAGCCAAGAGCGTGCTTGACTTGGGTGATACTGAAGTCTTGAAACAGAGTAGGCAGATGATGGATATTAGTTCGAAAACCCTCCTTCAGGGAGAAACGCCCAGACTGATTGACGAATGGCAGACGATAGCAGAACTGTGGGACACTGTCAGAAATGAAGTGGACAAGCGAGGAGCGTTTTCGCAGTTCATCCTGACAGGATCTACTGTAGCTCCGCAGGCAGAAGATACCGTTCACAGCGGAACAGGACGTATGGGTAGAGTTAAGATGCGCCCGATGAGTCTGTATGAATCTGGTGAATCTACGGGTAGTGTTAGTTTGGCAAAACTCTTCGATGGCGAATCTTTCGAACCGCAACCTAATAGCATCGACTTAGAGCGTATAGCCTATCTGACCTGTCGCGGTGGTTGGCCACAAGCCACTCTGCTTGAAGGCGATATTGCCTTGGATCAGGCCTTTGGTTATGTTGACGATATATCAGAACGTGATATTCAGCGTGTGGATAAAGTTAAACGCAGTCCTGAGCGTACCCGTTTGCTACTACGTTCGTATGCCAGAAACATTTCTCAGCAAGTACCCTATAGCACCATCAAAGCCGATATGTTGTCAAATGATGCTAAAACGCTTGACGAGGACACTGTCGCTGACTATATTAAGGCCCTTAGAAAACTTTTCGTAATTGAAGATCTGGCAGCTTGGAATCCCAATATCCGCAGCAGGGCTGCCATTCGTACCAGTGACACCCGTCATTTCGTTGACCCAAGCATTGGAACAGCATCGTTAGGCTTAGGACCCAAAGATTTAATAAACGATTTGGACTCTTTTGGACTCATCTTCGAGGACTTGGCTGTGCGTGATCTGCGCGTGTTTGCTGAAGCACTCGACGGGAAACTATATCATTATCGCGACAGTTCAGGACTGGAGTGTGACACCGTGTTGCATCGCCGTAATGGAACGTATGGACTGATAGAGGTGAAACTTGGTGGCGAGAAACTGATAAACGATGGTGCTGATGCGTTGAATACGCTTGCAGACACCATTGACACCACGAAAATGAAAAAGCCGTCATTCAAGATGGTATTGACGGCTGTTGGTCCCTACGCATATCAGCGGCCAGACGGTGTTTTTGTGGTTCCAATCGGTTGTCTGAAAGATTAATGGGAGTACGGCCAAAGTCCGGGTGCTGTAACACTAACAGCACCGTGACAGCCAAAACAGCCACGATGCCTAAAATCCAGTATAACATCTTTTTTAGTTTCTTCATTTATCTGTTTCCCTTAGATGTTAATATTCACACCGCCCATGAACGTGGCGCGGGGCATGGGGTAGCCCAGATTGATTTCATAGCTCTGTGCCAGCAGGTTCTCGCCACGCAGCCACAGGCCGACATTTTTGCAGAGAGCATAGTTGACGGTGGCGTTCAGCAGACAGAAATTCTCCTTCTGCTCGTCTTTGCCAACGGCAGTATAGAGACCGTTCAAGTATTGCAGACCAGCGATAATGCTCCACTTCTGGTAGTTGAAGTTTGCGCCAAGGAAACCTTTGTACGTCGGTGCTGCCACGACGGGATTCTTCATGTGCAGCAGCGAGTGGTTGGTGTTTACAGACCAATGGCTGTCGATGCGATACTCTGCCTCCAATTCCAGGCCGTAGTTCTCAATCTCGCCTGTATTGATGTTCTTGCCTGCAACGGCCTGAATCATGTTGTCGCCCTTAATATAAAAGAGGTTTGCACCATATGTCAGGGATTGCAAATCCCCTCCAACGTCCAGACTGTGGCGCCAAGAAAGTTCGTAGTTCCACAGACGTTCTGCCCGTAGGGAGTCATGGTTAGCTGTACCGTACATGTACATTTCGCGGGTATTGGGATTGCGGAAACCTTTGCTGACGGATGCTTTCAATGCTCCGGTCTCGACAGGGCGTAAGACAACACCTGCTTGCGGCACCCATTCGCCACCAGCTGTCGAGTGGTGGTCGTAACGCAAGCCGGCATCAATGGTCAGCCACTCGGTGATATCCTGACGGAAGTCCACATACCCAGCCACCTCGTTCTCGTGCGAGTGTGCACTCTGCATCAGTCGTCGCTGGGTAGTGACCGTCTCGCCCGTCTCACGATTGGTGTACCAGGCACGTCCGTAGATGTGCTGGTAGTCAAGGCCAACGGTGACGCGATTGCCTTCAAAGAGCTGCGCACTCTGATACCAAGATACTCCAGCCACAGCATCCTTCGAACGGAAGAGGTCGGTTTGGGGTGTACCACCATCAGCATTATAACCATCATTGATCTTATGGCGTCCGAAGTTGTCATAGACACTCAGCGCTCCGCTGGTCTTGTTATAGTGATTCTCGATGGTCAGACAGGCTGCGCCACGCGTAATCCACTGGTCGTTCTCCAGCTTGGGCTGCGTTACGGTACCAGGGTTCGAGGCGTTCCAGTGAGTCAGATCCAAATCTATAGCTGCATTCCAATGGTCACTGATGTCGTAGCCCAGTTTGACGTAGCCGCCATACTGCTCAAAGCCCATGTTGGGTCGGTGGTTATCCGTACGACTGTATTGTGCAGCAACGGTAGAAGAAAAGCGTCCGCTGCGTATTTGGTTCGAGGCTTCTGTCTGGACAGTGCCATAGCTGCCAGCGCCTAGGTTGATATGCGTCTTCACGCCATCTTCGTGCATCGAGCGGGTGACGATGTTCAGTACACCGCCCATCGCGTTGCTTCCATAGAGAACGGAGGCTGGCCCACGCAGCACTTCCACACGTTCTGCCATCAGCGCCTGATAGCTGTCGGAGATGGGATGACCATACACACCGTTGTACTGCGGATGTCCGTCGATAAGGACGAGCAACTGTCCTGCACCGCCCGTGACACCACGCAGACTGAGACCGCCTGCTGCACCCGTCGATACGCCGTAGCCCATCATTGAGCGCGAGGTGACGAACAAGCCTGGCACCTGTTGCATTACCGTGGGCAGCACACTCGTCTGCTGCTGCTCCGTCAGCGTCTCACGACTGATGACATTCACCGTATAGGGCAGATGGCGCACATCGGTGGCGTTGCGTGTTCCCGTCACTACCACTTCCTGTAATGACAGTGAGTCTGTCTGTGCAAAACAAAAGGTGCCTGTGGCCACGAAGGCCACAAGCACAGAAAACAATCTTTTCATCCTTATTTATCTATACTTATGAGATTGTACTTGCGGTTGCCAAGACCAATCTTGGCGGCATGCTCAATGGTGTGTACGCCATGCTGCTTGTCGATGCGGTTCAGCAGATCGGTGGGGTCGTTCGTTGCCGTCACTTTCTGCTGATTGATGATGTCGATGCAGGCCTGGTCAAGCGCTACGGGGTCGGTAGAAGCCAGGATACCATAGTCCTCCAGTTTCACAGGCTCCGGATGGTCCACGCAGTCGCAGTCTATCGACATATTGTTCATCACCGAGATGTAGATGATGCCCTTCTTGCCGTTGAAGTAGTCGGTCACGTCCTGAGCAGCAGCTGCCATTGACTCCAGGAATCCGTCCTGGTCGCCCACATACTCAGGTGTCCAAAGCTTCGCCATGTCGAGCACTTCCATCTTACCGGCCGAATGGATGTAAGCCTTGCCGTTCTGCGATCCACAGCCGATGGAGAGGTTCTTCAGCGCACCACCATAGCCGCCCATGGGGTGACCCTTAAAGTGGTTCAGCGCAATCATGAAGTCGTAGTTCGCCATGTGCGTTCCCACGATGTCGTACTTGATATGTGTCGTGTCGCGCACGGGAATCTTCATGTCGCCTTCCTCGTCCATGATGTCCACCTTGAACATGGGCTTAAAGCCGTGACGCTCAATAACCTTCCAGTGGTTGGCGGAGTTGTTGCGATCATCCTGTGCATCTTCGGGCGCATTGCCGTAGGCGGTGTTACACTCCACGATAGTGCCGTCCACCTCCATAATCAAGTTCTTTACCAGTTCAGGCTTCAGATAGTTGGGGTTCGAGCCCTCGCCAGTCGACATCTTTACTGCCACACGGCCTGTTGCTTCTACACTTAACGCTTTGTAAATTTTCACCAGAGCCTCTGGTGAGATTTCCTTGGTCAGATAAACCGTTGAGATGGTGTCGTTGTTCTCAACTTCGCCCTGCTGGGCATTGTTTTTCTGTGTACAGCCTGTCAGCATAGCGGCTACGGCTGCTGTCATAATTATTAACTTCTTCATATACTTGTTTTCTTAATATTTATTCAAATGTCCTGGCGACTTCTGCCAGCAGTTTCCTGATTTCAAGATGCTGCGGACAGACTTTCTCGCACTTTCCGCACTTGATGCACTCCGAGGCTCGGCCATGCCCGCTGCCTGTCAAGATGTTGCTATAGTAATAAGCGGTATTCCAGTTGTGGAATGCCTCGTGAGCGTTCTGGGCCGCAAACAGGTTGGGAATCAGTATGCCCTTTGGACACTCACTCTCCTCAATACAGTATTTGCAGCCCGTGCAGGGAATCAAGTCCATGCTCTTGAAGATGGCACAGACCTTCCGTACTGCCTCCATCTCAGTCTCGTCAAGCGGCTGAAAGTCCTTCATGGCACTCAGGTTGTCGTGCATCTGAGCCATGTCACTCATGCCCGACAGCACCATTGCCATATTGGGGAAACTGGCTGCAAAACGGATGGCATAACTAGCGTTGCTCCCACCGCCGAGGTCTCGCAGAATCTTGTCGGCCTCCTGCGGAAGGTTTACCAGACTGCCGCCCTTGACGGGTTCCATGACTATGACGGGCTTCCCGTGCCGTTCGCAGACCTCGTAGATCTTGCGGCTCTCTACCGTGGCATCGTCATAGTCCACATAGTTGAACTGTATCTGTACGACTTCTATCTCCGGGTGTTCCGTCAGAATCATGTCGAGCACGTCGGCCTTGTCGTGGAAGGAGATGCCGAAATGTCTGATAAGACCCTCCTTCTTGAAGCCGTATGCCGTCTCATAGGCCTGACAGCGTTTGAATTTCTTATAGTTGTTCCTGTCTTGCGCGTGCATCAGATAGAAGTCGAAATAGTCCACGCCGCACCACTGAAGCTGGCGCTCGAAGAAAGGTCTGATATCCTCCTGCGAGTGGAAATATGGGTCAGTCAGCTTGTTGGTAAGCAGGAAACGGCTACGGTCATAGCGCTTAGCCACACACTCGCGTATGGCGATTTCCGACTCACCGCCATGATAGCCGTGGGCCGTGTCGATATAGTTGAATCCTGCCTCCAGAAAGGTGTCAACCATCTTGGAGAAAGTCTCATAATCAATCTTGCCGCCATCCATAGGCAGCCTCATGCAGCCAAAGCCGAAATTCCCGTGAATTTCAGGAAAGAACTTGCTTTCAATCATTTCTTCAGGCAATATTTGATGACGAGATAACCACCGATGACTTGCAGCAGCATACCTGGGATGCCGATGCGGAAGTCCTGGAAACCGAGGGCAAGCGAGCCGAGCATCAGCGACTCAATGAGAGAACCCACCACCTGGTACATCAGTACGACTGCGAGTAGCAGGGGAATGCTGACAGAGTGGAACCTGCGGGCGATATATGCAGCACTCACCGCCAACAGCACCGACTTTACCAATATGCCAGGCAGCACGGCGGCAGCAGGCATACCGAACAAGGCAGAGTTGACCAGTGGCGACAGGACGGCAGTGAGCAGCCCCACCTGCAAGCCATACTTATAGGCTCCGATAAGTGTGAAGAAATAGATAGGCAGCAGCGTCAGTCCGCCCTGCGGCACGAGGTGGCAGAGCTGGGGCAGAGCGATGTTGCCGATGATGAACAATGCCGCAAAAATGTAGGTGCGGCTCTCGCGATACTGTAGCGAGTAGAGATTGACGGTTGTTGCATTCATAATGTATCTGTTTTTATAAGTTTATTCCTTCGAAGTTTTTGCGCGAAGAATCTGCATCTCCGCAAAGTGCTGACGGAGCATGGTCTCTACCTCTTGGGCTGTCGTGGCCTCGCTGACTATCTTTTCTAACGGACAGCGGTCGTCGCCCTCGGGTATGACAATCCTTTCCACCAGTTCGCCAAACGTATAGGGGATATTGGCCTGGTCGAACAGTGGCAATGCCAGTCGGCTCATCACGTCGGCATATACCTCGCCGACACCACCTTGTACCATCAGTCCGGCAGCAGCTTTACCAACTACTTTGTCGGCTACCATTGCACCCCGCAGTCTTTCTGGCTCGTTGTCGAGCAGCCATACGAGGTCACGCACACCTTTTTTGTTGTATGCCGTCACCTCGCCATCCTGACTCCTGACCACCAGCGAGCAATTCTGTGAGTGGAGTATATCCTTGAGTGCATTCATCCTAATATCCGAATTTCTCTGTGGCCTTGTGCATGCCCTCGATGATTTCTACACCGAATGGGCAGCGTTCTTCGCAGAGTCCACACTCGATGCATTCCTCGGCGTGGTGTTTCAACGCACGATAATGCTCGCGAACGGTCTCCGGCACCTCTCCCTGTGCCTCGCAAAGGTTATAGAACTTGTTGACCGAGGCAATGTCGATGCCTGCGGAACAGGGAGCGCAGTGGCCGCAATACATGCAGTGGCCATGCCATGAGAAACGCTCCACGCCTTGCATCACCTTGGTGTAGTCACGTTCTTCGGGAGAAGCCGTCAGCCAGTCGAGAGCCTGCCGCAGTTCTTCTGTCGTGCGACAGCCCGCCATCACGCTGGCTACGCCCGGACGCGAGAGTGCATAATCGATGCACTGTACAGCAGTCAGGGCCTTGCCGAAGGGCGAACGCTCCTCGCTGAGCAGGTCACCGCCTCCGTATGCCTTCATCACGTCGATACCCACACCACGCTGTTCGCAGAGCGAGTAGAGCCGTTCGCGGTCGGGGTCGATATTGGTCAGCGTCTGCTGCCAGGCATTCTCGTCCCAGAACACGTTCACGTCCTCATTGGCGGGTTGCAGGTCGTAGGCAGGGTTGATGCTGAACATCAGCACGTCGATGAGTCCGCTCTCCACGGCCTTCAGTGCCACCGTGGGGTTGTGTGAGCTCATACCAATATAACGGATTCTGCCCTCGGCCTTCAGTTTCTGGGCAAACTCGATGATGGGGCCGCTGAAAACGGTATCATAGTCATCCATCGCATCCACATAGTGAATCATGCCGATGTCGATGTAGTCGGTCTGCATCTGCTCCAGCAAGTCATTGAAAGCAGGCATCACCTTCGACATGTCGCGGGTACGCAGGTACTGGCCGTTCTCCCATACGGTGCAAAGATGGCCCTGAATGATGAACTTCTCGCGCCGTCCTTTCAGTGCCGTACCAATGTTACGTCGCACGTCAGGGTTTGATGTGTACATGTCGATGAAGTTCACGCCCTCACCGATGGCAAAGTCCATGTCCTCGCGTACCTGAGCCATCGTCTTTCCTGTGAAGCCCTCGCAGCCCAGCGCAATCACGCTCACCTGCAGGCCTGTCCGTCCTAATGTCCTATATTGCATAATCTGTTATTTCAATGCGTTGTATGTTTCGTCGTCCACAGGCTCCAGCCACTCGTTTGATTCCGAACCGCCCGTCTTGACGTGAGTGGTGTAGTGTTGGAACCATGAGTTTTTCTGGGCACCATGCCAATGCTTCACACCCTCGGGGATGTCGATAACTACACCAGGATGGAGTGGGATAGGAGCCTTGCCCCATTCTTGATACCAACCCTTGCCCGACACACAGATCAGAACCTGATGTGCACCGTGATGGATGTGCCAGTTGTTACGGCAACCAGGCTCAAAGGTGACGTTCACGATGGGCATGACAGTTGCATCGTTCTCGCCAAGGTTAGATGGTTTTATGGGAGCAACGAAGCTATCGCCAATGAAGTATTGGGCATAGTTCACGTTTGCTACACCCTTAGGGAATCCGCTACGCAGGGTATAACCCTCATGGTCGAGCCAGGCACAGAGCTCGTCTACGAGTTCCTGACTGTTACCCATGTTTACAGCTCCACGCTTATGAGCAGCCAACTGTGGAGCAACATTGTCGAGACCGCTCAATGCAGCTACCGTCACTATCTCGCGGTCGGCAGCTGTAAGCTGGTCGCCAGCGAAGATGTCGCCGAAGAGGTGTGACTTCAGGTAGTAGTCATCCTGCGGACAGAAGTCGTAGTCGAACGGACGGCCTGAGAGCTGTGTCTGTACTTCCGTGCCCTGCTTCAGAGCCTTTGCAGCGTCACCCCATATTTCAGGACGAGTCCAAGGCTTGCCTTCCTGCCAGTTTTCCTGCTTATTCTCCAGCACCTTATTCAGCACTCCCAGTGCATTCAGCGAGCGCGGGAACCCTGTATATGCATATAGCTGCGAGAAAGCCTCCTTCAGTTCGTTGATGGTCACACCACCCGCGAGTGCCATCTTCACGGCAGGCTCCAAGCGTTCCAAATCACCCTGTGCCATCAGGCAGGCACATGCTGCCAATCCCTTCTGACGCTCTGTCAGCGTCCGACCTTGTACTGTTGCCATAGTCATTATTGCTATTACAAAAATTACGATTCTTTTCATACCTATATTTTTTAATATGTCGAAGCCCGCTGCTCCACAAACAGCCAGCGGCCTTCTTTCTTAACGAGCGTTGACTTGATCTGTAGTCGCCATGTGTGACGACCACCACCATAAACGGCGGCATTCACACGGCTACGGCCAGTCATTGTCGCCTTGTCGCCATTGACTTCGATGATAATCTCGTCATCCTCAACGGAATAGTAGTTCTTTGCAAGCAAAGCGGCAGAGCCGAGCGCAGCGTACCGTCTTTGATGGCACGCAGGTATTCGCGCTTTGGCTGACGGGTGCCAGTCATGTGGATCAGCACGGAGTTCTCGTCGAGTAATGTGCCAAGTGTCTCGATGTCCTTGGCTATCATCGCCAGATACATCTGCTTGTAGAGGGCTTCTATCTGCTGGCTATCGCCTTCTTCCTCCTTGCATGGCATAGTGCAAGCAAGCTTGCCCTCTGCTCTTGCTTCGTTCGTCAGTTGCTTATCGTCCATCTGCGCATGCATTGTTATTGTTGTAATGCAGAGTATCAATAGCGTCAAAAGACGTCTCATTAGTGAGTAGCTTTAAGATATTGCAAATCACCATACCAATAGCTGGCTGTACAGCCACCATCAATGAGCAGGTCGGCACCGCTGATGAAACGGCCACGAGAGGACATCAGGAACTCAGCCAGGTCACCTACCTCGTCGGGTGTTCCTGCACGACGGGCTGGCATGCCCTCAATCATCTTCAGATAGCCATCCTTGCGAGGACCGTGCAGTTCATCGTTGGCCAGCGGCGTGATGATGATGCCTGGCGAGATGCTGTTGATGGTAGCACCACGACGGCCCCAACGGGTTGCCTCGTACATCACCCTCAGAACATTGCAGCGCTTCGAGTACTGATAGGCCTTCAGCGTGTCGTTGATGGACTTCAGGAACGGCAGTTCCAGCAGCTCGTCCACGGGCGTCGTGGCCAGCGCCTCGTTCTGCTCCTGCGGTAATGCGGGCAGACGATGACCGCTCTGCGACGAGATAATCACGCCACTGCCACCCTCGGCAATCACCTTACCAAACTCCTCCAGCAATACGCTCGTGCCGTAGAGGTCTACACGAAGAATCTCCGCCACGGGAGCCTGCGAGGGTGACACGCCAGCGGCATTCACCACATTCGTTACCTCCCCCTTGCTGGTGGCGAACTCCACCAACTTCAGGATGTCGTCTTTCGAGCCGAGGTCGCACTTGATGGTAGAGCACTCAAAGCCCGCATCCTCAAGCGTCTTTGCCGCACGCTCTGCATTCTCCAAACTGTAGTCAGCCAACACCACATGTTTACCCGCCGACACCCGGCGGATGATGGCCAGGCCAATGCTGCCGGCACCAACCAATACTGAAACCTTCTTTGCCATATTAGAATCCGATCTTTTTCAGCCACTTCTCAACCCTGTTCTTTCCCTCACGCACATCGTGTCCGTAGATGGAGAACTCGCCTGTGACGGTCGCATTGGGATAAGCCTTCTTCACGTCCTTCACGCAGCTGCCAAGGCCTGAGCCTTCGTGCGTGGTAAAGGGGATAATGGTCTTGCCGTTCAGGTCGTACTTCTTGAAGAAAGTGAACATCACCTGCGGATAGGTTCCCCACCAGACGGGGCCACCAATGAACACGGTGTCGTACTGGCCGATGTTTTCAACGGTGCCCTCGAACGGAGGCAGTTCACCATTCTTCTGCTCCTCCTTGGCGAGGTCGCACAAGGGCTTGTAGGCCATGCCGTCGTACTTGTGAGTGACAATCTCAAACTGGTCGGCACCCGTTATCTCGCTGATGTAGTCAGCCACAATCTTCGTGTTGCCCACCTTGATATTACCCACGCTGTAGTTGTCGCCAGCATGAGAGAAGAACACTACGAGTGTCTTCCCGTCCTTCTTCACTGCTTCTGCCTGAGTCTCTTCTGATGCAGACTCACTGACATTTGCTTCACTTTTTTTGTTTCCGCTGCAAGCGGTTGACACCAGCATACACAGAGCCGATGCCAGGATATACTTCATTGCTTTCATAACCATATTGTTTTTATCCGTAAGTCTCAATCAAATACTTTACAAACTGAGGATCGGAGAAATTGATGTTACCCGTGTCGTATTGGTTCATGGTAGCAATCTGCGCCATCTCGTCAGCCGACAGAGAAAAGTCAAAGATGTCGAAATTCTGCGCCATGCGCTCCTTGTGGCTTGATTTTGGGATGGCCACGATGCCACGCAGGGTGAGCCAGCGCAGGGCTACCTGTGCGGCACTCTTATCGTATTTGACACCGATGTTGGCCAGCATCTCGCTCTTCACGATGCCGTCAACACCCTGTCCACCGAGCGGCCCCCAAGCCATCATCTTCGTATCGGTTTCAGCCAGAATCGGCTCGATGCCCGTCTGCTGAACCAACACGTTACATTGCAGCTGGTTTACCATCGGCTTCAACTCCACATAGTGAGCAAAGTCGAAGAATCGGGCAGCCTGAAAGTTCGACACACCAATGGCGCGAACCTTACCGGCACGATAAGCCTTTTCCATTGCCCGCCATGTGCCGAATACGTCGCCGTAGGCCTGATGGATGAGCAGCAGGTCGATATATTCCGTCTGTAGTTTCTTCAGGCTCTCGTCGATGCTCTTTGCGGCTTTCTCCTCGCCATTGTTCGAAATCCACACCTTTGTCACGAGGAACAGATCCTCACGCTTCAGTCCGCTCTTGCGCCAGGCATTGCCCACACCTTCTTCATTGAAGTAGGCCTGAGCCGTATCAATCAGGCGATAACCCACGCTCAAAGCATCGCTGACACAACGTTCACACTCCTCAGGTGATACCTGAAAAACTCCGTAGCCCAGCAGGGGCATTTCCACTCCGTTATATAATCTGAATGTATCCATTGCTTTCAGTATTAGGTTACAGACTTGCTACCAGAATTTCTTTGATATCCTGCTCTGTCAGGGGAGCGTAGGCATTCTCCAAACCTTCGTTGACGGCAATGTGATGTGCCATCTCGTCGATACGGCTATCGTCGATGCCAACCTCACGAAGGTGCATGGGGATGTTGATGCTCTCGAAGAACTTATAGGTTGAATCGATGGCTTTTTCGGCAATCTCTTGTTTGGGCAACGATGCGTCGATACCAAACACGTTGATGCCGTACTTCACAAAGCGGTCGATGGTCTTTTCATTCAAGATATGTTTCATCCAACGTGGGGTGATGATAGCCAGGCCCTCGCCGTGGGTGATATCGTAGTAGGCAGAGAGAGCGTGCTCAATGCCATGACAGGGCCAGCCTGACATGCTGTTGCCCAACGAAAGAATGCCATTGCAACCATATGTGCAGCAGAGCATCATCTCAGCACGGGCGGTATAGTCCTCTGGGTTCTCCAGGCACTTGCGGGCATTCACCATCAGGCTCTTCAGCATCGATTCGCAGAAGCCGTCGTTCAGCAGTGTAGAGTCAGCAACAAAGTATTGCTCTATAGTATGGTTCATCGCATCTGCGCAGCCTGCAGCGGTTTGTTTCTTAGAAACGCTGAAGGTATAGACGGGATCGAGAATCGAGCAGACGGGGAAGAGCAGGGGATCCATATAGCCAATCTTATCGTTGGTCTCTGTGCGTGAGATAACGCCTCCGCAGTCGTATTCTGAGCCTGTAGCAGCTAGCGTCAGGATATCGATGATAGGCAGAGCAGCCTGCGCCTTCACTTTATAGGAAATCAAGTCCCAAGGGTCGCCGTCGTACTTGGCACCAGCAGCGATAGCCTTCGAGCAGTCGAGTACGCTACCGCCACCCACAGCCAGGATGACGTCAATATTATGCTCCTTGCAGAGACGCACACCCTCGAGCACGCTGGGATCGTATTTGGGATTGGGCTGGATGCCAGAAAGCTCTATGATGTCGAAGTCCTTCAGGAGTTCCTTCACACGGTCGTAGAGACCAAGTTTTTTAATACTGCCGCCACCATAGGTCAGCAACACACGCTTGCCCAAAGGACGCATTACCTCAGGAAGTTTCACAATCGACTCCTTACCAAAAATGAGTCGCGTAGGGGTCATATAATCAAAATTCTGCATAATATCAATTTATGATTTACAAATTTACGATTTACGATTTATTTGGCGATTTGATTTTTCTTTAACACGAATTACCATTAATTTCCCATTAATATTATATGAATAATTCGTGGTCCATTCATGGTAATTCGTGTTTAAAAATCTAAACCTTTAAGCCATTTTTCTACTTTCGCTTTTTCCGTACGAACTTCGTGACCGTAGATGCTGAAACCCTTCTGTACGTTGGCTCCAGGGAAGGCCGCCTTCACGTCCTCTACGCAGTGGGCCAGTCCTGAGCCTTCGTGAGTGGTGAAGGGAATGACGGTCTTACCCTTCAGGTCGTTAGCATGCTTCTTGAAGAAGGTAAACAT
>CAMYZO010000068.1 GCA_947303855.1 uncultured Prevotellaceae bacterium
GCAGCAGCACGCTGTAACCCTTGTCCTGAGCGGCCTTGATATAAGAGTACTGCTCCTCCTTGTCAGTAGCGTAGAGGTAGATGAGCATATCGTCCTTGTCCTTCTGCGAAGCCTCGATGAGTTTCTTGTACTCCTCGAAGGTGAAGTACTTATCATTAACATCCGACGTGCCGTCGGTTAGACCGATTTCTTTGAATAGGGCAAAGTCCTTGGCGCGGTCGTAGAAACCTTCCTCAGAGAGAATGCCGTAGTTGATGAAGAGCTTCAGGTCGTCCCACTTCTCCTCGTATTCCTTGCGGTTCTCATTGAAGATGGCCTTCAGGCGGTCGGCCACCTTCTTGGTGATATAGGTGGAGATTTTCTTCACCTCGCGGTCGCTCTGCAGATAGCTGCGGCTGACGTTCAGGGGAATGTCCGGTGAGTCGATGACGCCATGCAGCAGTGTCAGGAACTCAGGCACGATGCCCTCCACCTGGTCGGTGACGAAGACCTGGTTGCAGTAGAGCTGGATCTTGTTGCGCTGCAGCTCGATGTTCGACTTGATTTTCGGGAAATACAGGATACCCGTTAGGTTGAAGGGGTAGTCCACGTTGAGGTGAATCCAGAACAGGGGCTCGTCGCTCATGGGGTAGAGGGTGCGGTAGAACGACTTGTAGTCCTCGTCCTTCAGCGTCGAGGGCGTCTTGGTCCACAGCGGCTCCACGTTGTTGATAATGTTATCCTCCTGTGTGTCCACCATCTTCTTCTCATCGCTTGACCACTCTTGCTTCTTGCCGAAGGCGACAGGCACGGCCAGGAACTTACAGTATTTGTTCAATAGCTGTTCGAGCTTTGACTTGTCGAGGAACTCTTTGCAGTCATCGTCGATGTAGAGGATGATATCTGTTCCGCGCTCCTCCTTCTCGGCCTCGTCAATCTCGTAGGCAGGCGATCCGTCGCAGCTCCATTTCACGGCCTTGGCATCCTCCTGATAGCTGCGGGTGATGATTTCCACCTTCTTCGACACCATGAACGATGAGTAGAAGCCCAGTCCGAAGTGGCCGATGATGTTGTTGGCATTGTCCTTATATTTCTCCAGGAAGTCGGTAACACCTGAGAAGGCAATCTGATTGATGTACTTGTCAATCTCCGCCTCGGTCATGCCGATACCGTGGTCGCTGATGGTGATGATACCCTTGTCGGCATCCATGCTGATGCGCACAGTCAGGTCACCCAACTCACCCTTGAAGTCGCCTTTTTGCTGGAGCGTCTTCAGTTTCTGGGTAGCATCGACGGCGTTAGACACCATCTCGCGGAGGAAGATTTCGTGATCAGAATAGAGAAACTTTTTGATGACGGGGAAGATGTTCTCGGTTGTAACCCCGATGTTTCCTTTTTGCATAGCTGTTATGTCGTTAATAATCTTATTCCGACAAACAGCTATGCAAAAAGTGTGCCAAATTTACAGACGTGCCAGTTCCTGAGCCATTTCCTGCTGCAGTTCGCGGGCTTTCTGAGCGGCCACCTCGGCGAAATCCTCGCCATTGGAGGCATAGATGATGCCTCGGCTGGAGTTGACCAGCAATCCGCAATCCTTTATCATACCATATTTGCAGACCTCTTGCAGCGAACCGCCCTGGGCTCCAACGCCTGGAACGAGGAGGAAGTGGGTGGGAGCCAGACGGCGGATGTCTTCGAACATCTGTCCCTGCGTAGCCCCGACGACGTACATCATCTGTTCGTCGGTGGCCCACTGCTGAGAGCGGCGCAGCACCTTTTCAAAGAGACGCTCGCCGTCGGCCGACTCCGTCAGCTGGAAGTCGTGGCTGCCCTTGTTGCTGGTCAGTGCGAGCAGGATGACCCATTTGCCCTCATAGCCGAGGAACGGGCTGACAGAATCTTCGCCCATGTAGGGGGCAACGGTGAGTGCATCTACCTGGGTGTCGCCTTCAAAGAAGGTCTTGGCATACATCTTCGAGGTGTTGCCGATATCGCCACGTTTAGCATCTGCAATGATGAAGTGTTTAGGGTAGCTCTTTTTCAGGTATTCCACTGTCTTTTCGTATGCATACAAGCCGTCAATACCGTAGCACTCATAGAACGCCAGGTTGGGCTTATAGGCCACGCAATAGGGAGCAGTGGCATCGATAATGAATTTGTTGAAGGCGTAGATATACATCGACAACTTGTCCTCGTCGTCTTCACACTGGTTGTCCACCAGTTTCTTGACGCACTCAGGAATCTTGTTGATGTCGGTATCCAGTCCTACGCAGAGAAACGACTGCTTCTCGCGGATTTGTTCTATCAGTTCTTTTCTGGTCATAGTTCAGTTTCTTTCATTCGTTCTGCATTTTCCGCTACCGTCAGGGCGTTAATCATGGCCTGGATGTCGCCACCAAGGAAGCCCTGCAGGTCGTGTGTGGTGTAGCCGATGCGGTGGTCGGTGACACGGCCCTGCGGGAAGTTGTAGGTGCGAATCTTGGCTGAGCGGTCGCCGGTGGACACAAGCGACTTGCGGCGCGAGGCTATGTCGTCCATATACTTCTGGTGCTCCTTGTCATATATAAAGGTATATAGGCGTGAGAGCGCACGTTCCTTATTCTTGGGCTGGTCGCGGGTCTCCGTACACTCAATGAGTATCTCCTCCGTCTCGCCAGTGTTGGGGTTCTTCCACATATAGCGCAGACGGACACCCGATTCCACCTTGTTCACGTTCTGACCACCGGCACCACTGGAGCGGAAGGTGTCCCACTTGATTTCACCCTCGTTGACGTGTACCTCGAACTTGTCAGCCTCAGGCAGCACGGCAACCGTAGCAGCCGACGTGTGCATGCGGCCCTGTGTCTCGGTGGCAGGCACACGCTGTACGCGGTGGACGCCCGACTCATATTTCAGCGTACCGTAGACATCGGCGCCTGAGACGGCGAAGTCAATCTCCTTGAAACCGCCGACGGCTCCTTCAGAGACGCTGGTGATAGAGAGCTGCCAGCCCTTGGAGTCGCAGTAGCTCTTGTACATCTTGAACAGGTCGCCGGCAAAGAGACAAGCCTCGTCGCCGCCTGTACCGGCGCGTATCTCCATCTGTACGTTCTTGGCATCCTCCGGGTCTTTGGGGATGAGGGCAATCTTGATTTCCTCCTCCAGCTTGGGTTGAAGCTCTTCGTTGGCTGCCAGTTCCTCGCGGGCCATCTCCTTCATCTCCGGGTCGGTCTCGTTGGCCAGGATATCCTTAGCCTCACGTATGCCGTTCAGGCAGGCGATGTAGCGGCGGCGTGCATCCATGATGTCGCCCAGGTCCTTGTATTCCTTAGTGAGTTTCACAAAGCGGTTCTGGTCGGCTATGACGTCGGGGTCGGTAATCAGGGTTGACACCTCCTCGAAGCGGGCCTCCAGACCGTCGAGTTTTTGTAGTATGCTGTTATTGTCCATTTAATAGTTGAATGTTCCAAATTCTGATTTGATGGTCAGGCTCTTCTGGCCCTCCTCGATGTGGCCGACAATCTGTGCGTCGATATTGAACGACTTAGAAATGGCGATGACCTGCTCTGCCACCTCCGGACGGACATAGATTTCCATGCGGTGTCCCAT
Source organism: uncultured Prevotellaceae bacterium (assembly GCA_947303855.1). Lineage (GTDB taxonomy): Bacteria > Bacteroidota > Bacteroidia > Bacteroidales > Bacteroidaceae > Prevotella. Next base: position 3,568 of record CAMYZO010000068.1, read on the forward strand.
GTTGAACACCTGGTACATCTCCTTCCAGTCGGTACCTGAGCAGTCGTGGATGGCACGGAACAGCGGGGGCAGGGGGAACATGTTGTCCTTGATGACCCGGCAGTTGTCGCCGACGAAGTGCAGCACCTTGGTCTGGGCACCGCCTGTGCAGTGTACCATGCCGTGAATCTCCGGACGCAGCTCGTCGAGCAGGCGCTTGATGACCGGGGCGTAGGTGCGGGTAGGGGAGAGCACCAGCAGGCCGGCGTTGGGCAGCTCTGTTTGTTGACGTAGTACGTCAACATACGGGACGGAGTCGGTCAGGCGGTACTTGCCGCTGTACACCAGCTCGTCGGGCACGGCGTGGTCATAGCTCTCAGGATAATTCTCTGCCAGGTATTTGGCGAAGACATCGTGACGGGCTGAGGTCAGACCGTTGCTGCCCATGCCTCCGTTGTAGGCTTTCTCGTAGGTGGCCTGTCCGGTACTGGAGAGTCCCACGATGACGTCGCCGGGACGGATGTTCGCATTGTCGATAACGTCGCTGCGGCGCATGCGGCAGGTGACGGTAGAGTCGACGATGATGGTACGCACCAGGTCGCCCACGTCAGCCGTCTCGCCGCCGGTAGGCCAGATGCCGATGCCCATCTGCCGCAGTTCCTGCAGCAGCTCGTCGGTGCCGTTGATGATGGCCGAGATGACCTCTCCCGGCACCAGCATCTTGTTGCGCCCGATGGTCGACGAGACAAGGATGTTGTCGACGGCACCCACGCAGAGCAGGTCGTCGGTGTTCATCACGATGGCATCCTGGGCTATGCCCTTCCAGACGCTCAGGTCGCCCGTCTCCTTCCAGTACATGTAAGCCAGTGCCGACTTGGTGCCGGCACCGTCGGCATGCATGATGTTACAGTATTCGGGGTCGCCGCCCAGTATGTCGGGAATAATCTTACAGAAGGCCTGCGGGAAGAGTCCCTTGTCGATGTTCTTGATGGCAGCGTGTACGTCCTCCTTGGCGGCCGACACGCCGCGCTGCATATAACGATTGTCTGTCATTTAATTGTCAATTGTCAATTATGAATTGTCAATTATGAATTGTCAATTATGAATTGTTAATTGTTAATTATGAATTAGAATTTTACCTGTGGAGCCTTCTCTGCACCGGCCTCAGCCTCAAACTTCGCCATCTTGTCGAAGCCGAACATGCCGGCCAGGATGTTCTTGGGGAACGAGCGGATGACGACATTGTACTGCTGGACGGCGGCATTGAACTTGTTGCGTGCCTCGTTGATGCGGTTCTCCGTACCCTCGAGTTGCACCTGCAGGTCGCGGAAGTTCTCGTTGGCCTTCAGGTCGGGATAGTTCTCGCTGATGGCAATCAGTCGTCCCAGGGCAGCACCCAGCTCACCCTGAGCCTTCTGGAACTCCTGCAGCTTCTCAGGCGTCATGTTCTCCGGGTCGAGTGTCACCTGCGTGGCCTTTGAGCGGGCGTTGACAACACCCTCCAGGGTCTCCTTCTCATGAGCGGCATAGCCCTTGACCGTCTCTACCAGGTTGGGAATGAGGTCTGCACGCCGCTGGTAGGCCGACTGCACGTTAGCCAGTGCCGTCGTAGCGTCTTCCTGTACGCCCACCATTCCGTTGTAAGCACTTGCAGCCCATGCGCCGATGATGACGACAGCTGCGATAATTCCGATAAGACTTTTACTGATTTTCATAACTACCTATATTTAATTTACAATTTACAATTCACAATTATCAATTCACAATTCACAATTATCAATTCACAATTATCAATTATCAATTCACAATTCACAATTATCAATTCACAATTATCAATTCACAATTTTCAATCTAAAATTACCATCTTGACGTGGCACCGCCGCCACCGAAGGAGCCTCCGCCGAAGCTGCCGCCTCCTCCGCCGCTGAAGCCTCCGCCTCTGCCTCCTCCGAAGCCGCCACTGAATCCTCCTCCGCCGCTGCTGCTCTCATGAACAAAGGGGTTGCCCATCAGACTGACCCCGCTGATGGCACCTAACCATTGGTATTTGCGGTTCAGGCGCACATAGAACAAGCCCCAGCCCACCATCAGCAGCATGAAGATGCCGATGATCTTGGTCAGCTCGTCCTCCAGCTCGTCGGCACGACTCACCAGATGCGACATCTGTGGCAGGTCCTTACGTTGCAGTTTAGAGTAGAGTGCCTCCACCAGGTATATCATGCCGCTGTCAGGCATCTCTGCCCGCATGGCCGGTACCACGTACTGCTGTTCCAGCCGGTGACACTCAGCATCGGTCAGGTCGGCTTCCAGTGAGCGTCCCGGCGACATGTTGATGCTGTGGTCGTCGTAGCCCACGACAATCACCAGTCCGCGGTCGCCGTAGCCCACACCATAGTGGTTGCCCACATCCTGTGCCATGCGGTAAGGGTCGTCGTTCTCTATGCGCCCCACAACGATGACCACCGTCTGTACCTGCAGGCTGTCCTCCATCTTCTTGAGGGTCATGTTCATACGGTCAACGGCCTGTTGTGTCAGGATGTTGTCTGGGTTCGACACATACTGTGTGGCGTCCTCCAGGTAGGGGATGGGAATGTTCTGCGCATTCCAGTAGTGCTCCTCGCCTGCAGCACTGGCAAGTGCCGACGGCGTGCTCTCCTCCGTAGGCAGTGAGTAGCCACAGCAGCCCAGCAGCATGATGATGCCGACGATGAAGAGACGGCCCCAAATCTTGCGGCCTCGTGCCCATGCCGGGTCGGCCTGCTTCATGGCTGTCAGTGCCTGCCGGCATTTCGTGCGGTATTCGGCAGCCAGACTTTCGTAGCGCTCTGAGTACTGCTCCTCCAGCATGGCCGACGAGAAGAAGCCCAGCCGTGAACTCTCCAGGTCGAAGGAGTCCTGCAGGGCCCTGATGGCGTCGTTATATTGCAGCGTGAGCTGCTTGATACGTTCAGCGTAGGTCATGTGTGTCGTGACGGTTGTTATTTCTCATGCCAGAAGTCCCATGAGGCAAAGGCCTGCAGCAGCAGCATCTCCAGACCGTTCTTCACCTCAGCCCCCTGCTCGCGTCCGCGCTTCATGAAGAGCGTCTCGTCGGGGTTGTAGATGAGGTCGTAGAGTATGGTGTGGTAGTCCATGGCCTCGTAGGGCAGCAGCGGGCACTCCTCGGTATGGGGGTACATACCCACGGGTGTGCAGTTCACCACCACGTTGTACTCCTTGATGACGTCAGGTGTGATGCGCTCATACTGAATGGTGTCTGGCCGCTCGTAGCGACTGACGAAGACCGTTTCCAGTCCCAGCGACCTCAGACCGTAGTTGATGGCCTTTGAGGCACCGCCGGTGCCCAGTATCAGGGCCTTCTTGTGCCAGTTCTTGTCAAGCATGGGTTCAATGCTCTGTGTGAAGCCTATGACATCGCTGTTGTAGCCCTTCAGCCTGATTTTCTTTCCCTCGTGCGTCACCTTGATGACGTTGACGGCACCGATGGCCTGCGCCTCGGGGGTGATGCTGTCAAGGAAGTCGAGCACCTTCTCCTTATAAGGGATGGTGACGTTCAGTCCCCGCAGGTTAGGGTTCTTGTCGAGCACCTCCTGTAGCTGGTCTATACTCGACAGTTCATAGTTCTCGTACTTGGCGTTGATGCCCTCATCGGCAAATTTCTGGTTAAAGTAGCTGATGGAGAACGAGTGTCCCAGCGGATAGCCTATCAGTCCGTATTTATCCATAATCCTTGTTTATTTAGTTGCAAAATAGATGGTACAAATGCCAAAGGTCAGTCTTTTAAAGCTGGCTTCGCTGAAGCCGGCTTTCCTGAGTATCTCCACCATCAGCTCCCCCTGTGGGAAAGCCTCGATTGTGCGTGTCAGGTAGGAGTAGGCACTGCTGTCCTTGCTGATGAGCCGTCCATAGACGGGCAGCACCGTGTGTGCATAGATGTGGAACAGCTGCTTCATGGGCCATCTGACAGGGGTGGTCAGTTCGGCAATGCTGAGATGTCCTCCCGGCTTCAGCACGCGGCACATCTCACGAAGGCCACGGTCCAGGTCGGCGAAGTTACGAATGCCGAAGGCGGCTGTCACGGCGTCAAAGGTGTTGTCGGCATAGCTCAGTTGCAGACAGTCCTCCTTGTCGAAGGTGATGACCTTCTGTAGTCCCATCTGTGCCACCTTCTGCCGGCCTATCTTCATCATCCCCTCGCTGATGTCAGCCCCGACAAGCCGTTCCGGCTGTAGCATCTGTGCTGCCAGGATGGCAAAGTCACCAGTGCCCGTGGCTATGTCGAGCATCGTCTTGGGGTGGTAGGGTGCCAGCTGTCTGATAGCCTTGCGCCGCCATCCCTTGTCGATGTCCCACGACAGCCGGTGGTTCAGCCGGTCGTAGGTGGGTGCGATGTTGTCGAACATCTGTTCCACCTGACTGGCTTTCTCACCGTCGTTGTAGGGCATTATTTGCTCTTGCTGATAGCTCATGGGGCTTATAGGGCTAATGGGGCAAAATGGGGCCAATGGGCCTTATCTGGTTTTCAGCCACTCGGTGACGTTGCGCTCTATGCGCTGGGCAATGTCGCCGTCCTCTGTGGCCTTGTCGAACGGTTCACCGACGATGTTCTCGTACAGCTCTATGTAGCGCTCGCTGACGCTCTCGGCATAGGCGTCGGTAATCTCGGGCATCACCTGTCCGGGCTCGTTCATGAAGTTGTGCTCAATGAGCCACTGGCGCACGAACTCCTTCGAGAGCTGCTTCTGGGGCTCACCCTTGGCCAGCTTCTCCTCGTAGCCGTCGGCATAGAAGTAGCGGCTGGAGTCGGGGGTGTGTATCTCGTCAATCAGGTACACCTTGCCGTCGCGCTTGCCAAACTCATACTTCGTGTCTACGAGTATCAGTCCGCGCTTGGCGGCAATCTCCTGTCCGCGGGCAAAGATGCGGCGGGTGTAGTCCTCCATCACCTCGTAGTCCTCCTTCGATACCAGTCCCTGGGCAATGATCTCCTCCTTCGAGATGTTCATGTCGTGTCCCTCGTCGGCCTTCGTCGTCGGGGTGATGATAGGCTCAGGGAAGCGCTCGTTCTCCTTCATGCCGTCAGGCAGGCGTACGCCGCACAGCTCACGGCATCCGTTCTTATACTCACGCCAGGCTGAGCCGGTCAGTATCGAGCGGATGATCATCTCCACGCGGAAGCCCTCACATTTCAGGCCCACGGTCACCATGGGGTCGGGCGTTGCCAGCTTCCAGTTGGGGCAGATGTCGGTGGTAGCGTCCAGGAACTTGGCGGCAATCTGGTTCAGCACCTGTCCCTTGAAGGGTATGCCCTTGGGCAGCACCACGTCGAAGGCCGATATGCGGTCGGTGGCTACCATCACCATCAGGTCGTCGTTAATGTTATACACGTCACGGACCTTGCCGTGGTACACACTCTTCTGTCCCTCAAACTGGAACTCCGTCTTTGTTAATGCTTTCATTATTTTATTTTCGATTTACGATTTTCGATTTACGATTTTCGATTTACGATTTACGATTTTCGATTTACGATTTACGATTTTCGATTTACGATTTTCAATTTTCAATCTTCAATTTGTCAAACGCCTCGTAGGCATTGACGATGCGGGTGACGAGCTTGTGGCGCACAATGTCGCTGCGGTCCAGGTTCACCACGCCGATACCCTCCACATTACTTAATATATGCAGGGCCTCAATCAGTCCCGACTTCTGCGAGCGGGGCAGGTCTATCTGCGTCATGTCGCCCGTGATGATCATCTTCGTGTTCCACCCCATGCGCGTCAGAAACATCCGTATCTGCGCCGGCGTCGTGTTCTGCGCCTCGTCCAGTATCACCACGGCATCGCTCAGCGTGCGACCGCGCATGAAGGCCAGCGGCGCTATCTGTATGATGTGCTTCTCCATCATGTCCTGCAGCTTCACCTGCGGCAGCATGTCCTCCAGAGCGTCGTAGAGGGGCTGCAGGTAGGGGTCTATCTTGTCCTTCATGTCACCGGGCAGGAATCCCAGCTTCTCGCCGGCCTCCACCGCCGGACGGCTCAGGATAATCTTCTTCGCCGTCTTGTCTTTCAGGGCCTTCACGGCCAGGGCTATCGACAGGTAGGTCTTACCCGTGCCTGCCGGTCCCACGGCAAACACCATATCGTTCTTCTCGTAGGCCTCTATCAGCCGCTGCTGATTCTGGGAGCGTGCCTTGATGGGGCGCCCCGACATGCTGTAGACCACCACGTCCTCAGGCACCTCCTTCGTCCTGCCGCCCTTGATGATGTCTAATATGTCTTCGTCGCGTAACGCATTGAATTTCAGTATGTGTCGCCTTATCGATTCAATATTCTCTTCAAATGCCGCCATCTGCTCCTCATCGCCCAGAACGCGTATGACGTTGTCGCGTGCCACGATGCGTAGTTTCGGAAACAGCGACCTGATCATCTGCAGGTGACTGTTGCCCACACCGTAGAAGACGACGGTGTCAATATCTTCTAATACAATATGCTTCTCTATCAATCTGTATACAAATTTTTCTTTTTCGCATGCAAAGGTAGCAAGATTTGAAAGATATTCCAAATTTTGAGGCGCCTAAACTGTTAAAAGATGCAAAGTGGGCATGAAAACTATGCCTTTCAATTCTGCATGTCATAACTTTTGCGTAACTTTGCAGGTGGTTTATGAAGCTGATTTACAAATGAAAGATAGTGTAAAGACCGCCGTAGAGCGGATTCTCGACAGCTACCTGGAAATGAACAACCATCGCAAGACGCCTGAGCGTTATGCGATTTTGCGTGCTGTGTACAGCATCAACGGTCATTTCACGCTGGACGAGTTAGGTGAGAAACTGGAGCGGGAATACCGTTTCCCGGTGAGTAGGGCAACACTTTACAACACGCTCAACCTGTTTATGGAGCTGCGCCTGGTCATCCGCCACCGGTTTCAGGGTACGACGAAGTATGAGGCGTGCTACGACAATAACTCCCATTGCCACCAGATGTGTACCGTCTGCGGCAAGGTCACCGAGGTACGGTCGCCCGAGATTGTCGAGGCCATCAACGCCCTGCGTCTGAAGCGTTTCCGCAAGGACGGCTTCACGCTCTATATCTACGGTATCTGTTCTACGTGTCAGGCGCGTATCACGCGGATGATGAATACAAAGAAAAGTCAAAATCAGACAAACGATAAACAATGAATCAAGGTAAAGTTGACGTCCTGCTCGGTCTGCAGTGGGGCGATGAAGGTAAAGGAAAGGTGGTCGACGTGCTGACCCCACAGTATGATGTGATAGCCCGCTTCCAGGGTGGCCCCAACGCCGGTCATACCCTGGAGTTCGAGGGTGAGAAATATGTGCTTCGCTCCATCCCCTCAGGTATCTTCCAGGGTGGTAAGGTGAACATTATCGGTAATGGCGTGGTGCTGGCTCCCGACCTCTTCATGGACGAGGCCAAGGCCCTTGAGCAGAGTGGCCATGAACTGAAGAGCCGTCTGCATATCTCCAAGAAGGCGCATCTCATCATGCCCACCCACCGTGTGCTCGATGCCGCCTACGAGGCCCAGAAAGGTAAGAACAAGGTGGGCACTACCGGCAAGGGCATCGGTCCTACCTATACCGACAAGGTCAGCCGCAATGGTCTGCGCGTGGGCGACATCCTCGAGAACTTCCCTGAGAAGTACGCCGCTGCCAAGGCCCGCCACGAGGCTATCCTCCAGTCACTCGGTTTCGAGTACGACATCACTGAGGTCGAGAAGAAATGGCTTGAGGGTATCGAGTACCTGCGCCAGTTCCCCATCGTCGACTCCGAGCATGAGATCAACACCATCCTGCGTAGCGGACAGTCGGTGCTCTGCGAAGGTGCTCAGGGCACGATGCTCGACGTCGACTTCGGCTCCTATCCCTTTGTCACCTCGTCCAACACCATCTGTGCCGGTGCCTGCACCGGTCTGGGCATCGGTCCTAACAAGATTGGCGATGTCTACGGTATCATGAAGGCCTACTGCACCCGCGTGGGTGCCGGTCCCTTCCCCACGGAGCTCTTTGACGAGACGGGCAAGAAGATCCGCGACCTCGGTCATGAGTACGGGGCTGTCACCGGCCGTGAGCGCCGCTGTGGCTGGATAGACCTGGTGGCCCTGCGCTACGCCATCATGGTCAACGGTGTGACGAAGCTCATCATGATGAAGAGCGACGTCCTCGACGGCTTCGACGCCATCAAGGCCTGCGTGGCCTACAAGCAGAACGGTCAGCTCATCGACTACTTCCCCTATAACATCGAGGAGGGCATCGAACCTGTCTATCAGGAGCTGCCCGGCTGGAAGCAGGACATGACCAGTCTCACCCGTGAGGACCAGTTCCCCCAGGCCTTCCAGGACTACATCCACTTCCTTGAGGAGCAGTTGGAGACCCCCATCTGTATCATCAGCATCGGTCCTGACCGTGAACAAACCATCGTCCGAAAATGAAACCAAGTATAGTAAAAGGAACGCGCGACTTCGGGCCACAGGAGATGGCCCGTCGCAACTATATCTTCGACACCATCCGCAGCGTCTACCGCCTCTATGGCTTCCAGCAGATAGAGACACCCGCCATGGAGACCCTGCAGACGCTCATGGGAAAATACGGCGAGGAGGGCGACAAACTGCTGTTCAAAGTACTCAACTCCGGCGACTTCCTCTCAAAGGTCACCGATCAGGAACTGCAGGAGCGCAACGCCCTCCACCTGGCCGCCCGTCTCTGTGAGAAAGGTCTGCGCTACGACCTCACCGTGCCCTTCGCCCGCTACGTGGTCATGCACCGCGACGAGCTGCAGCTGCCCTTCAAGCGTTATCAGATGCAGCCCGTGTGGCGTGCCGACCGTCCTCAGAAAGGGCGTTATCGTGAGTTCTGGCAGTTCGACGGCGACATCGTGGGCAGCGACTCCCTGCTCAACGAGGTCGAGCTGATGCAGATCATCGACACGGTGTTTCAGCGCTTTGGCGTGCGCGTGCAGATTAAGATTAATAACCGTAAGATCCTCACCGGCATTGCCGAGGTCATCGGCGCTGCCGATAAGATTGTCGACATCACCGTGGCTATCGACAAGCTCGACAAGATTGGTATCGACAACGTCAACGACGAACTGCGGCAGGACGGTCTCACCGAGGAGCAGATAGCACGTCTGCAGCCCGTCATCCTGCTCCAGGGCACCAACGACGAGAAACTGGCCACCATCGCCGAGGTCCTCAAGGACAGCGAGACGGGCCTGAAGGGTGTCGAGGAGCTACGTTATATCCTCAACACGCTGAGTGCCCCCCATAATTCTCAATTGTCAATTCTCAATTCTCAATTAAAGAACGAACTACAGCTCGACCTGACGCTGGCCCGTGGTCTGAACTATTATACCGGTGCCATCTTCGAGGTGAAGGCCCTCGATGTCGAGATAGGCTCTATCACCGGCGGCGGACGCTACGACAACCTCACCGGTATCTTCGGCATGCCCGGCATCTCCGGCGTGGGCATCTCCTTCGGTGTCGACCGTATCTACGACGTGCTCAACCAGCTCGACGCCTATCCCAAGGATGCCACCAACGGCACGCGTCTGCTGTTCATCAACTTCGGACCGCAGGAGACGGCCTACTGCCTGCCCATCGCTGCCATGGTGCGCCAGGCCGGCATCAGCACCGAGATTTTTCCTGACAGCGTGAAGATGAAGAAGCAGATGGCCTATGCCAACCAGAAGCAGATAGCCTACGTGGCACTGGCCGGCGAGAACGAGATAGCCCAGGGCAAGGTCACCCTGAAGAATATGGAGACCGGCGAACAGCAGCTGCTGACGCCCGACGAGCTCATCAGTGCCGTCCGCTGACAGTCCTCTCCGTCATCACTTAACAACACATACACAGATGGGACATAAAATTGTTACTTTCGGCGAGCTGATGCTCCGCTTCTCCAAGGAGGATAAGAAACGACTGTCGCAGGGCAAGATGTTCTGCGGCAACTACGGTGGCAGCGAGGCCAACGTGGCCGTGTCGCTGGCCATGCAGGGCGACGACGTGGAGTATGTCACCCGCCTGCCTGACACGCAGATGGGACGGGGCGGCACCATGAAACTCAGTGAGTTGGGCGTGGGCACGCGCCATATCATCTACGGCGGCGACCGCATCGGCGTCTACTATTTTGAAGAGGCTGCGGCCCTCAGAAACTCGTCGGTGACCTACGACCGTGCCGGTTCGGCTTACTATTTCCTGCAGCCCGGCATGATCGACTGGCATCATGTTCTGAAGGATGCCCAGGTGCTTCAGGTGTCGGGCATCACGGCGGCCATCTCACAGCCAGCTGCCGACGCCACCTTCGAGGCTCTGGACGTGGCTGAGGAGCTGGGACTGACCATATCGTTTGATATCAACTACCGCAAGAACCTGTGGCGCTATGACGGTGCGCAGCCCCGCGAGACGCTGTGCCGCATGATGGAGCGTGCCGACGTGATGTTCGGCGATGTCATAGAATATGAGTTCATCACAGGTCACGAGAAAATACCCTTCAAGGCGCTGACCCCCGACTATGATATGAACCTGCCGGCCTACGAGGCCTGGTATGAGGAACTGCACGCCCGTTTCCCCCGCTGCCGGAAGATGATGATTGGCATGAGAAACCAGATAAGCTCCAGCCATCACACCCTGACAGGACTGCTCTGGGCTGACGGCCGCATGTACAACGGTCCCATCGTTGACATTCCCGAGGTGGTCGACCCCATGGGTGTCGGTGATGCCTTCGTGGGCGGCTTCCTGCATGCCCTGCGCCAATGTCCTGACGACAACCAGCGCATCATAGACTACTCTCTGGCTGCCGCCTCACTGAAGAACACCATCGCTGGCGACTTCAACCTCTCTACCGAGGATGAGATTCTCGAGGTGATGAACGACAACTACCGGATACACGACGTAAAGATTTACGAGTAGGGCTTATTGTTCCTTGAGCCTTATCAGTTCATCCCAGTGCTTCATGGCCTCGTCTTCACCGACCTTGATCATGCGGGCACTGTTTTTATTGCCGAAGCTCGACGCATCCATGTCGGGCAGGGGCGGATGGATGTAGATGGTGGCCAGCTTCCGGTTCTCATTGTATTTCTCGATGTCGGGCCGGTTCACCACCCAGTCCACCAGTCCGCCGAAGCCCAGCATGTCGGCAATGCCGCTGACCATGCCCAGGTCCACGTCGGGCTTCTTGTGCTTCTGCTCGTTCTGCTGCAGGTCTACCACTATCAGCACGTCGGCACCCATCGCCTTGACGATGTCCGCAGGCAGGTTGTTCATCATGCCGCCGTCCACCAGCTTCATGCCCTCGTGGTTCACGGGCTTGAACACGCCGGGGATGGCCATCGACGCACGGACGGCCGTCGACAGTTTCCCCTCGCTCATCACCACCTCCTGGGCAGTGCGGAAGTCGGCAGCCACGCAGCGGAAGGGTATCTTCAGCTGTCTTATCTCCTGACAGCCCTTCAGACAGGCCATCGAGTCGATGACCTGTTCCACGCGCTCCCCGCGCATCACCCCGAAGCCACCTATTTTCCCCTCGCTGATGTTGCCCATCACGGGGAAGCCGAAGATGTAGGTCACACCGTCCTTCACCTGGTACGGCTCGTTGCCGATGTCGCTGCGGCGGTCGGTGATGAGCGACAGCCACTGCTGCTGGCAGAACAGCGTGTCGAGCTGTGCTGCGGTATAGCCGGCGGCATAGAGTCCTCCTACGATGGAGCCTACGCTGGTGCCGGCGATATAGTCAATGGGTATGCCGGCCTTCTCTATGACCTTCAGCACCCCTACCTCGGCAGCGCCCTTGGCACCGCCGCCTCCCAGCACCAGTCCCACCTTGGGACGTGCCGTTGCTGCCGTCATCCAGCAGCCAAGCATGAAAAATATTATAAATCTTCGCATAACTGGGTACAAAAGTACGAAAAAAGTTGTATCTTTGCACCAAACATTACACTTTTTAAGATGGAAGATACCGGCTTAAACAATTATTTAGATGTGATAGGGCGCCAGCAACTGCTCACCGACGAGGAGGAGCAGCGCCTGTCAGAGCGTATTCTCAGTGGCGACCAGCGTGCCCTGGGCCGTCTGGTGGAGGCCAACCTGCGCTTTGTGGTGAAGATGGCCACGCTCTACCGTGGTCAGGGCCTGCAGCTCGACGACCTCATCAGCGAGGGGAACATCGGACTGATGACGGCGGCAGCCAAGTACGACGGGCGTCGCGGCACCCGCTTCGTCACCTTTGCCGCCCCCTACGTGCGCCGTCAGATAGAACGGGCCATCGAGCAGCAGAACGGTATCTACCGCCTCCCCAAGGACAGCGATGCTGCCACGCGCCATGCCGGACGTGCCCTGTCGGTCGATGCCCCTCTGGGACGTCGCACCGGCATGAGCCTCCTCTCGGTGCTCGTCAACGGCAACGCGCCCCAGGCCGACGAGCGTGTCTACTCCGAGGCCATCGAGCATGCCATTGAGTTTGCCATGCTGTCGCTCAGCCCGCGTGAGTCACAGGTCATCAGCCGTTTCTTCGGTCTTGAAAGCGAGCATCAGACGATGGCCGAGATTGCCGAAGACATGGGCCTCCACCGTGAGCGCGTGCGCCAGATACGCAACAGGGCCATCCGCCGGCTGAAGAAGAACTACCGTCACAGACTCTCAGAACTGCACCGATGAGACCACTGTTTCTGTCCCTCCTCCTCCTGCTCACAGCACCGTCATACGCTCAGACGACCCAGCAGTGGCGCGACTCCCTGTCAGTGCTCAACCGCCTCATTGAGCAGCAGCCGCACTCCACCGACATCCGTCTCAGGAAGGCCGCCGTCAACATCCAACTGGGTCAGTGGGACTATGCCACCGACGAGTATAGCCGGGTGCTGCAGATCGATGCCGACAACCTCGCCGCCCTCTACTACCGTGCGTTCACCTACACCCATCAGCGGCAGTATGCCCTTGCCCGTGCCGACTACGAGCACTTCCTCCGACTCAGTCCCCTCCATCTGGAGGCACGCCTGGGACTGGCCACGGTCAACGAGAAGATGGGACGTGCCAGAGAGGCCCTTGACGGTTATAACCAGCTTGTCGAGATGTTCCCTGACTCCGCCCTCTGCTACGCCGCCCGTGCTGCCTTCGAGACCTCACAGCAGCAGTACGACGTGGCCCTCTACGACTGGGACGCAGCCATCAGCCGCCAGCCCTCCAATGCCGACTATGTCGTCACCAAGGCCGACCTCCTGCTGCGTCTGGGCCGTCCTGCCGATGCCCGTGCCACATTAGAAAAAGCACTCCGTCAGGGCGTTCCCCGAGGAGTGCTTAGAGAGTGGTTCGACAAGTGTCGTGCGGCTCAGGCTACTCGATGACCACGAGGGCCTCGTCCTCCATCACGCTCTGTCCTACCTGTACGCAGACAGCCGTCACCTTGCCGCTCTTCTCAGCCTGCAGGTTGTTGGCCATCTTCATGGCTTCCAGCACGATGACATTGTCACCGGCCTGCACTTCCTGGCCTACCTCCACCAGCACCTCAGTGATGACACCGGGCAGCGGGGCCTTCAGGGCGTTGGCCTTGTTCACGGCACCGCCCTGTGCGGGGGCTGCCGTGCTGTCGGCGGCGGCAGCGGCAGGTTTCACCACGGGTTTCTTCTTCTCGGGCTCCGGCTCACGCTCCATCTCTACTTTGAACTCCTCGCCGTTGACGGTCAGCGTAGCCATGTTCTCAACGATTTCACCGATGGCAACCTCATATTTGTTGCCGTTGATGGTATACTTGTATGTCTTCATCAATTTTATTTACGATTTACGATTTTCAATTCACAATTCACAATTCATAATTCACAATTATCAATTCACAATTATCAATTCACAATTATCAATTCACAATTATCAATTCACAATTATCAATTCATAATTCACAATTATCAATTCACAATTCACAATTATCAATTGTCAATTCTCAATTATTATGCGCTTTAGCGCAAAATCAAGGGTGAGCTGTCATGCTGAGCGATGCCAGGTTCCACATCGTCTGGTGCTCGGCTATGGTTATCTTGCCTGTCTCTATGTCATGGACATTGTTGCCCAGGTGCTCGTGCAGGGCAAGGGCAATGGCAGCATAAACTTCGTTGTTCTTCATATCGCTATTCTGGTTTAGTACGCAAAGACGCTAAGGCGCAAAGTTTTTTCTTTGTGTCTTTGCGTCTTTGCGTACATAGATTTACATAGGAATATTACCGTGCTTCTTGGCGGGCAGGGCATCGCGCTTCGTAGCCAGCTGGGCCAGGCCGCGGCAGATGCGGAAGCGGGTGTTGCGCGGCTCAATGACATCGTCGATGTAGCCGTACTTCGCTGCCTGGTAGGGGTTGGCAAAGAGCTCGTTGTACTCGTCCTCCTTCTCGGCAATAAAGGCCTTCACGTCCTCGCCGGCCTCCTTCTTGGCCTTAGCCTCCTTGGCATAGAGCACGGCGGCAGCACCCGAGGCACCCATCACGGCAATCTCGGCTGAGGGCCATGCGTAGTTCAGGTCGGTATGCAGCTGCTTCGAACCCATCACGATGTGCGAGCCGCCATACGACTTACGCAGCGTGACCGTAATCTTGGGAACGGTAGCCTCGCCGTAGGCGTAGAGCAGCTGGGCACCGTGCAGGATGACGGCGTTGTACTCCTGACCTGTGCCGGGCAGGAATCCCGGTACGTCGACGAGCGACACGATGGGGATGTTGAAGGCGTCGCAGAAACGGACGAAGCGGGCACCCTTGCGCGAGGCGTTCACGTCGAGCACACCGGCATAGCAGGTGGGCTGGTTGGCCACGATACCTACCGACTGTCCGTTGAAGCGTGCGAAGCCCACGATGATGTTCTTGGCGAACTTCGGCTGTACCTCAAAGAACTCGCCGTTGTCGGTGATGGCGCCGATGACCTTGTACATGTCGTAGGCCTCGTTGGGGTTCTCGGGGATAATCTCGTTCAGCGAGTCCTCCATGCGGTTGATGGGGTCGTCGCATCTGCGGCGCGGAGCCATCTCCATGTTGTTCGAGGGGATATAGCTCAGCAGCGTCTTGATCATCTGCAGACCTTCCTCCTCGGTCTTGGCGGTGAAGTGGGTGACACCCGACTTCGTGGAGTGTACCGACGCACCACCCAGGTGCTCCTGGTCGATATCCTCGCCTGTGACGGTCTTCACCACCTTCGGACCGGTCAGGAACATATAGCTGGTGTTCTCCATCATCAGCGTGAAGTCGGTCAGGGCAGGACTGTAAACGGCACCACCGGCGCAGGGACCGAAGATACCGCTGATCTGGGGAATGACACCCGAGGCCAGGATGTTACGCTCGAAGATCTCGGCATAGCCGGCCAGGGCGTTGATACCCTCCTGGATACGTGCACCGCCGGAGTCGTTGATGCCGATGACGGGAGCGCCCATCTTCATACCCATGTCCATCACCTTGCAGATCTTCTGCGACATCGTCTCTGACAGCGAGCCGGCATGCACGGTGAAGTCCTGTGCGAAGACAAAGACCAGACGTCCGTCGATGGTGCCGCTGCCGGCCACCACGCCGTCGCCGGGGAACTGCTTCTTCTCCATGCCGAAGTTATGGCAGCGGTGCTCCTTGAACATGTCGTACTCCTCGAACGATCCCTCGTCGAGCAGCATGTCGATGCGCTCGCGTGCCGTGTACTTGCCGCGGTCGTGCTGTTTCTGAATGGCTTTCTCGCCGCCGCCCAGACGGGCCTGCTCGCGCTTCTCAATCAGTTGTTTGATTTTCTCTAATTGCTTACTCATCTTTTAATTTACGATTTACAATATTTTCGATTTTCGATTTACAGTACTATGTTATTTACGATTTACAATACTATGTTATTTACGATTTACAATACTATGTTATTTACGATTTACAATACTATG
>CAMYZO010000069.1 GCA_947303855.1 uncultured Prevotellaceae bacterium
CACCCTCAGCCTCGAAGTGTACCAGCACGCCGGGGGCGTTATAAGTCTTTCCCGTCAGGTTGACCTTGTTCGTCACATGGTATTTCACCTCGCGCTTGCCGTCGACGAGCACCTCCTCCTCCGGCTCGCTGGTCAGCTCTATCTCGTCAGGCAGGCTCACCAGCGGCAGGTCGAACACGTTGATGGGATCTATCTCGCCCAGGTCTATCTCCCAGAAGAAGAGGTCGAGACTGAGTCCCAGTCCCAGGTCTACGCCCGTCGAGACGTCTGCGTTCCAGGCCACGTACTTGTTGTCCACGAGTCGCCCGTCGGCCTCAGCCTTGATGTAGGGCTGCGGACTGATGGTGGGGCAGAGCACCTTGTATATACCTATTTCTATTTGCGGATAGACGGTGGCGCGAGCCTCGGCGTGGGCTTGAATGTTCACGTCGGGCCCCACGAGCTCCATGTTCTTCTCACACTCCGAAATCTTCGTCAGACCCTTCTCGGCATCCCATTCCACGCCGTAGCTCACCGTGTTCGACGCCTTCACACCAGCAGTGATTGAGGCCTCGCCCGAGGCACCGAGGCTGACGTTGGCCATGAGGTCGGCCCCCACGTTGATGTAGACGGGTACCGTGCCCACCATGAAGGTGTACTTCAGGTTGGGAATGACGTCCCCCTTCAGCGTCCACTCCTTCTCATAGCCCACCTCGCTGGCCACGGCGTACTTCATCACCAGTTCCGTGTCGAAGCCGCCCTCCAGGGTGATCTTCAGGTTCTGCAGGTCTCCCATGCGCACCTTCTCAAAGGGAATGTCGCCGAAGTCAAACGAGAAGAGACCCTTCAGGCCGATGTTGAAGTTCAGCTTGTCCCACGACAGCGACTGCACGCCATTCTCCCAGAGCACGCGCCCGTCGTCGTTGTATTCCCAGCTGACGAACTCCTTTTCCAGGTCTACTGGTGCCTTTCGGCCACGGGCAGCGGCACGGTCGGCATTGTACACCTCAACTTAAATAGGTTGCCCATCAAGCCCTGACGGGTGGCCAGCGTCACGGTCTTGCTGCCTTCGGCCTGCTGTACGTTGTCGATGAGCCGGATGATGTGGTCGCCATCCTGAGGCAGCAGTACCACATCGTATTCGCCCATCGTGGGAATGTCGCCATTAAAGGTCAGTCTGGCCTCGCCGCTCTCCTCATTGAAACTGTCGAGTGTCGTGGATGCCCAGTCGATGTCGATATAGCGCGAGTCTTTCTTGCCTGCCTGTACCACAACGACCGTGTCGCGCACCTGTTCGTTGTCCTTGCATACGAAGATCAGCCAGCCCTCACGCTTTTGGACGCCCGGGTTCATCGTGGCCTCGTAGCGCAGGGAGTCGGAACCCGATACGTTGCCTTGGTAATAGAGCCATGACACATTAGTATTGGTATCGTAGTCAACATTGGTATTCAACTGGAAGGTGAACGTCTCGGTCTCGCTGCCCAGGTAAACCGTGTCGGGATGTGCGAAGAGGTATTCAGGTTCGCCCTTGAAACTCTGCACCTCGTCGAAGTTGAAGGAGGTGATGGTCGGTTCCTGTTCGCCGCCCTGCTGGCCACCCTGTTCCGGTTCGCCTGCACTCTGTTCGGCTTCGGCAGACCTCTTGCTCTGTTCGGAACTGTCGTAGACGGTGAAGCCGGCGGGATTCTGCTGGAAGGTGACTTTCTTGAGTTTGCTGACGTCATAGACGACGCGGTTGCCCTTCTTGTCGACCACGACAAAGGTCTGTGCCGCGGCTATCATGCTGAGCATGAGGAGCCATAATGAGAATAATATCTTTTTCATATACGTGCTATGCTTTGGTTATTGATGGTTTGGCTGTGCCCGAACTGTCATAATGCGATATCCCAGGCATTACCGGTTGCTTCTTGCCACTGAAGGTTTTCATCATCAAGTCCTGTAGTAGTGACTTCTTTGACGGAACTCTCAAGCAGCGGTTGCTCCATGTTGGCAACGATTACGTCGGTCACGGGCTGTATATACTGATTCTTTTTCATAGTAGTGTCCTCCTCTGGTTTATCTGATAACCATCTTTTGGCCGTTCTGTATATAGACACCTTTCTTCATCTGTTCATGAGACATTCCTTCAGCTGGTCTGTTTACACGGCGGCCCTGCAGGTCATAGATGCTGTTGCCTGACGATGAAGGGGGCGTGCCGGGAACGGCCTGAATACCCGTGGTCTCACCATCAAGTTGCAGGTGGAAGCTGCGTGCCGTGGCGGCTCCGGCCTTCAGTTGGAAGTAAGCACGGAAGCCCTTGATGTCCGAAGGCAGCGTTGTCGGCGAGTAAAGCGTATTCGCATCGCCCAGGAAGAGCATATTCTTTGCATCGCCCTCAAGGGTGGTCTTGCCCAGCGTGGGTATGAAGTCTACAGCACTTGTTGATGTCGGGGTCAGCGTCTTACTGATAACCACGCCTTCGAACGTAGGAGCCTCCACGTTGGCGGCGACCTTGACGAGATAAGGCTTGCCCGCCTCTATACTTACTGCATCGGCAAATGTCAGTGTCAGCGTTTCCCCGTCGAGCGACGAGCCTGTCAACTTCTTTACCTTGGCACCAGACCCCAGGATAGCGGTCACCTTATCGGCACTTACGTCGAAAGGCAAGGCCAGTGTGTTGTAACAGCCCGTTTTCAGGGTGCGGTTCAAGGTGAAGTTACACTTGCTGCCGTCCTTCTCGGCCATTGCCAGGCTGTTAATCTCAGTGTCGGAGAAGAAGAACGTAGAGAGGCTGCTCTCGAAGGTGAACTCCTTGAGATTCGCCAGAGGCCAGGAATACTTTGTCTCGTCTACCGTGATTGACACGGTGCCGTCGGCATACATAAACTCCGGCATCTTCTCGAACGGAATCTCCGTCTTGGTGTTGTCGTTGAGCCAGACGATGATTTTTGACTCGTCGGCCCATGTGCCCAGCCCTATGAGGCTGAGCAGCAGTGTCAGTAGAGTTTGTTTTGTTCTCATAAGTGTAATGTTAACAAACCGGCGCAGGTCAGGGGACAGGTTATTTCTCAGTCTTCATATCGGTGTGCCTAACCTAATTGTTTCCCTTGCTTCAGTCGTTCACCTTTTCAGCATACCATCCTCTGATGCCGTGTATGGCCCCATATTCGTAGTGAGCCGCCTTGAGGGCGCTGGTCAGCTGCTTCATGTTCGGACGGTCGCTACCGCGCACTTTCTTCTGTAGCTGCGTCAGTATGTCAACAGCCTTCATGAAGTTGTCTTTGTGCCGCTTGGCCGGTCTGAAGTAAGTTTCAAGCAGCAGTTCACAGGTCGTGGTGCTTACAAACTGGCTGTTGTAACTCACCATCTTCTCCTCTTCCTCTTTCGTGGGGTAGTATTGTTCTCCGTTTTCAATCTCATGAACGGCCTGGGCGTATAGTTGCTGGTAGTTGATGGGCGTCTCGGTATCTATGTTGCCAGTCACCTCCACGCAGAGGTAGCGCCGTGAGCCGGTGCGGTCGGTCAGTGGCTGCCGGTCGTTGGTGGTGGCTATGAACGATGCCATACGCTGTGTCAGTGAGTAGTTCGAGTCGCGCATCCGCCGCACTTGCACGTCGCGTTCCGTCAGTATGCGCTTGATCTTGGCCTGTTCCCGGTTTGTCTTGGCGTTGTACTCATCGATGTTTACAAGAGCCATGCGTCCCAGCATCCGCTCCACCTGCTCGGCGTTGTCCATCTTGACGTCGTCGATATAATATTCTCGCAGACTTCGCGGCAGTATCTGTTTGCAGAATGTCGACTTCCTGCAGCCCTGCTTGCCGATGAGCATCGGTACCACGGCGTTCGAGAAGTCGCGGCTATAACCCAGCCAGGCGGCCACCATGCCAAGAAACCACCGGTGGAACAGCTGCTTCCACAACGGATGGCGGTTGGGAACCCTGTCGGCCAGACGGCCAATATAGTCGGTATGCTGGTCCCAACGCCCACAGCCCGCCAGAAACTCATGGATGGGGTTATATGACCTGACCACTGCCGAGCGGGCATAGTTCTCAATGTCGATAGGCCATGCTGCTCCGGCATCGAGCATCTGCTCGTGGGCTATGCGGCGTATCTCGCGGGCAGTCAGAAGCTGCCAGGGGGCGTAGTCGCTGCTGCGCGGACGAAACTCCTCGCAGTCTTTCATGACATTGTGTCGCAGTTCGTACCGTCGCTCAAAAAACTCCTCAACCTTCCGTGCTATCTGCTCCTTTGCCGACATCTGCGACACTGGCATCCCTCCCAATGGCCGGGCGTAAGCCGTGCGGAAAATCTTTCTGATGGTCTGCTCGCCTACGCCCCATTTCCGGTAGTTGACTGTACGTCCCACGGATGCCTCCTCGTCCAGTCCGGCCTTGTGGCACAGTTCAGCCACCCTTACCAGTATCTTCTCGGTGTTAGCCGCACTGCCATCTGCCTGTATATCCTCCAGAACACTGCTCAGGCAGGCATAGAACTCGGTCTGCTGCTGTCTGGCCACTGCCTCGTCCGTCTCCCGGCGTATGTTGCCGTCCTCGTCGGTACGGGCATGGATATATGAGTTCAGACCGTGGCTGGCTATGACCGTCAGTGGCAGTGCTTCAGGGTTATAGTATAGTCTGTCGTCCTGACTCATGCGACATCCTCGTGTCAGCGACTGCTTAACCAGTCGGATGCTGCAGCCGGTATATGCCGCGTAAAATTTGGCTGCCTGTTCCTGGGCCGCGCTCAGGAAGGTCTCGTATTTGTCAGCCTCTGTGGGCACACTGCCGTTGGGCAGCAGGCAGCGCACCACAACCTTCAGCGTGTGGCGGCTGGAGCCAGCAAAGCTCATGACCGTTTGTGGTAGCTGGTTTACGCATTGCCGCAGCTGGTAAGCCTGCTGTGGGTCGTTGCCGGTGTCGATGCTCAGCAGCATCAGTCCTGTAGGCTGCTTGAGATCATAGAGCCCCTTGCCGCTGAACGTGGCCGAGAAGATGAGGTAGGGCAGCCTGGCAGCGGTGTTCCTGATGCTTGTCTGTATGCTGTCACCACCCGCCTTGCTCCTGCTGATGCGTCGGGCCAGCCGTTCTGCTATCGCTTGCAGGGTCTTGCTTCTCATGTAGTCGGCTACCTGGCTCATGCTGACGGTTGTTGGCCGTCCCCAACGCCCGTCTTTCGTTCTGATTTTTGTGATGTTGATGTCCATAGTCTGTTGCTCCATGATGTGATGATATTAAAATTTGGCTGCAAAGATAGTCAGTCCCGGCCATTGAAACAAGCAAATGAGTGATGCAAGAAGAATCCTGAAAGCATAAATGCCAGACAGCCAGCGGGTTATAGCCTTCATAACGTCCAATTGTCTTCACCCTATATAGGACACCGTTAGCTGACACCCGGCTCACCCGGCACTTAACTGCCTGACAGACAGACATCTTCGGCTGTCAGTCAGCTGACACCCAAGTCTCACCCAGCCTCTCACCCGAAAATCCCAGCCTCTCATCCGGACGAGAGGCTGGGATTTTTTAGCGAGAGGCCGGGATATCTTCGGTGCTATCGGGTGTTAGCTTGGGTGGCACCCAACTCCATTTTCATGCACCCAAAATGGTTCTGATAGTCAGGTTGTTATGCCTCTGGGTGTCAGAGGTGAGGGTTAATTTCAGGCTGGCTATATATATTGATATAGATTATGAAGTGTAATGTGGGGCACTTTTTTTTGTGGAAATGTTTTCCTGATTCGATTATTTTTGTTATCTTTGCATCCGCTAAAGTTTTCCAAAACGGGAAACTTTTTAAGAATTTCAGACGGGAAAGTTTTCCAAAAAGGAAAATTTCAGGTGGTCTGGAAGTTGGGAGAAATGACTAAAAGCAACGATAAATGGAAATTAAGAATTTTACTATCACGAAGCGCGACGGCTCAAAGGACCGCTTCTCGTTAGACAAAATCATGAACGCTATCGTCAAGGCGTTTGAGAGTGTTGATGAACCTACAGACCTGGGGGCTATCTCAAAGATTCTCAGCCACTTGGATATTAAGGACGATATTACCGTAGAGGATATACAGAACCAGGTGGAGGAAGCGCTGATGAAGGAAGGCCATTTCAAGGTGGCCAAGTCGTTCATGCTCTATCGCCAGCAGCATACCGAGGATCGTGAGACGCTGGAGAAGATGATGTTCCTGTCAGAATACATGGAGTCGGTCAATGCCGCCACTGGTTCAAAATACGATGCCAACGCCAACGTGGAGCACAAAAATATAGCTACGCTGATAGGTGAGTTGCCAAAATCAAACTTCATCCGCCTGAACCGCCGTCTGCTGACCGAGCGTATCAAGAAGATGTATGGCAAGCAGCTGGCCGATGAATATATCGACAAGCTGACCCACCACTTCATTTATAAGAACGATGAGACCAGTCTGGCCAACTATTGCGCCTCCATCACCATGTATCCGTGGCTCATTGGCGGCACCACCTCCATTGGCGGCAACTCCACGGCCCCGACTAACCTGAAGTCGTTTGCCGGCGGTTTCGTCAATATGGTGTTTATGGTCAGCTCTATGCTGAGCGGCGCCTGTGCCACGCCGGAGTTCCTGATGTACATGAACTATTTTATCGGCAAGGAGTACGGACTGGACTATTGGAAGCGTGCCAACGAGCAGGGCGACCTGAGTCTGAAGAAGCGCACCATCGACAAGATTATCACCGACTACTTTGAGCAGATCGTCTACACGCTGAACCAGCCTACGGGCGCACGTAACTACCAGGCTGTGTTCTGGAACATAGCCTATTACGACCGTTACTATTTCGAGTCCATCTTCGGCGACTTCTTCTTCCCCGACGGCTCGAAGCCCGACTGGGACGGACTGAGCTGGCTGCAAAAGCGCTTCATGAAGTGGTTTAACAAGGAGCGCACGAAGACGATGCTGACCTTCCCCGTTGAGACGATGGCCCTGCTCACTGATCCCAACGGCGACTGCAAGGACCCGGAGTGGGGTGAGTTCACGGCTGAGATGTATGCCGAGGGCCACAGCTTCTTCACCTACATGAGTGACAACGCCGACTCGCTGAGCAGCTGCTGCCGCCTGCGCAATGAGATTACCGACAACGGCTTCTCCTATACCTTGGGGGCCGGCGGTGTGTCGACAGGCTCCAAGAGTGTGCTGACCATCAACCTGAACCGCTGCATCCAGTATGCCGTCAACCACCAGAAGGACTACCTGGAGTATCTGGGCAGCGTCATCGACCTGTGCCACAAGGTGCAGACGGCCTACAACGAGAACCTGAAAGAGCTGCAGCAGCACGGCATGCTGCCCCTGTTCGATGCCGGCTATATCAACATCAGCCGCCAGTACCTGACCATCGGCATCAACGGACTGGTAGAGGCCGCAGAGTTCATGGGTCTGAAGATTACGCCTAATGATGATTACATGCATTTCGTCCAGGGCATCCTGGGACTCATCGAGAAATACAACAAGCAGTATCGTACCAAGGAACTGATGTTCAACTGCGAGATGATACCCGCCGAGAACGTCGGCGTGAAACATGCCAAGTGGGACCGTGAGGACGGCTACTTCGTGCCCCGCGACTGCTACAACAGCTATTTCTACGTGGTAGAGGATGAGTCGCTCAGCGTCATCGACAAGTTCAAGCTCCACGGACGCCCCTACATTGAGCACCTGACGGGAGGCTCGGCCCTGCACATGAACCTCGACGAGCACCTGTCGAAGCAGCAGTACCTGCAGCTGCTGAAGGTGGCTGCCAAGGAGGGGTGCAACTACTTCACGTTCAACATCCCCAACACCATCTGCAACGAGTGTGGCACCATCGACAAGCGCTACCTGAAGGAGTGCCCGCACTGCCACTCCAAAAACATCGACTACATGACGCGTATCATCGGCTACCTGAAGCGCGTGTCCAACTTCTCGCAGCCCCGCCAGGAGGAGGCCGCTCGCCGCTTCTATGCTCATGCGGAGAAGAGGTGAGAGGTAAGAGGTGAGAGGTAAGAGGTAAGAATTTGCTTTCGCTCTAAGTGTATGCTGAAGTACGTCAATACCGATGTGGTGTTCCAGGAGATTCCTGACGAGGTGACGCTGGCCATCAATATCTCGGGGTGCCCCTGCCGCTGTCCTGGCTGTCACAGCCACTACCTGTGGGACGACGTGGGGCTTCCCCTCAACACCAGTGCTATTGACGATTTTGTAGGGCGTTTCTCGACAGACATCACCTGCATCTCCTTCATGGGAGGCGATGCCGACCCGAAGGGGGTGAACCTGCTGGCACAATATATCCATGAAGAATATCAAGGTTTGAAGGTGGCGTGGTACACGGGACGTATCCGTGTACCCGCCATCGTCAACAAGCAGGATTTCGACTATATCAAGGTAGGCCCTTACATCCGCCATCTGGGTCCTCTGAACCAGCCTACAACCAACCAGCGCCTCTACCGTCAGTCGGACGACGGCACCTTCGAGGATATTACTTACCGGTTCTGGCGGAAGACGTCATAACATCAAGGCAGCGGTGAGATAAAGACAAACTTCAGCTATTGACAATCAGCCACTCGCTGAGCGTGCGATCCTCAGTGCTGAACGAGATGCCCACCTTGTGCAGGCGCAGGCCGCTCTGCTCAAAGGGCAGAAGATAGCCCTTCTTGTCAATCTGCTGTAGGGCTTCGGCTGCGGGGCGGTCTATCTTCAGTTCCATGACGTAGAGGTCGGTATTGGTCTGCAGCACCATGTCGATGCGGCCGCGGGCCGTGCGCACCTCCATCTGTACATAGCGTCCTAAGAGCGAGAAGACCACGTAGAGCATCGTCTGGAAGTGTCCCTCCGAGGTGGCGTTCTCGGCGTAGGGTACGGAGGCAAGGTAGACCTTCAGCATCTGCAGAGCCTCATTGAGGTCATCGCCAAGGATGGCCTCATAGACGTCGGCCACCACGGAGTTGGTGTTGATGGTGTTCTGCTCCACATAATAAGGTATGAGGGCGAAGAGCATGCCGTTGCGCACCTCGCGGTTGGGGTATCTCAGTATGTAACGCCCCGTGGCAGGATTGTAGTCCTTGATGGTGAGGTAGCCGCTCTGGTAGAAGAAAGGCATGGGCGTGGTCATCTTCTCCGTGGGGGCGTCGAACTCCTTCTCCTCGCACTTGCAGCCGTCATCAAACTCGGTTATGCGGGCACCGAACTTCTCGAGCATATTCAGCAGCGACGAGGGCGTACCCGTGTCGAACCAGTAGTCCTTCATCTCGCTCCACATGAAAGCCTGCAGCAGGCTGTATGGGTTGTAGATGTCCTTCAGGTCGCGGGCAAAGTGGTAGCCGTCGTAGTTCTGTTTCAACTGCTGCAATGTCTCTTCGGTGGAAAGGCTGTTGTCTGCGGCCAGGTGCTCCACCCAGGGCATCATCTGCGTCTCCAGCTCTTCCTGCGTGATGCCGCAAAGAGCGGAGTACTGCGGCGTCATCGTAATCTTGTCCAGGTTGTTCAGTTCGCTGAAGATGCTTACCTGCGAGAACTTCGATATACCCGTGATGAAGGTGAACCGCAGCCACGGGTCGCAGTCCTTCAGACAGCCCAGCAGCGAGCGCACGATGTCGCGCATCATCACCAGCCGCTCTGAATCATGGATTACCGCGAGCAGCGGGGCGTCGTACTCGTCGATGATGACCACGGCCTTCTCTCCCGTCGTGACGGGAGTCCGCTCAATCAGGTTTTGTAGACGGGCTCCGGGTGTGTCGGCGACTTTTGTCACTCCGTATTGTTCTTCATACCTGCTTAACTGAATGTCAATCTTGTCGTTGAACTCCTTCTCGGTCCCCCCTTTCATCGTGGCCAGACTGATGAGCAGCACGGGATGCCGGCGCCACTCCGTCTCCAGCTGCTCCATGGCCAGGCCGCGGAACAGGTCGCGGCGACCCTCGAAGTAGCTCTTCAGCGTGGAGCAGAGCACGCTCTTGCCGAAGCGGCGCGGGCGGCTCAGGAACACATACTTATGGTTGTGCGTCAACTTGTGGATGAGTGCCGTCTTGTCTACATACAGGTATCCGCCCTCTATGATTTCCGAGAATGTCTGTATGCCCGTAGGCAGTCGTTTCAGTCCGTTTGCCATATCCTGTTGTCCTCCAGTCTTTATAGTTTTTACCGTGCAAAGATACCTTTTTTTCTTGAAAACACCAAATTTCCATTTCTTTTTCTTGTGTGTAAAGCGGAAAATGCTTACCTTTGTGGGCGACACCTTTTGGAAGATAAGTAAAAATATCAAAACAAGAAAAAACGATGACATAGTAACAGAGAACTATCGGGGGAATGCAGGCGGCACCAGGTGTCGCGCCCCCAAAACGGGATTCAGACAAACCAATTTTCAGACCAAAGAAATTGCGCGTCGCTTCCCATTCGTACTTTTTAGATAACTTGAGCTTTCTGCTCTTGTCTCTCTCAACTCAGAAAACCGGCAAATTTTCACACGTGAGAGCAAGCAGTTCAGAAGGTTCACGCCTGATAAGGCGTGGACTGTTCTTGCTTGTTAACGTGTATGGCCACTTGCCGGTTGCCAAGAGTTGGGAATAAGCATCGGATGGTTTGCGCCTTTTCTTATTCTAAACAAAAACAAATCGTATGTCAATGAGAAAGATAATCGTTCCACTGCTACTGACATTATTCTGTCTGTCGGTAGCTAACGCACAGACACCCAAGTATCTGGTTATTTTGGCGCAGGACGGCTCCACCGTCGTCTATCCCCTGAGCGTCAAGCCCCTTATCACTATGACTGATACCAACCTGAGTGTCGTGGCCAACGGGTTAGAGAGCGTCTTCAGTAATGAGGATGCCGTGAGGTTCACCTACGAGTCGGGCGATGACCACCGCTGCACCGTCGTCCTCAGTACGCCCATAGCCACGTTCTGTTCGCCTCTGTCGCTCGACTTTTCGGCGGTCACGGGGCTGAAGGCTTACGTGGCCTCGGCCTACGATGCCCAGTCGTCCGTGCTCACGGTGACGGCTGTCAGTGAGGTGCCGGCAGGCACGGGTGTGTTGCTCATAGGCGAGCCAGGCACCTATAAGCTGCCCTTTGCCGATGCCCCCGCCGCCACAGGCGACAACCTGATGAGGGGTGTCACCATAGCCACCGAGATAGCCCCGACGGAGGGCGACTATGTCAACTACGTTTTGGTGAATGGCACGCAGGGCACGGGCTTCTACCGTCTCTCCACTACGGGTCTGCTCTCAGCGGGCAAGGCTTACTTGCGCCTGCCGGCAACGGCGCAGGGACGGCGTGACATCAGCATCAGCTGGGAGGACGGAACAACGGGCATCGGCAGCGTGAGCGACGCGGCCATCGACGGAGCGTACTTCCGCCTCGACGGCATCCGCACCCCTACGCCCAATCGCAAGGGCATCTATATGAGAAACGGCCAGAAGGTCATCGTCAAATAACCAAGCACTGCATACCATGACTATGAAACAGCAATATGAAAGTCCCTCCGTCACCGTCATTCTGACGGAGCCGGAGACAGTGATGGCCACAGCGTCGGCCACCGATATGGATGTTCCCGTCATCAATACGGAAGAGACCCACGAGCCGGAGGAGGCCCTGTCGAGGCCATGGCTCCTAACCATCCTGCTGCTCCTCCTGCCCGCCCTCACGGCCTTGTCGCAGACCATCGGCGAAGCCTTCTACATTTACCGCAACGACGGTCAGTTCAACGCCTTCTTCCGCAACGAGATTGACAGCATGGCCTATTCCAACTACGATGCCGACAGCGTCTACTGTGACGAGGTGGTGACGCAGGTGGTCTATACCCCCGACAGCATCTACCGCATACCGCTGGCGGCCATCGACAGCGTGGGGTTTGTGACGCCGGAGACGGTCTATCTGCCTGGTGTTATTAAACTTGAAGGTGAAATAAGAAAATATGTTATAAGGCAAGATTCTCTTACCATATTCTTTAACAATAATACTCCAACTGCTGTCCTTCCTCATGTAGGGGATAAACTGGTGACTACAGAGATGGATGACACGTTTCCTGTAGGTTTTGCTGGTGAAGTCTTGGAAATAAAAAATAAAGGGAATGACATAGAAGTTGTTTGCACGGCTGTAGGCTTAACCGACATTTTCGAGTATTACTACGGAGTTTCCCAAGTCGTGTTGGATGGCGAGCATCAATTGATGAGGAAAGTACCTGGTGGCAGGCGTAAGGCATCGAAAACATTTGCACCAGGCAAATTGACACTCTCATTGCTTAACGATTTGGGTTTTACGAATTCCTATCAACCAAACGATGAATTGTCGTTTGACTTGTCAGAACTGAAGGCAGACATTTCTGTTACACCTGAAGTCTGGGGCAGTGGTATAGTGACAGTAACTCCTGAATATGGCGTGTATGTGAGTCTGACTGTAACGGGGAAATACGATTTGGAGGAAAATTTCTCTCTGAAAGGTGGCTTGTCATGGAAAAAGGATATAACTTTACCTGATCCTTACGACCGCATATTTTGGCCCATAGCTCCTTTAGTTGATGTCTACTTGAAACCCGGCGTGTTTGTACAGGCTGCTGGACAGTTTGCCATGCAGCAAAAATGGACACAACAGTACCGAAGTGCTTTCCATTGGGAATACAGCAGTATGGGCATGGAGTCTCTGCAGCCAGTTAACAAAATGATTCCTGTGTCTTCCAACCATAGTGGAGAGGCTGCACTGAAAGGCAATATTGGTGCAGGCTTCTTCTTGGAAGTAGGCTTTGACTTTATCCACACAAAAAAACTCGACATAGGCAATGTCAATCTGCGTGGTGAAGCAGGTGTTAATTTGGAAGGTAACCTTGTGTTGACCAAGAGCGATATGGAGAGCGCAAAGACCAGCACAGCTGTTTATGAACAGTTGCGTGATACAGAGTTAAGCCTTAATTGGTTTTATGGTGTCACTGCCAATGCAAAGTTTCTGAAATGGGGTGTCAGCCATGACGTGAACCTTGGAAAAATCCCATTGAACAATCAAGGGAAGATATTTTCATGCGCCATGGCTCCGACTTTCTCAGATGTCAAGGCTGAATGGTCTAAGGACAGTTCTTCCACCATAGATGCTCAGGCCAAGGTTTCTTGCCCTGCCTTGCTTGGAGGACGTTGTATAATTTCCGATGTAGGTTTAGTCCTGAAATGTGATGATGGTGAGGATGTTGCTCGCTCGTATGGTATATATGATTATAATGGGGCACAAGGAACGAAGGATTTATATTGTCAGTTTTATGATGTTGAAAAGGGTGGGAAGTACAAGGTGTATCCGCATATCAAGTGGATGGGTGTGGACATTCTGGCTTCTCCCTACGCTGAGGTGAAGAGCGAGACCTCCTGCCCCGACAGCAACCACCCGCACATGATAGACCTCGGCCTACCCAGCGGCACGAAGTGGGCCTGCTGCAACGTGGGGGCTCATTCGCCAGAGGAGTACGGCAACTACTACGCCTGGGGCGAGACCAGCCCGAAGAGCTGGTACGAATGGGATACGTATGCTTATTACAACAGCAATACAGACGAATATGTCAGCATCGGCAGTGACATCTCAGGCACAAGCTACGACGCAGCTAC
Organism: uncultured Prevotellaceae bacterium; assembly: GCA_947303855.1. GTDB lineage: Bacteria > Bacteroidota > Bacteroidia > Bacteroidales > Bacteroidaceae > Prevotella. The sequence continues at coordinate 13,526 of CAMYZO010000069.1, forward strand.
TGCCAACTGGGGTGCTCCTTGGTGTATGCCGTCAAGGGTTCAGATTCAGGAATTGCTGAATTACTGTTCCTCTACATGGACTACTCAGAACGGCGTGAATGGAAGAAAATTCGTCGGGTCTAACGGAGGCGCAGTTTTCATTCCCGCCGCAGGTCTCCACTGGGGTTCGGGCCTCCACTACGCAGGCTCCGGCGGCGGCTACTGGTCGTCGACGCTCGACGAGAGCGACTCGGGCAGCGCCTACGAATTGTTCTTCGATTCGGACTTCGCGGGCTGGGGCAGCTACGGCGGCGACCGCGGCGACGGCCGATCTGTGCGGCCCGTGCGTTAGAACTGAGTGCATCCTTTCGCATCGCGAAACAAACTCGCCTTGCCGAAACCATATCTGATTCCCTGCGGTGGGGCGGCCCCCCCTCAAGGGGCCAATCCAGCCCCACTGCGGGGAATAAATATTATTTCGGCAAGGCGATAGAAAAAACCTAACAAAAAGCAACATCCGGCTACCGCTGCTGTGGGTAGCCGGATGTCAGCGTGACGCTGTTGAGCCTCTTGTCGGATTCACGTTTTAGGGAATATCAACAGAGAGGCCAATGCTGAAAGATGTGCCCTTCGTCAGCGGTGAACTGTAATAGTAGCCCTTGGGCTTGAAGTTAAAGAGGTTGTCGATAGCGGTGTTCAGATGAATGCCCTGCCACAGATGGTGCTGAAGCATGAGTTTCCAAATGGTATAACCCTGGTCTACATCAGAGCGCCCCGACTGCGGCTTCCCCTGCCAGCGGCCTGAGAGGACGGTGTTGAGGGCGTAAAAGGTCGTGAAACGATGGTTGTAGCCTATGCGCCAGGTCATGGAGTGGTTTCGTGGCTGGTTGAACTGCGAGTAGAAGGTGTTGCCTTTCTCGTGCATCCACGAATAGTTGAGCTTGAGCGACAATCCCCAGTCGAGGACATGGCCCAGACTGGCATCGATGCCCCACACCGTGATACCGTCTTCGTTGACGTAAAGCGCACCAGGCATCTGCTCGTTGGCGTGCCCCTCCACATAGTCAAAGTCCATGGTGGTGATACGCTTGTCGAAGATGTTGCAGGAGCCCATGAGCGTGAAGCTGTAGACACCGTCGATGATACTCCCCTTCCTGACGCGGTGCTGCCGCTCCATGGCGACATTGAAGTTGTTGCTCTTCTCAGGTTTCAGGTCGGGATTGCCAATGAGCATATAACCCATGTTGCCCATGTCGAAGTGCATATACATCTCCTTGAGTGAAGGGGCGCGGAAACCGCTGGCATAGTTGGCGCGGAAGGTCATCCATGGGAACTTATACACCACGGCCAGTCGCTCCGTGAGGGCATTTTGCGATGAGGCCGAGAAATAATCATAGCGCACACTTCCCACTATGTTCAGCCGGTCAGTGATGTTCCAGTCGAACTGTGCAAAACCGTCGATATTGTCCTGCGCATGGCTGGTGCCCGCGACAAACTGATAGGTGGAGAGGTAGTCGTGCATGTAGTCGGCACCAAGGATGAAATTGAATATTGAAGATTGAATATTGAAGATTGGAGATTGAAAAAGGGCGTGGGCCACATGCTGACTATTGCTGTAGTCGTGGTCGTGGGTACGCGTGCCGTCAGGCATGAAGTTAGCCTTGTCATACTGGTCGTAGGCGTATGAGAGTTCAAGGTTGCGACCTGAGTCCCACGTGTATTTGCCCTTCAGTCCGGCGCTGTAGGCATTAAAATGGTAGTCGTGGGTATCGCGCTCGCTGGTGCGGAAGAAGTAGTTGCCGCGTCCTATGAGCGTCAGCCGGTCCGTAGCGCGCCATGTCAGCCGCTCCTTGATATTATAAGTCTTCTGTCCGTAGAGCCGGCTCAGGTTCGAGTCATCGCCTTTGAGCACATCCTCGTTGTAGGGCAGTCCCTGAGCCTTCTTCAGCAGTTCCATGGCAATGTCCTCAGAAGAGTAGGGCTTAGGCAGGTCTATAGGGTCGATCTTGGTATGCTGGAAGCTGGTCTGCGAGTTCCATTTCTTCGTGTTGAACGAGAAGCTGGCGCCGTTGCGCCATTCATTGCCGAAGCTGCTGTAGCGCGAGTTGACGTTGGCCGTCCATGGCTCAAGGCTCTCGCGGCTGATGATGTTGACCACCCCCCCTACGGCATTAGAGCCGTAGAGAGCCGACGAAGCACCTTTCACAATCTCTATGCGCCCCACGTTGTCGAGGTTCAGACGGTTGTAGTCAACATTGTCCATCGTCTCGCCCGCCATACGCTCGCCGTCGACGAGAAAGAGCACGGCATTGCCGCCAAAGCCACTCATGTTGAGCGACGTCTCCTGACTCATGGCGAAGCCGAACTCCAGTCCGGGCATCTCCTGTGTCAGCAGATCCTGGATATTGGTGGCGTCAACCATCTTCATGTCGCGCAGGGTTATCAGTCGGGTTACCACCGGCGCATCCTTCAGGGCCTTAGGGGTGTGGGAGGCCGTGACCACGACAGGGTTCAGCTCTACAGAGTCGCGGAAGGCGTTCTTGTGCTTCTTTTGTGCAGAGAGTGTAATAGCTGGCATGGTCAGTGCCACGCCAGCTAAGAGGAAATACAAGAAACAGCGTTTGATTTTCAATTTACGATTTTCAATTTACGATTTTCAATCTTCAATTGCTTCTGTTTCCTGTGAATGTGCATGTGAAGGGGAAAGGCATCCTACCATATTTCAGGGAATACGTCACTACCACCGTCTTGTCGCTGAACAGTGCCGTCAAATCCGTAATGGTATAGGCTTTATCAGAGCCGTCGGCGCCCTTCACGCTTCCTTCGTAGGAAGCAAGCTTGCCCTTAACGGTGTTGCCATCCTTCGACAGACTGATACCCTTGATGGGGAATGAAGGAATGGTCATCATCCCCATACCGACCTCTGGAATCTGTAAATCGACTGATGCGTCTGTAATCTTAGTAAGCTTGTAGGTCTTGGTCTCGTTGGATGATTCCTCGTTATCAACCACGAAAATCTCATTGCCAGAGTAAGAGCCTGCCACCTGCTCGGCCAATGGCGTCTCAGGGGCATCGTCGTCGCTACTGCTACATGAACTCATTCCAAACACGAAGGCCATTGCTGCCATCGTCATCATACTCCTAAATTTCATAAACATACTATTTCTTCAATTGGTTTGTTGTGTAATCATACTCCGAGCCGTAGGCGCTGTGGGGAATCGTGAAGACAGCTATCATCACCAATACAGCCAGGCCAACCAGCCACTTATTGTATTTCCACTTCAAAGTGGCCAGGGCTGCCAGGAAGAACAGGAAGGCGATGAGCGTCTTGTTGTCTGTAAGGTCTGTGCCATAGGGGAATCCCGTCCACCATGGTCCGAAGGCCGCATGCTGCACCAGGGGGCCGAAGATGAATCCACCCACGAACAAGGTGGCCACCGTCGTCTTCAGCCACTTGCGGTATTCCTTGTGTGTTACCACCAGTAGGAATGTATAGACGGCAAAGAGCATCGCGCCGAACATCAGCAGGATATGCGGTATCAGGATATAGGCAGGCACATCGTCGCGGAAACGAATCACCACGGGTTCGTCCTTCAGGTAGTCCTTACCGTCGACGGTGATGTAATACTGCAGTTTTCCGGCAATGGGCTGTGCAGGCAAAGCCGCCTGCCAGACGCCGTCTTTCCAAGTAAAGTCCACGGTGGTGTAGCCCTCTGAGGTAGGGTAGCGGCGGTAGTGCATCTGTGCGCTAACCCCCGGTGGCACCTCTTTCAGCCTTACAATCTCATCTTTCTGCAAACCGCTCCTGGGCAGTTTTTCTTGATAGCTCTCGCCACGCAGTTCGATGTCGACCTTCTTGGGATGCGTGGGGCCCGTCATGCGCTGATAGATGCTCAGAAACAAGGTGATGTTAATGGCTACACACCAGTATGCGAATGTCTTCATTTTACCTTTTTTACTTTTTCTTCAGGTGAACTTGGAAGGTCAGTGTGTCCTCATTGCGAAGCACCTTTACCGGAACCGTGGTGTCAGGCTCCAGTTCCGACAAGCGCTGCATATAGTCGTCCATGTTCTTGACAGGCTTCCCGTTAATCTCCTGAATGATGTCACCACTACGGATACCGGCCAGGTAAGCCGACTTCCCCGCCACCACAATGTCGGCACGAAGACCCGGGATGCGACTGGCTCCCATCACGTCGGGCATCAGTCCTAATGTCACCTTGAACTTGCCGTGCTTCATCTTGTTGGTACTGGGCACGTTGATGTAATCGGGCGTGGCGGGCATGTTCGCTATTTGCGTAATCAGGTTCTCCGAGAAATCAAGCACCTGCTGCATACCATCGTAATTCAGCGTGGCAGGCACGTCGTCGGGCGTATGATACTCCATGTGCCCGCCGGTGGTCAGGAACAGCACCGGTATCTCCTGCGCTACAAACGAAGCATGGTCGCTGGGACCATAGCCGTCAGGGGTACATGATATATGCACACGAGTCTGTTCGGCAGCCTTCTCGGCCATGGCCTTGAAACCGCTGCTGGTGCCTGTACCCGAGACACTCATGGCACCATCGCGCATACGTCCCACCATGTCGAGATTCACCATCGCCACAATGCCCTTCTTGTCGGCAGGCAGGTTGATGCGTCGGCCATCGGCTTGCTTCATCCATTCCAGGAATTGCTTAGAGCCTATCAGTCCCTGTTCCTCCGCACCGAAGAAGGCGAAGATGATACTTCTTGGCGTGCGTTCCTTTTTAAAATGCTTGGCCAACTCCAGCACCACGGCATCGCCGCTGGCATTATCGTCGGCCCCCGGGTGAACGCCCAACGTGTCAGGGCGGCGCGAACCGGAGTTCTTGCCCCCCATGCCCAGATGGTCATAATGCGAAGCTACTACAATGTATTCGTTCCTCAGGCGTTTGTCTTTGCCTGGCAGCACGGCAATGATGTTGTGGGTAGTCCGTTCCTCCTCTACGGTCTTGCCGTAGGTGAAGTCATGAAAGTAACCTGTCTTCTTTTTCCCCTTGACCACGGGCTTCAGCTTCAGGCCGCGCAGTTTGCCGACAATAAACTCAGAGGCGAGCGTATCGCCGACAGTAGCAGGAAAGCGACCTCCCAGTTCCTGCGATGCTAAGTATTCCACCACTTGTCGCATGTCGTCCTGTTTCTGGGCGTATGTCGACACAGCAAGAGTAATGGCTAAGGTAAGAATCAGATAACTTTTCTTCATACAATCTTTTTTGCAGCTCATATTTGGAAATGCGCCGCAAAGTTACGTAAAATATCCGAAAAATAAGCTTGGCGAGATAGAAATTTGAATGAGTGGCCCCAAAATACCCAAAATCGAGTAGTCTGCTGATGGCATCGTCAATCAAAAAATCGTGCCAAGGCGGATGTTACTCCACTTTGGCACGACCGTCTTTTTGAGAGCCTCTTGTCGGATTCGAACCAACGACCCCGAGATTACAAATCACGTGCTCTGGCCAACTGAGCTAAAGAGGCGGGTG
>CAMYZO010000070.1 GCA_947303855.1 uncultured Prevotellaceae bacterium
GAGATGCGGAAATAGGTGAACGGGCCTTCAGAGACCTTTGCATAGACGGCACCGAAGGTGTTGATCTTGCCAAGCGTGCGACCGAGCACGCCGAGGGGACCGAGCTTCAGGTCATCGTTGCCTATGAACGACTTGGCGTAGTTGCCGCAATGGGTGCAGACACACTTGTTGCGGTCTTCGGCGAAGTTGTTGTTCCAGTCGAGCAGCGCCGAAGCCTTGCCGCTGGCCAGCGTGAGGGCATACATAGACACGGCACCGGCGAGGTCGGTCTCGCAGGCGGCGGGGATGAGCTTGTCGCTGAGCATGGACATGGTGACGCACGGGGCACAACCGTAGTTCTGCTCCAGGGAGTCCCAACACTGGATGGCCACAGCCTGCACGTCGTTGGCCTCAATCCAGTTCTCAACAGCTACACTGAACTTTGCCTGCAGTCCCAGCTTATCTTTGTAGGCGTCGGGCACCTTGGCATAGTTGCAGGTGCGGTTGCACATCTCAATAAACTTCGGGTCATCATCCTTAATCTTCTGGGCAGCAAAGAGTATCTCACTCAAGTCGGCAGGCACCACAGTGATACCGCTGCGCTGTAGGAGCTTCTCGCTGGCACGGCAGGTGTTGAAGCCCAGGGGACGCGTACCAATCTGGCCGAGACGACAGTGACGCAAGCCGTTCACCACACGGCAGACGGCAGCAAAGCGGTTGATGTCCTGTGCCAGCAGTGGGCTGTAGATAGAATAGGTGTGGAGTGTGGTATCGGTGAAGGGAATGCCATATTGGTAGAGGTTGTTGCAGACAGAGATCTTACCGCAGAAGGCGTCACGACGTGAGTCAAGATCCACCTTGTCGTTCTCGTCGTCACAAGCCTGCACCAGTACGGGCACGTTCAGGTCGGCATCGCTGATGGCATTGATGATACCAATCTCAAAGCCGAAGTTAGGCAGTGACACGATGATGCCGTCAATCTCGTCGCGATGCTCGCGGAACTGCTTTGACACCTTCAGGCCGTCCTCGCGGGTCTCAATGCTCGAAGAGCCTGTCGGAGTGGCATCCTCAGGCAGGATGACATACTCATAGCCTTCGTCCTCGAGGGTCTTCAACAACTGCTTGCGCACGTCGCGGGCAAGCTCTGAATTAAAGTAGGCGCGTGTTCCAATAATTACGCCGAAGCACTGTTTTCCGTTCTTCATAATGGGATGTATTTGTTTAGTAGTTTGTTCGTATCAACGATTTAGGTTTTTCGATTATCATTTTTCAATCATTCTGCTGACAGCTTTTAGCCATCCTGCGTAGCCGGTCTGCACCTGAGCCGTGGGAGCAGGCTTGATGACCTTGGTCACCTTGCGGAAACCGGTCACATCGTCGAACGACGTCCAGGTCTTACGTGCGAAGCCGTTCATCAGGACAGCACCGAGGGCAGAGGCGTCCTCCACATCAGTGCATACAACGGGGGTGTCCAAAAGGTCGGCCTGATACTGCATGAGGAAGCCGTTCTTCGTGGGACCGCCGTCGGCGCATATCTCCTGCAGGCGGCCACCAATGGCACGCGCCATCACATCGACAAGGTCCTTAATCTGATAGGCGATGCTCTCCAGACCGGCACGGATGACATGGGCACGGGTGGTGGCGAAGGTCATGCCGACGATTCCCGCCTTGGCATCGGGCTTCCACCAGGGAGCACCCAGCCCAGCAAAGGCCGGTACGATATATACGCCGCCATTATCTGTCACGGAGGTGGCCTCGGCCTCCATCTTGGCCGGACTGTCGATGAGCTGGAGCTGGTCACACATCCATTTCAGCGTGGCACCGGTACTATAGATATTACCCTCGTAGCCGTAGAAATGCCTGCCAAGGGCAGAGAAGCCTACCGACGTCACCAGACCATCAGGAGCAGCCAGTGGCTCTTCACCGATGTTCACCATGATGGAGGAGCCTGTGCCGTAGGTCACCTTCCCCGAACCCTCGCTGAAGCACATCTGACCGACAAGCGCACCATGGGAGTCACCCAGCACACCTGCAATCTGAATGGGTTTTTCGAATACACCCTCTACTGTGGTCTCACCATATACAGCATCGCAGGGCAGCACCTCGGCCATCATCTGGCGGGGTATGCCGAAGAGGGCCAGCAGGTCGTCGTCCCAGTCCATGGTGTGGATATTGAAGAGCATCGTGCGTGATGCGTTTGTCGTATCGGTATAAAAGCTCCTGCCGCCTGTCAGTTTCCAGACGAGCCATGTGTCGATGGTTCCCATCAGCAGGTCGCCACGCGAGGCTGCCTCCTGGGTACCCTCAATGTGGTCGAGCAGCCATTTCACGCCGCTGGCCGAGAAACTGGGGTCGATGAGCAGTCCGCTCTTCTCCTGAATCATCTGCGTCTTGCCGGCTTCGCGCAGTTGGCGGCAGATTTCGGCACCACGGGTGTCCTGCCATACCACGGCCTTGGCGATGGGTTTGCCGGTATGCTTGTTCCACACCACAACCGTCTCGCGCTGGTTGGTGATAGCCAGTGAGAATTGACAATTCACAATTGACAATTCACAATTATCCACCACCTGACGGATGGCCTCAACCGTGTTCTGATAGATTTCCTCGGCATCGTGCTCCACATAACCCTCCTGCGGATAGTACTGCTTGTGGGCAATGTCGCACCGGTCCACCAGCTTGCACTGCTCGTCGAAGAGCAGCGCCTTAGTAGCCGACGTGCTTTGGTCAATAGCAATGATATAGTGCCTCATAACTCCTAACTCCTAACTCCTAACTCCTAACTCTTAACTCCTAACTACCTCCATCGCCGCCTCATAGATGCCCTGGTAGTCGAAGCCATAGTGGCGGAACACCGTCAGCGGCTTGGCATGGATGACGTTTTCGTCAGGCACTCCTAAGATTTTTATCTTCACGGGACACTCCTGAGCCGTGATCTCTGCGACCATGGATCCTAAGCCGCCATAGACGCTATGCTCCTCAGCCGTCACGATGCGGCCTGTCTCGCGGGCAGCCTTCAGCACAGCTTCCTTGTCGAAGGGCTTGATGCTACACATATCGAGCACGCGGGCATGGATGCCCTGCTCCTTCAGCATCTTAGCAGCCTCCAGACAGTGAGCCACCGTCTCGCCGGCTCCGATGATGGTCAGGTCATTGCCCTCCATCAGCGTGTTGGCCTTGCCCAACTCAAACTCAAAGTTGTCGTTCTCATAGACGTCGGGGACGGCATTACGTCCCACACGGATATAGGCGGGCTTGGGATGATCGATCAGTTTCTCCACCAGTTTCCGAGTCTGGCGCACATCGCAGGGCAGGTAGACCTCCATGCCGGGGAAGGTGCGCAGCACAGCAATATCGTGCAGCGAGTGGTGCGTGGCTCCCAGCTGACTGTAGGCCACACCGCCGCTGACGCCGCAGATCTTCACCGGCATCTGCGAGTAGGCCATGTCAACCTTCACCTGCTCCAGGGCACGGGCCACATAGAAACAGGCAGGACCAAAGATAAACACCTTCATACCTGTTGAGGCCAGTCCGGCAGAGACACCCACAGCGTTCTGCTCGGCAATGCCCACCTCAACAAACTGCTCCGGCAGTGCCTTGGCAAAGTCCGTCAGCGTGGCCGAGCCACTGGCATCTGACGTCACGGCTACTATCTGCTTGTCCTCGCGTGCCTTCTCTAGCAACGTATCCGTAAAACTCTTACGGCAGGGTATTTTGTTGGGGGCTTTCATCATTCCTTCTCTCCTTCCTTATATAATTGGTGAATACGCATGTCTATTTCGCTCAGGGCCGTCTCATACTGTTCCTGGTTGGGTACGCCATGGTGCCACTTGGCCACGTTCTCCATATAGGAGATGCCGTAGCCCTTCGTGGTGTCGGAGATGATGAGATGGGGACGGCCGCTGTTGAAGTTGATGTTATCCAGCGCATTGACAATCTGACGGACATCGTCACCATTGATCTCCATCACGTCCCATCCGAAGGCCTCCCAGCGCTGACGGATGCTCTCTAACGGCATGACATCCTCCGTAGAGCCGGAGATCTGCAGACCGTTGCGGTCGATGATGGCCACCAGGTTGTCAAGACGGTATTTGTGGGCAGCCATGGCTGCCTCGTAGATAGAGCCCTCGGCCTGCTCGCCGTCGCCCATCACCACAAAGGTCTTGTAGCGTGCACGTTGCATCTTTGCTGCCAACGCCATGCCGACACCAGCCGACAGACCGTGGCCCAGGGCACCAGTGTTCAGCTCCACACCGGGAATGCTGCGGTCAGGGTGCCCCCCCAGATGGGCATAGTCCTTGCCATACTGGTCCAGTTCATCCATGCTGATAAAGCCCTTGTCGCAGAGCACACAGTAGTAGGCCTCTGCGCAATGACCTTTACTCAGGATGAAGCGGTCACGCCCCTCCATCTTCGGATTGTTAGCATCAACGTTTAGCGTGTGGTAATAGAGCACGGTCAGCACGTTCAATACTGAAAGGTCACCGCCGATATGACCCGTGCCGCCAGAGTGTACCAGATTGATTAATTGCAATCTGAGGGTTTCGGCTTTCTGTCTTAGTTCTGTATATTCCATCTTGCGTAGCGTAATAGTTCGTTATTCGCTGCAAAGATAAGAAAATAAAACACGAAACGAAAACAAACGAAAGGCTTTTAGCCGTACTTTAACGTTTTTTATTGGTTCCCGCTGCTTGCTTGCGGCATTTCGGCAATGATGTGCTTCAAATCGAAATCAACGAGTATTTTCCTGTCAGCCTCTGTGATGTCGGAATCGGTGATGATATAGTCTATCATCGACAGGGCACCAAGACTGGCAAACGAACTCTTGCCTATCTTGGTAGAGTCGGCCACCAGGTACACCGTGTCGGCGCTCTCAATCATGGCCTTCTTCACCACCAGGTCGCTCAGGCTGGGATAGGTAAGCCCTGCCTTCAGGCTGATGCCTGCAGTAGCCAGAAATACCTTGTCGGCATGGATGCCCTCAAAATACTGGGCAGCCTTATCGCCTGTCAGTGAGAGTGTTGGCGACTTAAACTCACCACCCGTCACATTCAGGTTGATACCGCGCTCCTTGCCAAGAATCATGGCGATGTTCAGGGCATTGGTAATGACCTGAAGATTGTGGAAACCCTTTATCAGTTTTGCTATCTCCGTAGTGGTGCTGCCAGAGTCGAGGATGATGGTGTCGCCGTCGTTGATTAGTTTCACGGCTTCGGCGGCAATGGCGCGCTTGGCTTCCATATTCTGCTGGTTTACCAGTTCCAATTCCCCGAAGTCGTTACGGTCTTGGTTCAGGATGGCTCCTCCGTGCTCACGACGTATGAACCCATCCTGTTCGAGACGCTCAAGATCTTGACGGATGGTCACTTCTGTCACCTTGAAGATGCGGCTCAAATCTGCCACCTTGGCCTGTCCGTCCTCGCGGATCATAGCCATAATCTTATCTCTGCGCTGGTTTGCAAATCTCATCATAGTTCTACAAAATCACCTGCAAAGTTACTATTTTATTTCTAACGAAGCAAATTTTCTTTGTTTTTTTTCGTTTACAAGGCAAAAAGAAGAGAATTGTCTCACGACAACTATCTTCCACTTTGCACATGTATATAGGAAAAAAGCATAAAAAATCCTGTATACGCCTTTAATATCCGAGCCATGTAAAGTCCTCCGCATGAGGGCTGTCGTGCCAGTATTCTGTGAAGTCCTGTGAGCAGGGAGGCAGGTTGTCGCCTTGGCCGTCGCGGAAGATGAGCTGTGTCTCTTGCTCCGCCTCCGCCACTTTCATCCTTTCCTCCCATTCACCAATCGCCTCGTCGTAGTAGCTGCTGAACTTATCGACATACAGGTCGTAGTAAGTGGTGCCAAAGTAGATGGACGTCAGGTATTCCACCCGTTTGTCCCACCAGTCGTACTCTGGAAATCCGAGTGCGCGCCACAGTTGGCTGCATCGGCGATAGAGCAGTTCGCATTCTGCTTCGGAAATGACATCACGCAGTCTGACATGGTTGTTGTCGAACCAGACATACCGCCATTCCTCGTAATCCTTGTCTTCTATCAGTCCCGCCGTAAACAGCCATATCTTCCTGGCCCACCAGAAATGGCCTGTCTCTGCGCAGAGGTCGCCGATATACATCCCTTTCTGGTATTTCCGTCTGCAACTCGCGGCGCATCGGATGGGGTGAATCTCGCGGTTTACAAGTTCCTTGAGAAGCCGGGCTTCAAGATGACACATCACACCGTTGGGCAGGCATCTGCATACCCGATAGGGAATCCTTTTTCTCATAACTGTAAGAATTTTGTGTAACAATAAATAAAAAGACCACTTGGTACCGGCCCTTGCAAGGCCGATGTCGGAGTCATACAGACTCGTTGTTACACTATGCTTGGCAGCGGATCTTTAGTTATGTCATCTTGCTTTGTAAACTAAAAGCGGGTGCAAAGGTAGCAAATAAAAATGATATTTGCAAACAGAAACTTAAATAAAGACAAAAAAACAGCAGCGATGCGGGCTGTTTGAAAAATATTCACTAACTTTACACCCTGAAAAGCATGACGATTAGGTCTTATTAAAACTATAAAAGAATATGTCACAGAAAACCTACGGACACTTTGACGATGCTCACCGCGAGTATGTCATCACCAATCCTGCCACCCCGTTCCCCTGGATTAACTACCTGGGCAACGAGGATTTCTTCGGACTCATCTCAAACACCGCCGGCGGCTACGACTTCTATAAGGATGCCAAGTTCCGCCGTATCACCCGCTACCGCTACAACGGTGTGCCGATGGATGCCGGAGGCCGCTACTTCTACGTGGTCGATGGCGACACCGTCTGGAACCCCGGCTGGAAACCCTGCAAGACTGCGCTCGACAGTTATGAGTGCCGCCACGGCATGAACTACACGCGCATCACCGGTGCCAAGAACGGCGTGGAGGCCTCTGTGCTCTTCTTTGTTCCGCTGAACACATGGGCCGAGGTGCAGAAACTGACGCTGAAGAACCAGACCGGCGAGGTGAAGCAGCTGAAACTGTTCTCGCTGACGGAGTGGTGCCTCTGGAATGCTGCCACCGACATGGAGAACTTCCAGCGCAACTGGTCGACGGGCGAGGTGGAGATAGAGGGCAGTACCATCTATCATAAGACAGAGTATAAGGAGCGCCGCAACCACTATGCCTACTATGCGCTCGCCAATGCACAAGTAGACGGATACGACACCGACCGCGAGTCGTTCCTGGGACTCTACAACGGTTTTGACGCCCCGCAGTGTGTCACCGAGGGCAAGCCCCGCAACAGTGTGGCCCACGGGTGGAGTCCCATTGCCTCGCATTACGTAGAGGTGACGCTGCAGCCGGGTGAACAGAAGGCTTTTATCTTTGTGTTAGGCTATGTTGAGAACCAGCAGGAAGAGAAATTCTCGCAGGAAGATATTGAGCGCAAGCGCAAGGGTGAACTGATTACGTCGCAAGACAGTGACGTGACGCTGGTGAATAAGCAGAAGGCCCATGAGGTGATAGCCCGCTTCTCTACCGTCGGGGCTGTCGATGCTGCTTTCAAGGAGCTGTGCCAGATGTGGGACGGTCTGCTCTCGAAGTTCGCCGTGAAGAGTGGTGACGAGCGTCTGGACCGTATGGTGAACATCTGGAATCAGTACCAGTGTATGATTACCTTCTGCTTCTCGCGCTCGGCCTCGTTCTTCGAGAGCGGCGTGGGGCGCGGCATGGGCTTCCGCGACAGTAATCAGGACTTGGTGGGATTCGTCCACCAGATTCCCAGCCGTGCCCGTCAGCGCATCATCGACATTGCCTCTACCCAGTTCCCCGACGGTGGCTGCTATCACCAGTACCAGCCCCTGACAAAGCGCGGTAACAACGATATCGGAGGCGGCTTCAACGACGACCCCATGTGGCTCATCTTTGGCACGGTGGCATACGTTAAGGAGACAGGCGACTTTTCCATCCTTGACGAGCAGGTGCCCTGGGACAATGAGCCCGGCACCGAGGTCTCGCTGATGGAGCACCTGCGCATCTCGTTCAACCACGTTGTGGAGAACTTAGGCCCCCACATGCTGCCGCTAATAGGCCGTGCCGACTGGAACGACTGCCTGAACCTGAACTGCTTCTCGTGGGATCCTAACGAGAGTTTCCAGACTACCGAGAACAACAGTGAGGGCTCGAAGGCTGAAAGTCTGATGATTGCCGGCCTGTTTGTGTTCTGCGGCAAGCAATATGTGGAACTCTGCAACAAAGTCGGAAAGCATGAGGAGGCTGAGCGCGCACAGCAGTGTATCGACGCCATGGTTGAGGCTGTGAAGAAACACGGCTGGGACGGTGAGTGGTATCTGCGTGCCTACGACTTCTATGGTAATAAGATAGGTTCGCACGAGAATGAGGAAGGCAAGATCTTCATCGAGAGCCAGGGCTTCTGCACGATGGCAGGTATAGGCCTGGAGGAAGGTATGGTTGACAAGGCGCTCGACTCGTGCAAGAAATACCTGGACTGCGAACATGGCATGGTGCTCAATAACCCGGCCTACACGGTCTATCATGTAGAGATGGGCGAGATCTCGAGTTATCCTGCCGGCTACAAGGAGAACGCCGGCATCTTCTGCCACAACAACCCCTGGGTCATCATCGGCGAGACGGTGGCACAGCGCGGTAACGACGCCTGGGAGCACTATACCAAGATTTGTCCCGCATGGATAGACGACCAGGACCTGCATAAGGTAGAGCCTTACGTCTACTGTCAGATGGTGGCAGGCAAGGATGCTGCACGTCCCGGTGAAGGCAAGAACTCCTGGCTGACGGGTACCGCCGCCTGGAACTGGTATACCATCACGCAGTTTATCCTTGGCATCCGTCCCACCTATGACGGCATCGAGATAGCACCCTGCATTCCCTCGACCATGAAGGAATATACCGTAACCCGCCAGTTACGCGATACGACCTTCGAAATTACGGTGCGTAATCCCGAAGGTCGTCAGAGTGGTGTGAAGCGCATCACCTGCGACGGACAGCCTGTGAGCGGCAATATTGTGAAAGCTGCTTCCGGCCGCCACATCGTCGAGGTGGTGATGTAGCGTCGGGCTATTTCAGTTCGAACACCCGGGACGCATAGTCGTCCCACAGTGAAAGTTCAACGCCGACATCCATGAGAAAACGGCCAGTAAACTGCTTGCCACTGAGCGAACAGGGTTGCTGGCCTACTTTTATGTTGCGTTCCGTCAGCGTATAGGTCTTGGCAGGGTTCAGACCGGCCAGGCGCAGGCGCGGCAGCGGCTGGTCGTAGTAGTTATCGGTCTTATAGACAAAGAGCACAGCCCGGCTTTGTGCATCGTCAACATACATGAGGCTGGCCACGCCCTTGCGGTCGTAAGGCGACAGCAGGCGGTAGAGGTTGCCTGTCTGCACGATGGGGCGCAGCTGCTTGTAGTCGGCAAAGCAGGTGGTACACTGCTGGCGCTCCTCGTCGGTCATGTCCTTGGGCTGCAGCTCTATGCCCAGCCGTCCGCTCATGGCAACGTCGCAGCGGAACTTCACGGGAATGACGCGCTTGCCCGTGTTCCAGTAGGGGCAGTGGTTGATATGGCAGGCCATGGCATTGGCGGGGAAGAAGAGGCTGGTGCCGTACTGCATGTAGACGCGCTGCAGGGCATCGGTATTGTCAGAGACCCAGAACTCGTCGAAGTAGGGCAGCAGACCGTAGTTGGCACGTCCGCCTCCCGAGGCACAGTCCTGGATGACCAGGTCGGGATATTTCTCGCGGATGCGCTGCAGGGTCTTGATGAGTCCACGGTGATAGTCAATGTAGATGTTGTTCTGCTTCGTCTTCGGCAGGTAGGGTGAGCCGTAGTTCTGTATCGAGGCATTGGCATCCCATTTGATATAGCTGATTTCAGGATACTGCGTCATGAGGTTGTCGACGATGCTGAACACGAAGTCCTGCACCTTGGGGTTGGTCATGTCGAGCACCACCTGTGTGCCGCCGCGACCTAACTTCAGTTCACGTCCCTTGGCCTGCAACACCCAGTCGGGGTGCTGCTCAAAGAGTTCGCTGGTGGTGTTGCTCATCTCCGGCTCAATCCAGATGCCGAACTTGATGTGGCGCTGCCTGGCAGCGTCGGTGAGCGCCTTGATGCCGTTCGGCAGCTTGTTCTTATCGACTACCCAGTCGCCTAATGACGAGTCGTCCTTTTTACGCGGATATTTGTCACCGAACCAGCCGTCGTCCATCACGAAGAGTTCGCCGCCGAAAGCAGCGATGTCGTCCATCATCTTGATAATCTTCTCCTCGGTGATGTCCAAGTAGATACCCTCCCATGAGTTCAGCAGGATGTCGCCCGTTTGCATGCCACGGTGCAGCATGCCTTCACGGCGTGCCCAGTTATGGAACGCACGGCTCACACCGCTCATACCTTCGTTGGAGAACGTCATGGCCAGGTGGGGCGTCTCAAACAGCTCCTTCGGTTCCAGCACATATTCGCTGGCCACCGGGTCGATGCCGGCATAGACGTGGTGCTCCTTGTGCGAAATGGTGTTCACGCGCAGTTCGTAGTTGCCGCTCCAGCAGAGGGCAAGACCGATGGTGCGGCCTGTCAGTTCCTGTGGCCGGCCGTCAAGCGAGAGCATCATCTCAGGAGCGTCGAGGTGGGAGTTGCGGGCGCCGTCGCTGTTGCGGATGGCTTTCATGCCTGCTCTCACGGGTTCCATGGTCGGCTCGGCTTCGGCAGCCCAGTTACCGTGCAGATGCGTCATCCACACGTCGCCCTGACGCAGCGTCAGGTGACCGGAGTCGAAGCGCTTCAGCGTGACGGCTTTCTTCTCCTGGTGCTGTATCTCCGTCCATGTCTCAATGATGTCCACCTGCTTGTAGGCCTTGTAGAACACCTTGACGGTGAAGGGCAACAGTTTGTCCTGCATGGTGAAGATATGCGTCTTGGCACGTGCCTCGTCGCGCATCTCGTAGCCTGTCACCTTCAGTTCCAGGTTCAGGTCGCCGTCAGCGTGCTGTACCTGCAGGGCAGGTGCCTGTACGGCATCAACGGTGCCGAAGGCGGGCAGGGCGTGGAAGTTCAGGTCGCTGCCGGCATCGCGCAGTTCCTGTAAGGTGGCACTCTTGTCGCCATAGTAGGCCTGGCGCAGGTCACTCCCTTCCTCTGCGGTAAGCAGCAGCATCGTGTTGGGGGTCTCCACTGTCACGTCGCCTTTCCAGGCCATTGTCTTGGTTGTACCGAGGAGCATCAGTGCTCCCATCATGATAGTAGTTTTTTTCATAGTCTTTTTAGTATGGTGAAATGTTATTCAGTTCTTCCAGTTTTGTTTCCGTCACCTGTGTTGTGAAGAGCAGGCGCACTTGTTCTAAGCTGACTTTGGTTGCGGGGGCGAAGTGTGTGGAGTGCATGTAGTTCAGCACTGAGGCGTAGAACTGGCGGCCTTCGGGATAATCGGCAGCCTGCTCTAAGTTGCTCATCACCACGAGCAGGCGTCCCTTACCCACTCGGAACTCGAAGACGAGCCCCAGTTTGTGGTTACGCTCCACGTTGTCGATGACCTGCACCAGAGGAAAGTAGTCCTTTGACGTATTGTCAAGGATGAAGGGATGGCTGGCCTTCACCACCGGCCACCACTGCCACGAGGTGTGTTCTTCGGTGGGGAAGTCCCTTAGCAGCGGGTGTTCAGGGTTGCAGAGCAGACCGAGGGTGCCAGGCGACACCGTCTTCTTGTTGTTCTCGCTGATGGTCTTGAACATGCGGTAGTTCCAGTAGTCGGTCTGGAACAAGCCGCCCACGCAGAGGCTGGTAGAATCGGGCATCAGCAGCACCTTGGCTCCCTTCTGCAGTTGACGGGCTACGTCGTCAGTCAGTTCCTTGGCAATGACAATGCCTTTCTTGTTCAGCGCCACACGGTCGGGGTAGGCCCACAGGTCGTAGGTGTTAGCCCCCTCCAACTCCCCCGAGGGGGGAGAGAAGGGCCTCCCTTCCTCAGACGATTCCTGCGGCAAAACCTCTGGGCACACTGTGAGTGTCAGCTTCAGCGGGGTGGCCTTTCGGAGGTGCGACAGGTCGATGTCGATGGCACCAACATCAAGTAGCCCTTCGCCGTCAGGAATGCTCAACTCGCCTTGTTGTCCGGCACATTCCCATCTTAATGAATGATGGCGTAAGGAGACGCCGCTGTAGTTAGCCACCTGGATGCTGCCGTGAATGCCCTCGCTGAAGGTGAAGCAGTAGGCATCGCTGACAAGCAGCGGCACCACGGGCGAGCAGAACTGTCGCCACTCCGCCTGCGTGCAGATTCCCTTCGACTGCATGAACGCATCGAGGATACCTACGTAGGCCGAACCCTGGCCGGGATAGTCCTGCAGGTCGAGCAACTGGAAGCCCGCCATGTTTGGTGTGCGCAGGTCCATCTCGATGTCCTGCTTGTAGAGCAGGTACGACCAACGGCCGCTGGCACGGTGGAAGGCTTCAGCCTGGCCGGCCATGCCGGCATCGGCGAGTCGCTGTCGGAACACCTCCAAGTTGCAGGGGCGCAGCACTCCCGTGTACTTCTTGATTTCTTCAAAGTCGGGGTAGGTCTGGAACTGGGCGGTCTCATGACTGATGACGGGGACGGTGCTGCGCGAACAGCCCTCAGCGAAGTTCAGTTTGGCGTTAGGGCGGAAATGGTTGATCATACCGCCATCACAGGCATCGGCAAACGAGAACGACCCTCGTGTGTGGGTGTCGTAACTGCCCCAGGCCTCACCGCCCACGCGGCAGGTGGTGAAGTAGTCCATGCCTGGCTGCACCCCCTGATAGCCTAAGTAGTAGTTGGAACCGAAGGTGTAGAGCTTGTCGGGGGCCATGCGCCGGAAATCGTCAACGAAGGCCTTCATTTTATCGATGCTGCCCCACAGCTCGTTGCCCAAGGCAAACATGCGGAACGACGGGTGATGACCATACCAGCGCAGGATGTTCTCGCCCTCTTTATGGAGGAACGTCATGAGCAGGGGGTCCTTGTCGTTGAAGTCACCCCAGAAGGGCAGTTCTGGCTGCAGGATGATGTTCAGGGAGTCGGCGGCGGTGAAGGCTGCTTCAGGCGGACACCAGCTGTGGAAGCGCACGTGGTTGATGCCATAGTCGGCACAGGTGCCCAAGTAGTCAAGCCACGACTGCAGATCCATGGGCACATGGCCCGTCAGCGGCCAGACACAGGCATCGTGCTTGCCACGCAGGAAGGTAGCCCCCCTTGCATCCCCCGAGGGGGCTACTAATGATAAAGTGGGCTTGTCAACTATTGAAGCCCCCTCGGGGACAGTAGGGGGGGCTTCTACTCTTAACTCCATCCTTCCGATAATACCGTTCCAGTTGGTCTGTGTGTCCTCTGTGCAGGCATGGCTGCTGGCATAGAGCTGCGTGGGAATATGGCTGCCGTTGTCCACCATGATGGCAAGCACATGGGTGCCCGGCGTCAGCGTTTTGGGAAGGGTATAGGTCTGTGGCGTTGACAGATCGTTGCTACAGCCTATGAATTGCCCGTCAACATAAACCTCGGTGTATTTGGTGCGCTCCAGAAAGAGGACGATGTTCTTGTCCTTCCACTCTTGTGGAACGACAAATTCCCGACTGTACCAGGCACGTCCTTTGTAGGCGTAGCGACGGCTCAGGCGTGTCGTCTCGTCGAAACGGCCCAGGGGCGTTCCCTTCTTGTTGGTATCGGTAGTCCCGGGAAGGGTCACTTCGTCGCCAAACGGTGTGGCTGCTGTCAGACTGCTGTCAGGGTCGAGGGCAAAGTGCCACCGTCCTGCCAGGCTGATGGTGGTGTCGTCAGCCTGTGCAGTCGAGGCGAACAGACAGAGGACTAAGGCTACAAGTGCTTTCATGCGAAACGCTCTATGACTTCCAGGCACATGCGGCTGTTGTGATAGGGGCACTTCCAGAATCCGGCATGGTCATCGTCCATGTTCAGCGTGCCGTCGTTCCTGCGGCTCCAGAACCATTCACCGTGCTCATGGTCAATGAGGTTGTGCTTGATGTACTCCCAGCCGGCATTGGCCCGTTGCAACGCCGTCTCATCGGCAAAGTACTGGTAGATGTTCAGCCATCCCACCACGTTCTCGGCCTGTACCCACCAGTGCAGGTCGTCGTCGGTATGACCAGTGTCCAGATTAGCTTCATGAATCATGGAGCCGTCGGCACGCAGCCCTTTTGCAGAGGCCTCGGCCACCATCTTCACGATAGGCTCCACCTTCTCCAATACCTTCTCGTCGCCCAGCACTAAGGCCGACTCATGCAAGAGCCATGAGCACTCGATGTCGTGACCGTAGCTCTCCAGGTGGCCGGCACCACGCGTCCAGTCCATGTCGAAGAAGAGGTCGAGGTGGTGAGTCTCGGGATTCAGGATGCGGTCGGTGAAAATGTTGATGAGGTTACGGAGGGCCGCTTCAACAGCCTCCGTCGTCTGTGCGGGCGTCGTGATGCCCACGGGAAGGACGGCACCGATGGCCGGCACGTAGTCGCACGATTCCTTGGCGTGCAGCTCTTTCAGACAGCGGTACAGGTTGGTGTACGGTTCAATGATGTGCAGATGGGTGTTCTGCGACTTCGGGTAGTTGGCGTCAAGTTCTGACAGCCGCATGTCGGCAATGGGCTGCCAGTCGCGTGTCATGGCCTCGATATAGCCATTGTGCTCATGATCCAGGGCGTGCTCCTCTATGCAGTCAAACAGCTGCAGGGCATAGTCCAGTGCCTCTCTGTCACCTGTGGCCCGTGCATATTCCGACAGTCCGTAGATGGCGAAGCCGATGGCATAGAACTGCTTCTTGGTGTCGTTAGGCCGGCCCAGATAGTCAACACTCCAAAACACGCCACCCTGTTCGGGGTCGATAAAGTGTTGAATGACATAGTCCTTTGCACGGGTTGCAGCGTCGAGATATTCCTGTTTGCCCAGCACCCTGTAAGCCGCTGAGAACGACCAGAGGATGCGGGCGTTGAGGATGGCTCCCTTCTCAGCCTGAGGGTACAGTTGCATGTGGCCGTCCATGCGGCCATAGAAACCGCCGTTCTCACGGTCTTGCATTTGGTCGAGCCAGAAGCGCAGGATGTTGTTCTCAAGCACATCCTGCATCTCTGCTCTCATTCTTTTGACTGTTGCGTTCATTTCTTGATGGGATACTTCATGGTCAGTAATATCATAATGGCGGCAATGACAGCGGGGAACAGCGAGAACAGCGACCATACCATCGTCAGCACGGAGTCGGTGATGGAGGACGGGTCAACGCTGGTGTTGCCCATGGCATCGGTTACCATGCTGGCACCGGCCATGCCTAAGAACAGGGCCACGAGTGAGCCGGAGATGGCCGTGCCGAACTTCTGGGCCATGGTGCCGCTGGAGAAGATGAGGCCCGTCGACGAGGTGCCGTTCTTCTCAGTGGCATAGTCGGCCACGTCGGCATACATAGACCACAGCAGGGGTGAGTAGAGACCAACGCCCACAGAGGTAAGAATGACAATGGCCACCATCACCCAGATGTAGTCACGGTTCATGGGGATGAAGAAGAAGGCCACGGAGAATGCGAGGCAGATGATGGCAGCCACGATGAAAGCCATGCGCTTGCTGCCGATCTTTTTGGTGAACCAGGGCGACACGCCGCCGAAGACCATACAGGTCAGTTCGCCGAAGGTCATGAAGACGGTGTAGTTGATGATGAGACCGCTCACCGTCACGTCGCCATGCAGACAGTACTCAAACAGGTAGCCGGCCACGGCATAGCGGAAGCCGTTGAAGAAGTTGGTGCATATACCTATCAGCGTCAGGTATATCCAGGGCTTGTTCTTGAAGAGGTCGCCAAACTGCTTGAACGAGAACTTCTCGGCTCGCACAGGCTTCAGCCGCTCCTTGGTCAGAAAGCCGCAGGCCAGCGTGCCTAACGTGGCCAGCAGACCGAAGCAGGCACCCAGCACAGCGTACTGATGCTGTTCGGTGCCTCCCACCATCTTCTGCAGGTAGGGGAACGACAGCAGGGTGACGAAGCCCATGGCGTAGGCTCCCACCATGCGGAAGCTGGAGAACTGGTTCTTCTCGTTGTCGTCATCGGTCATCACGCCTAAGAGCGAGCCGTAGGGCACATTGACAGCCGTGTAGGTGGCCATCATGAGCAGATAGAGCGAGTAGGCCCAGATGCGCTTGCCTACGGGTCCGAAGTCGGGTGTATAGAGCAGCAGGGCGAAGATAAGTCCCAGGGGTACAGCTCCGAAGATGAGCCACGGGCGGTAGGTGCCCCAGCGCGATTGTGTGCGGTCGGCCAGCGATCCCATCAGGGGGTCGGTCACGACATCGAACATACGGGCAATGAGCATCAGCGTGGCAGCATCGGCAAAGGTAAGGCCGAAGACATTGGTGAAGAAGAGTGGAAAGGCAATCGACATGATTTTCCATGTGATGCCACCGGCGGCTGCGTCACCAAGCGCATAGCCTATCTTTTCTTTGATATTAGCCATTGTCTTTGTTTTTTAAGATGAGTTTTTTGATGGTCTCTACCGATGCCGAGGTGGACAGACCGTCCTCGGGTGTGTTCATGCAGTAGTCGATGAGCCGGTCGATGGTCGACGTGGCAACGTGCATGCGGGTATCGGCAGAGGCGTAGTAGATAAACACCCGGCCGTCCTCGTCGGCAATCCATCCGTTGGCAAAAGCCACGTTCATCACATCGCCCAGGTATTCGTCGCCCTCAGGCACCAGGAAGTAGCCGCCGGGCTTGGCGATGACGCGTGTGGGGTCGTCGAGTGCGGTCATATACATATAGAGCACGTATCGCAGGCCGTCGGCCGTTGCCCTTACGCCGTGGGCCAGGTGCAGCCAGCCCTTGGCAGTCTTGATGGGGTGGGGGCCTTCACCGTTCTTCACCTCGGTAATGGTGTGGTAGTTGCGGGCATAGATAATCTGCTCTTCCTTGATTTCGGCATGGGTGATGTCGTCCACCAGGGCCCAGCCGATGCCGCCGCCACTGCCCGTGTCGATAAAGCCATCCTGCGGACGGGTATAGAAAGCGTATTTCCCATTGACGAACTCAGGGTGCAGCACTACGTTACGCTGCTGGCTCTTGGTCTTCATGTCGGGCAGTCGCTCCCAGTTGATGAGGTCCTTGGTGCGGGCGATGGCAGCCGTAGCCGTTGCTGCCGACAGGTTGCCGGGCTGTGAGTCATCGTGGCGCTCGGCACAGAACACGCCGTATATCCAGCCGTCCTCATGCTGGGTGATGCGCATGTCGTAGATGTTTGTGGCAGGAATCACATCGTCGGGCATGGTGACAGGCTCCGGCCAGAAGCGGAAGTTGTCAATACCGTTGGGACTCTCTGCCACGGCGAAGAACGACTTGCGGTCGGCTCCCTCTACGCGTACTATCAGCACGTACTTGCCCTGCCACTTGATGGCGCCTGAGTTCAGCGTGGCGTTGCACATAATGCGTTGCATCAGGTAGGGGTTGTCCTGCTCGTTGAAGTCGTATTTCCACTCCAGCGGCACATGCTCGGCTGTGATGATGGGGTACTTATACTTTTCGTAGATGCCGTTACCCCATGCCAGGGGTTCGTTCTTGCGGCTCAGCAGTTCTTCGTGGTGCTGCCGCAGGGCTGCCACTTTCTCTTTGAAATTGCTCATATTTGCTGTCGGGTTTATTTGATGTCGTTTAGGAATAAAGTCTTCTCTGCGTTATAGAACTCGTTGAAATAAGGTGCGTCAGGCTGTGCAGGCGATGGGCCGAACCACTCCTCCTTGTAGTTGCGCCACACCAGCAGATAGCTGATGGGGTACTTGTCGACCACGGGCTGCAGCGATGATACCCACCATGTGGGATCGGTCAGGTTCTTCAGTCCACACTCTGTAAGTGCAGCAATCTTGCCGTGGTTCTGTGCAAAGTTACAAATCATCTGCAGGTTTTGGTCGAGCTGCGACATGAAGTCTTCCTTCGTGCCCCACTGATAGCCGTCGATGCCGATGAGTTGTATGCGGTCGTCGCCGGGGTAACGCTCCAGGAACTTCTCCTCAGTCAGGTCGGCAGCCATGCCGGGCGAGTAGGCCCACAGCAGGTTGTCGAAACCGTCTTGCGTCAGCTTGTCTTGCAGCATGTTCCAGAGTGCCTTGTAGTCATCGGCCGTGCAGAGCTTCTCGCCCCACCAGAACCACGAGCCGGTGTTCTCGTGCCACGGGCGGAAGATGATGGGCACGGGCTGTCCGTCCTGCGTCTTCAGCGTAGCCAGGAAATCGCTCACGCGCTGCATCCACAACTGGAACTTCTCATACTGCGGACCGCCAGGCAGCACGCTCTTGACGACGGTACTGTCGGATACATCCCATGACGTGCCCTGGGGCCAGGTGCCGCCTTGCTCCGAGGTGGTCACCGGGTTACGCGGATGCCAGCTCAGTGTGACGATGCCGCCGCGCTGGCAGTGCTTGATGACCTCCTCTGTAATCTTGGTAAAAGGCACACTGTCAAGACTCCGTGCATCACCCATTTCGATGCCTCCCAGTTCGAAGCCCATTACGGCGGGGTAGTCGCCGCAGGTGTTCTTCACGTCGCTACTGTCCTGCTGGTATTCCCAGGTCAGCCCATACATGGGGTCGTCCTGGTGTCCGAACATGTAGCCCTTTTGTTTCAGACTGTCCAACCGCTCTGCCAGCTGTTCGGCAGGTGTTTTCTCTACTTCGGCGACCTTTTGTCCGCCGCAGGCCGTCAGTGCTATAGCAGCCACGGCCATACTCATCAATATCTTGCTCATTGTTTTAAAATTTAACTCCTAACTCCTAACTCCTAACTCCTAACTCCTAACTCCTAACTCCTAACT
>CAMYZO010000071.1 GCA_947303855.1 uncultured Prevotellaceae bacterium
CATTGGCAAATGCCACAATGGGCACAGCCAATGCCTTCGGCTCTATTTGAATGCTCTTGCAATCAAATGTCTGGCCTTCTTTACGGGTTGTTATTTCTTGTATGGTCATATTTATAACGAGAAAGTTATTGTCCTATTTTTTCTCAAATTCCTGTTTTAGTCTATATAATTCTGATTTATGATCGGCAATATCTTTCCGATAGTCTTTGTAATATGTCAATATCTTACGGAACTTTGCGTTGTCGGTAAGATCTTCTATATGGTTAAATTCATTTCTATAAATAATTGGCAACAATTCTTCTCGTTCTTCATCTGATAGTTCGGCCATAGCCTCTCTCCATTTCCGGGTGTACCCTAAATCTTCAAAGAAGAATCGGAACAAAAGGAATGTCTCTGGCATCAGAAGAAGTTCCATATATTCCTCTTCATTTCTTCCAAACGCTTTCTCAAAGAACGACACGCCACGACCTATCTTGCCCTTCGTGGCATTCAATATAGCCTGCACGGCACGAATATATTTTCTGTTCCAGTACTTGCCGATATAGTCGCGGTCATGGCTATGCTCACCACGTATGGGGTGGTACTTCATAGGAAAAGAATAAATACTTACGTTCATCTTCTCGCACATATCCACGTTTATCCGCAATCGATGATATAGATCAACTGGCTTGTCTTTGAAATTATATAGCAGATAGTTAGAGAAATCTCGCATGCCGTGCTTCTCACTCATCTTTATGGCCTTTCTATATTTCGGCTCTGTCTTAACATCATCAAAAGCGACACGAAGTGGACGAACAGGTATCTGCTCCAGCAAAGAAACAATTTCATCGGTGAACAATCGAGCATCAACACCTTGGTTGAAGTCAACGTAGCGTAGTCGTCCTTTACGGCGTTTATACTTTGCATCGAAATAGGGTGCAAAATCTTTATAGGTGGCTATCAGCACGTCTCGCCGACAGGTGTCAGGATGAAGCAAGTGGTGCTTTTCCCGTAGGGCCAGTATCTCAGTACGCATTTTTTCGCTGAGTCCCTTATAATTGTTGATTCCCTGAAGCAGTTTGTAACACTTACGGACATAGGCCCTATTATTGATTCCCAAGCGGAGATTACGAATAGCGATGAAGTATTGATTAGGCTCAACAAATTTAGCCCCTTTCGTGAATCCACACGACTTAATATCATCTATGATTTCTTTCAGCTTATCAGATGCCAACACGTTATTGTCCATCAAGAGAAGATTCTGCTGCTCACCATAAAGCCGCCTTGTACGTTCAATGCGTTCGCGCAGGGGAATATATTCCTGATAGCGTGGTTCCAATGTCCAAACCGCACAGAATGCACATTTTCTAATACAGCCACGAGTAGTATAGCTGTAATATGAGCCTCCGTCGGGGTATTCATAATCTATTTCGTCAAGGATAGAATAGTCAAGAGGTAACTCGTCTATTATATATGGGTTATCTTCATCAATATCCTTGTATGGCGTGTGAAGTGTACCGCAATGAGGCTTGATGCCTGTCGCTTCTTCTATCTCCTTTGGCTGAATGGATGCTAGCACACCACCCACCATCAGATTCTTCTGGTCTTTCACCATTGTTTTTGCGAACTCAATGGTTTCAATGGTTATATCCCAGTGAAAGGTGAACAGGGTAGTTACGCCAACCCAATCCCAACGTGGATGTTTCTTGTATTCGCCACTATGATAGAATTTTTTGAAATGTTCTATCCAGGGATAAATAAAGATGGCATCTTCCGAATCGTCTATCCCTATATTCTCTAAATCAGATTTACGGCGATAGCGAATATATGTAGCAATACGATTAAAGCGTAACTTCCAATCGATTGTTTCGTCAACTTTTGAGAGTTGCGTTACACACTCCTCTGTAATCTGTCGGATAACAAACTCCTTGAGGTCTCCTTTGTAGAAGACCACATCGTCGCCTCGCAATCTGAAATAGGTGGCCAGTTTCATCAGGCCGATGGGAGGGAATTTGTTCTTGTAGTTAGGCTCTAAAAGTAAAACCCTCCGGTTCATTTCGTCAGTTCCTTCTCAATCTTTTTAATCAGTCCTTCGCGCATATCCTCATCTGCGATGGCGTTATAGATAGCGTTATAAACGGCATTGATAACATTCTTTTCCTTAACACCGAACTTCTTATATATTTCATTGTCGGTTCGCAATCTTGGGCTCTGTCTTTCCTCAGTTACACCAGGTCCGTCATCGGCAACAGATGTAGGGAATAGCGATGTTGCATCAGAATTTTCGGCTGGACTTTTTGTAAAATTATGGGTGGTTGGCAGCGGTGTAGGCAATGTGCCATATATAAAACCGAGGGGTGAACCACTCTGTTCTGTTTCCCGCTTTTTCTTCTCTAATTGCTGCTGAGCTTTTTCTTTGTTTTTCTTGAAACGCTCATACTTAGCATCATCATCTTCGATTTCCTTTTGCGACAAGAAAGAACTTGTTTCCCGCTTTTTCTCTATAGTCTTTTGGCCTTCCTCCGCTTTGGTGATATTCTTGATTATGCCACGTATATTGGAAGCTTCGTTACAAAGGTCTTTAAGTGTTGTGAAGTCATTTCTAACCATTCCTTCAAATATACTTCTGTATTCGCATTCGCGAAGGTAGTCACGTCGCGCATCGGGCATAAGAAGAGGCGTTTCTACATGAAGTTCTCCAAAGAAGTATTGTGCAAAACGTTTATCACCTTCAGCAATAAAGAAATTACGAGTTGTACGCTCGTCACCAATCTGAATATTCATGCAACGAAGTCTTATTCCATAAGCAACATTGTTGGCAGGAATCTGACCGCGCAATTCGGAAATAGAATACCATCCCCAATAAATTATCTTGCCATCGGAATCTTTACGGTCAAAAAATTGAATGTCTTTTATGTCGTAATCGCCATTCCTTGCATCCTCAATTTTTGTGGTGTACCCTTTGTAGATTTGTTCTTCGCCGAACTCATCGCCCACATAGATATTATAAATATCAAGTTTAATACCGTTATTTTGGATATACCGTTTTATTTTAGATGAAAAAATGCCAAATTGAGTAGGATAATCAACAGGAGCAACCATAGAAAGGTATTTACGAATGTTTGCGACATCCAGCAAACGGTCGTCGGTGACATTCTCCAAGATTACCTTGAAATAGTGCTTGGCTGCAACTTCAGGCTGCTCCTCAAAGGACGTACAATCGTCGATTACGTTTCCTGCTTCACTTTCGTCAAACTCATCGTCAACTATACGATTCATCTTAGCAGCATCCCAATGCATCAGGGTCTTTACATCTTCACCTTTATATGATGTTTCAAAAGTAAGTGTGGTACAATAGCCCAAGCCTCCTAAGCGGCCTATGCCGCGAAAGCCCTTACGCTTACCGCGTTGTTTCTGTGAGGTGGCCACATCTTTCAATGTGTCTCGATTAACTGCACTTACTCCTGTGGCAGTGTCCTCAATCTCAATGCGTCGCTGACTACGGAAAATTCTCACGTGAATCTCGTAATAGTCATTTTCTTCAATATGTTGTTCTCTTGCTATATCTATCTGGTCAGCCGCATTCTGTATGTATTCGCGATATATACAGCGACTGTCCTCATACATGCTTCGTGTGAGTGAGTCAATTACGTATTTGCCTATTCTTGCCATATCTTTAATTAGTCGTTATAATACTTGTAAATGGGTAACGGGAAATTGATGTGGAGCATCGAGCGGAACACGGGGTTCTGAATGATGTATTCACCTTGCTTCATTCGAGTTAGCATCGTTCTATAGACGCTTGGCACGAAGCGGAAGTCCTCTCGCGTAATTTCAATTGCGTTTGTACGCCCGAATGCCTGTGTCGCACAATTACCCTTAACGCGACGGTGTATATCGCTTACAAACTGCTCTGCGCCAAAGAGGATAATGCCGAGCGAACGCCCTCGTTCCGTTATGTCGAGCAACTGATGAAGAATTGGCGATGATTTGGGAACTTCATTCGACGCATATTTGTTCAGCTCATCGATAAAGATAACGATGCGATCAGGAATTTCTTCATCAGGACGCTTTGACGCTCCGAGTTTCAGATTATAAACGGCTCGCATCACATCACCAAACACAAAGCCTTGCGACTCCTCGTCCATTTTGGCGACATCAATAACCATCACGTCATTCTTGTTGATATTGGCAATCTCGTCACGTAGCCGTACACCATTACCCAACTGATTGGTGAACATCTGGCGACACTTTTGAAAACTCTTATTGAATAACCTGTAAAACTTACGCCAACTCATTACCGAGATTTCCTTCGACGCATTCTTCTTGTCTGCCTGAGTGTAACTATGTACAACATTTTGGAAATCTTCCCATGTTTCAACGCCATTGAAGCTACCACTATTCGCCATAATGAAATTCACGATGCTTTCAATGGTTTCATTAGGGTCGTCAACATTGGCAAACAGAAGGTCAAGACACTCTTTGTCCTCATCTGTTTCAAACAGGTACTTGAACTGAGCCGCCGTCTTGTTAGCTAATCGCTCTTTCAAAACGCTCTCTTTCTCGTATGTGTACGTCGTGTACTCTTTTGCATAAGGATAGAAGTACTTCACCTGTTCAAAAGGTTTCATTTCCATTCCCAGCAAGTCATAGGCCGGTTTTATCTGGTCGAGTTCCTTTTTCCGTTCGTTCTTTTGGTCAATCCTTAACAGGTCTGTGCCCTTCACATTCATCATGATAAATGCTACAGACTCATTACCCTTTATGGCATAGTCTTGAATAGCTTTCATCAAGAACATTGCGTATGAGGTCTTTGAAGCCAAGCCTGAAATACCAGATATGTTCAGATGGGCACCTTCGGGCCCAATCAGGAAGTGTGAGTTGAAGTACACGGGCAGTGTCTTTTTGCTATCACCATCGTACATGTCAATATACCCGGCTGGCAATGGATTCTTCACGTCCTTCAATCCCAATGCCTCCATAATCTGTTCTTCATCAGCCAAGTGAACTTGTTTGCCTTCTTGAACGGGGATATAAATGCCCTTGTCATTGCCAACAACTTTACACTTCACATAGTTCATGCCTATACGCTCGGTGTAGGTATGAGCATCTACATCACCAAAATCGCTGGAGATGTAGCCAGCTAAGGCACTTGGCGAATCGGTCATGTGGGAAATCTCCTCCACAACTCCAAAGGTCTTAGAATCTTCACCATTGGCATCTTTAATATGGTCAACCACTACTACATCAAAAGGCTTCAATTTTAAGTCTTTTTGTGTCCAAAAAGTAAACTCCTCGATGGTAGAAGGCTGCTTCTCGGTTGCTATTATACGTCCTATTGTTTCCATATTTGTCAGAACAGATTGATAAATTGAATGTCACTTCTAAAACGGCTCTTGCAATAACTTTCAGCCATGTAAACAGGGTATAGATGGTTTGCCCAGCGTGCATCGTTGCCATAGCACACAGGATTGCGCTCGTTGATAATATTGGCAGTAATTGTATCTATCTCGTCAGTCATCAGGCCGTTGTCGTTTTCACTTCCTGTCATCAGCATCTTTTCTATTTTCAACACACCTGAATAAGGGGTTGCAGTAAACTCTCTTTTGCGGATTCGTACGTACCAAATAGCGAAATTAACATTTCCCCATTCTGAACCAGGACTCCACAAGAAGGCAGGCGTACGATGGAAGAGAGGAAGGCTTGCTATCGCGGCAGCACTACTTTGTCCTTTGTTGTCTTTCATCAGATTCGGGTTGAATCGCTTTGATACGCCTACTACATGACGGTAGTTGTTCCGGATACGCGCCAGTTCCTTGTAGTCACCCGACTTCATTGGCTTATACTGAATTGAACCATCTTTTATCAAGTAACTTTCATGGGTCAGCAGGTGTTTGCTCATCATTTGGGCAACAATGCGTTTCTCGCAAGCCACCATTTCGTCCTGAATCTTTGCTACGCCCTTATTCTCTAGTGTTTCGCGTCCGTCAAGTTTTGTCAGATACCATAGCACCTTGCCTATCTCTATACCTGACTTTTTCAACAATGGTTGCTCGTTCAACTTGTTTCTAAGATTATTGAAGAATACTTCGTTGTCAATACCTTCGCCGTTTGCTACTACAGGCAGACAAACAACGGGGTAGGCTTCTTCATCTATGTGATGGAACGAATGGAAAGTATAGTCATCGTTCATCTCACGACCGCAACACGCCACAGAAACCTGACCGCTGATAACGGGAAACACTTTCTTGTCGTACTGGATATCATCTACCTTATAGACCTTACGCGAGCCGTCAAGGAAATATTTAAAGAGTGGTGGCCCCTGGCGGCAAAGTTCGGCTCTTGCTGTCATATCGCGCATCTTAGGGTCATGAACGTTTTCTGCATATTCCTTCATGTTGATATAATGCTCTTCGTCAAGGTCATATTCTATATTTGGCCCCGATGTGTCATCGTAGCAATACTTAAAGGATGCAAAGCGTTTGCCCTGCGTTTCGCCTGCAATAAAATCGAGGATTTTGCCCATAGAATCTGTAATTGTTAAGAGTCGTATTCTATCAGATCTTTGATGTCAACTTGGAGCAGGCGGGCGATTTCTACGAATTGTGCCATGGAGGGTTGTATCTTGTTGGTTTTCCAGCGGGAGACGGTCATGTCGGTGACACCCATCTGCTCGGCAAGCCATCGGTTTGTGATTTGCTTGTCAGCCAACACCACTCTGATTCTGTTTTGACAATCTTTCTTCGTCATCTATTTTGATTTTAGCTATTTACATGTGCAAAGATAAACATAATTTGTTAAACTGCCCAAGTTGATGTTGAATAATATCTCGTTTTTAGCACTTTTTGTGTTTCTAACTCCTTGTTTTGCATCCGACCCGACAAAAATACACAGTGCCTTCTCGCATTTAGTACGCCCATTTGCTATATATGCGCAATGTGGACTAAACTTATTCTTCTTTCGCCAGAACAATGATGTTTGCTGGCGAAAGGAAAAATATCTTCTCTTTTCGCCAGTAAATAAATCAATGTTATAGGTTGAGTGCTGGCAGACTATTGATGGCATCCTCTTTCAACTTGTCAACGGCACGGGTGTGTTTTTCGGTGTGCTTCAAACCGCTATGGCCAAGAAGGCTGGCAACGGTCTTGATATTGGCACCATTGTTGAGGATGTTAACAGCAAAGGAATGGCGGGCGCAATGCCAACTGATGTGCTTGTCGATGCCGGCACGCTTCACCCACCGTTTAACGGACTTGCAGCAGCTTTCGTATGATGGGAGGTTGAAAACGAGCGATTCCTTTGTCTCTCCTTCTTTTGGCCTGCCGACCAGATGGATGAGTCCATCATTGAGGGGAATGGTAACCCAACTACGGGCAGAGTGCCCTTTGGTCTTGTCCTGCTCGAAGCGCAGGAGTTTGTTGGCATAGTCAATGTTCGAGTAGCGCAGGTCTTTGACATCGCAGAAACGCATGCCTGTATAAAGGCAAAAGATGAAGGCATTACGGACATTCTCTTTCTCGAACTGATAGTGAGTATCCATAAGTTTTTGTATCTCCTCTTGCGAGAGTACATCTTTCTTCAGCACCTGGTCATCAACGACACAGACAACTCCCTTGCATGGATCTTTCGCCATGATGCCCTGGTCAACGGCAGAACGTACCACCTTCTTGAATCGCTGCAAGATGCTTTTTGCCCCTTCGCCCACACTACGAGTCTGAAGGTATTCGGCAAACTTCACCATCATTTCATGAGTAATGGCATCGGGCCGGATGAAGTCTTTCAACAGGGGATGATACTCCGCAAGGAAATCCTGGAAACGATTGAGGGCAATCTGAATCATGCGGATGTCTTTCTTGGTGTAGCTGCTGATGTACGACTGGTAGTAGTCGAGGAAGTTGATGCCTTTCTCTTTCTTCAGTCGATAGCCCTCGCGGTTATCCAGGAATTCTTGCTCACGCTCGAAACGAATCTTCTTGGCTAGTTCCAGCGTCTCTTTGTTTTGTTGTCGTTGGATGGGTGTACGGGGAGATGCCAAAAGATATAGCGACAGACTTTCCTTCTTGCGAATGGATGTGCCGTTGTCCCGATTATACCCCATCTGATACTCCAAATATAGGCTATACTCGGTATCATTCTTCACTAATTTCTTCAATAATCGCGGATTTCCTGCCTCCACGAGGTTCTTGTTCTTGCCTCTTGATTCTACCATAACTCGTTTATTTACCGATGTTTTCTTTTCGTCTGCAAAGGTACAAGAAGTTTTAATTCTGGGGTGTTAAAAAGGTGTTAATTCTAACAAAACAAGGGCAAAAATGTGGTATTTTGTCAAAAATCAGAAAAATCTAGAAACATTGCAAATCGTTGTATATCAATTACTTTGTTGCTTTTTCTTTCCTTTGTTTGAGGCGGTTATGTTCCGGCTCTGGGTACTGAGGCGGGGTGAGTGTGACACTCACCCCGCTGTTTTTGTGGGGTCTGTTTTCTGCTATCTGACAGACATAAAGCTGCTCTAAGACCTGACGGTTTTATGCCTCTCCCACGTCACCCGCCATGCAGATGAGGGGCTTACGTCTCAAATAATCCGTCCAGACCTACTTGGCTCTGAATCATCTCTGTGTATTTACCGGGGGCTATGCCTTCTGTGGTAATCACTGTCAGCCAAAGGGTGTGGCGAAGCCCTGTCTCTTGGATAAAGGCATTCTTGCGCTTGCACATCTTGTCGTATTCTTCCTTTTCCAGTTTATACGCTTCCTGACTGTCATACTTTCATTTTTAATTGCAATTCCATCTGTCATCTGTCATATCTTTCTGCTATTCGGTTGGTTTACAGAATGATAAGCCAAAATCATACTGTCATATACTGTCATATACTGTCATGTTTTACGGCCTTTTGGAGTATTGTGACTCCAAACCGGTAGTTTGCCCGTAGCAAACTCGGACTTTGCCCGTAGCAAACTCGGACTTTGTCCGTAGCAAACCTGAGCCTTAGTGCCACATGACAGTATATGACAGTATATGACAGTATGTTTTGCCATTAAACGCCTGTCTGACAGTTTCTTATATAGAAAACATGACAGATGACAGTATGAAACGATAATATTTTTTGAGAAGCCTGCAAATTTTCGTGAGAGGCTTGGAAATTTCCATGAGAGGCTTGGAAATTTTCGTGAGAAGCCTGCAAATTTCTGGCGACTACTACACATGACCTTGTATGGTTGTTGCAATCACATGGCTTGACGTTGGATTTCCTCTTTGAAAGCAGGCTTACCCATATCAATTTGTTATTATTTACATTTATACTTCTGGCTGACTGAGCAGTTGCTCTGGCTGTGGATAGTCAAGAGGATATACTGCACTTGGACGGCAATTTATGGTTCTAAGTCGCAATATCGCTACAAAATTACAACTTTTTTCTAAGATTATGACGATTTGCAGAGAAAAAACTCACATAAAACGTGGAAACTGTTTGGCGGAACAGACTTTTTGTGCTATCTTTGCACGGTCAATGAAGATTATCTTTTAGAACGTTTTAAAATATGACTACACTTATTGCCATTGTGGTGTTTGCCGTTGTAGCCTTGGTGGGCTGGTGCCTTGCTGAGGGTAAGGCAAAATGGTTCGTCTATGAGAACAATGAGCAGGAGGAGGCTGTGCTGGAGCAGAACCGCCGCCAGCTGGAGCAGAACGGCTACACGGAGCTGAACATCAAGGATGTGATGCGGATGATAGCCACGACAGGCTATAGCGCCGTCTGAGGCCGGTAGAGCGTAAGGACGGCCGGCTCGATGCACTCCGGGACGAGGCCTGTGATGGGCTGTCCCTGGGCTACGCGCCGGCGGATGTCGGTGCTGGAGATGTCGAGGAGGCTGGCCTGGACGACGGTGACGCCGGGTGGCGTGCTGCCGATGGTGCTTCCCCGTCGCGGATAGACCACGATGGGGTAGTGGCGTATGATGTCGTCGGCGCGATACCAGCGGTGGAAGGACTGCCAGTTGTCGCCGCCAATCATCAGCGAGAACTGGCGGTCGGGGAAATCGTGTTCCAATGCCTGCAGCGTGTGCCATGTGTAGGACGGGCGGGGCAGATGGAACTCGTAGTCGCTGGCTTTTAGGAATGGTTCACCGGTGAGGGCCTGCCGGACCATCTGCAGCCGCAGTTGGTCGTCGAGCAGGTCTTCTTGTCGTTTCAGGGGGTTCTGGGGCGACACCATCAGCCACACCTCGTCGAGGGCCGCCAGCTGTTGCAGCTGCCGCGCCAGGGCAATATGGCCGTTGTGGATGGGGTTGAAGGAGCCTCCGAAGATACCTGTTCTAATCATTTTCCCAGGAAGTTTTCCACTAAGCGGAGCGTCTCCTGCTGGGCTGTCGCCAGGTCGTCGTTGACGATGACATGGTCGAACTGCGGGGCGAAGGTCAGCTCGTACTCAGCCTTAGCTAACCGTTCCTCGATGGCTTCGGCGGTGTCGGTGCCGCGGCCTGTGAGACGGCGGCGCAGTTCGTCTACCGACGGCGGCTGAATGAAGAGACTCAGGGCCTGCTGGCCGTAGTACTGCTTGATGTTGACGCCGCCCTTGACGTCGACGTCGAACACGACGTTCTGTCCCTCTTCGCGCTGGTGCTCCACCTGCGACTTCAGCGTGCCGTAGTAGCGGTCGTGGTAGACCTCCTCGTACTCCAGGAACTCGCCGTCGGCAATCTTCTGCCGGAAGGTCTCCGGGGTGAGGAAGAAGTATTCCACGCCGTCGCGCTCCGTACCACGGGGGGCACGCGAGGTGCATGAGATGGAGAAATAAAGCTGCAGCTCCGGGTGCTGCTGCATGAGCCAGTTCACGATGGTCGACTTGCCGCTGCCGCTGGGGGCTGAGAAGATAATCAGTTTGCCTTTTTCCATGTTCGTTGTTTTTACAGCGCGTTAAGTACTTGTTCCTTGATCTGTTCCAGTTCGTCTTTCATCTTCACCACGATGTTCTGCATCTCGGCCTGGTTCGACTTAGAGCCGGTGGTGTTGATTTCGCGGCCCATCTCCTGGGCAATGAAGCCCAGTTTCTTGCCCTGTCCGGCAGGCTCGGCCATGGTCTCGCGGAAGTATTTCAGGTGGTTGGTGAGCCGCTGCTTCTCCTCGCTGATGTCGAGTTTCTCGATATAGTAGATAAGCTCCTGCTCTAAGCGGTTCTTGTCGTAGTCGACGCCGGGAATCTGCTGCAGTCCCTCGGTGATGCGCTGGCGGATCTTTTCGACGCGTCCCTTCTCGTAGGACTCAATCTCGGCCAGCAGCATCTGGATATTGTCAATTTTCTCGGTGAACTTACGTTCGAGGGCGGCTCCCTCCTGGGTGCGGAAGCTGACCAGAGCCTGGAGCGCCTCGCTGACGGCACCACGGGCCACGGCCCACTCCTCGTCGGAGAGCTGCACCACCTCCTGTTCGGAGCGCGTCAGCACGTCGGGCATGCGCAGCAGCGTGTAGAAGGGGTCGGCAGACATGGGTATGCCCGTGCGCTGGCTGATGTCCAGCATCTGGCGGTAGTAGTTTTCTACCAGGGCGGCGTTGATGGGTGTGGCATCGACGGTGGCGTCGCGTTCTATCCAAAGGCTGAAGTCCACCTTGCCGCGGACGACGGCCTGGGCCACCATCTGCCGCATCTCCATCTCCTTCTCCCTGTACAGCGGTGCGATGCGCGTCTGCAGGTCGAGCTGCTTGGAGTTGAGCGACTTTACTTCAACATTGATTTTCTTGTCCTTGTAGGCCACGACAGCCTTGCCGTAGCCCGTCATTGATTGTATCATATTTGCGGTGTGGTTGTTTTTCTTGGTGCAAAGGTACGCAAAATTCTTGAATCAGTAAAGAATTTCTGCCCCGAAGACGTTAATTTCTGATAATTGTACGGCCGTTGGCGGAAAAAAGCGTATCTTTGCACCTTATTATTTAAGGTAAAGAACAAGATTATGGCTTGCATACTACATATTGACACCAGCACCGACGTCTGCTCGGTAGCCGTCAGCGAGGATTCACACGTCATCTTCGACCAGGAAGACCACTCCGGGCCGAACCATGCCGAGCGGTTAGGGACAATGGTTGACGAAGCCCTGTCGTTCACCGACTCGCATGCCATTCCCTTCGACGCCGTGGCCGTCAGCGGCGGTCCCGGCTCCTATACCGGGCTGCGCATAGGCGTGTCGATGGCCAAGGGTGTGTGCTACGGGCGCAGTCTGAAGCTGGTGAGCGTGCCCACGCTGGAGCTGCTCTGCGTGCCGGTGCTGCTGCGCGAGCTGGTGGAGGAGGGCGCCCTGCTCTGTCCGATGCTTGACGCCCGCCGCATGGAGGTCTATGCCGGACTCTACGACCGTGCCCTGCGCCCGGTTCGTGAGGTCAGGGCCGACGTGGTGGATGCCGACACCTACCGGCAGTGGCTGGACCGTCAGCCTGTCTACTTCTTCGGCAACGGTGCGGGGAAGTGCATGGAGGCCATTGCCCACCCCAACGCCCGCTATATTGACGGCATCGAGCCGCTGGCCAAATGGATGCAGCCCATAGCCGAGCGCCGTCTGATGCAGGGCCAGACAGAGGACGTGGCTTACTACGTGCCATTCTATTTGAAGGATTTTGTGGCGAAGATGCCCAAGAAATTATTATAGTTTTATGGATATACAAGGATTAGACTACAACACCCAGCGGGAGAAGCTGCTGATGCCTGAGTACGGCCGCGAGATACAGAAGATGGTTGACTACGCCATAGGGCTGCCCACGAAGGAGGAGCGGCTGAGGTGCGCCAGGAGTATTGTCAAACTGATGCTGACGAAGGTGCCCCAGATACGCGACAATGCCAATTACGAGCAGACGCTCTGGGACCACCTGTACCTGATGTCGGACAAGCGGCTGGATATCGACTGGCCCTACGACGTGAGCGGTGCCGAGAAGATACACTCCAAGCCTAAGACCATACCCCTGCCGCAGAGCCGCATCCGCCTGCGCCACTACGGGCGGCTGATGGAAGAGCTGATGGAGAAGGTGAAGACCATGCCTGCCGGTGAGGAGCGCGACGAGCTGGTACGTCAGGCGGCTATCCAGATGAAGCGCGACCTGCTGACGTGGGGTCACGGTTCAGCCGACGACGAGAAGGTGGCAGAGGACCTGGCCCGCATGACCAACGGACAGATACAGATAGACCCCGCAACGTTCAGGTTTGACAAGGTGACAGCCATCCAGGCCGACGAGGGGAAGAGGAACCGCCGGAAGAAGTAGAGATACGTATGGCAGTATTCAAGATTGAGGGCGGGCATGCCCTGCGTGGCGACATCACGCCCCAGGGCGCTAAGAACGAGGCGCTGCAGGTTATCTGTGCCTCGCTGCTGACCAGTGAGGCTGTGACCATCAGTAACATTCCCGACATACGCGACGTGAACAACCTGATACAGCTGCTCTGCGATATCGGGGTGAAGACACGGACGCTGGAGGGGGCCGGCAGCAGGACCATTGAATTCCGGGCCGACACGCTGAACCTGGAATACTTAGAGAGCGACGAGTTTGTGCGCAAGTGTGCCGCCCTGCGCGGCTCGGTGCTGATGATAGGACCGCTGCTGGCACGCATGAGAAAGGCCGTGGTGGCCAAGCCCGGCGGCGACAAGATAGGACGCCGGCGACTGGACACCCACTTCCTGGGCTTCCAGAAACTGGGGGCACGCTTCTGCCACGCCGAGAACCGCGACGTCTACGAGATTCATGCCGAACGGCTGCAGGGCACGTATATGCTGCTCGACGAGGCATCGGTGACGGGTACGGCCAATATCATCATGGCAGCCGTCATGGCCGAGGGCACCACCACTATCTATAACGCTGCCTGTGAACCCTACATACAGCAGCTCTGCCACATGCTCTGCAGGATGGGTGCCAGCATCAGCGGCATCGGCTCAAACCTGCTGACCATCAACGGCGTCAGCCGCCTGGGCGGCACGGACCACCGTCTGCTGCCCGACATGATTGAGGTGGGCTCGTTCATAGGCATGGCGGCCATGTGCGGCGACGGCATCCGTATCAAGAACGTGTCGCTGCAGGACCTGGGCATCATCCCCGATGCCTTCCGCCGGCTGGGCGTCAGCGTGCAGGAGGACGGCGACGACCTGTACATACCGCGTCAGGAGCACTATGTGGTAGACTCGTTTATCGACGGCACCATCATGACGCTGGCCGACGCGCCCTGGCCGGGGCTTACCCCTGACCTGCTGAGCGTGCTCATCGTGGTGGCCACCCAGGCCCGCGGCTCGGTGCTGTTCCACCAGAAGATGTTCGAGAGCCGACTGTTCTTTGTCGACAAGCTGATAGACATGGGCGCTCAGATTATACTCTGCGACCCCCACCGGGCCGTCGTCGTAGGCCACGACCGCAGCCGGCAGTTGCGTGCCCAGCGCATGTCGAGTCCCGACATTCGTGCCGGCATTGCCCTGCTCATTGCCGCCATGAGCGCCAGCGGCACCAGCACCATCAGCAATATAGAGCAGATAGACCGTGGCTACGAGAACATTGAGCACCGCCTGAACGCACTGGGTGCAAAAATAGAACGCATGGCATGATAAAGCAAGAAGAAGTGTACCGCATAGGCCGGCTGGGCAAGGCCCACGGCGTGAAGGGCGAGGTGACGCTGCAGTTTGACGACGATGTCTTCGACCGCGTGGATGCCGACTATCTGGTGCTCGACATCGATGGCATCCTGGTGCCGTTCTTCATCGAGGAGTACCGTTTCCGCTCAGACACCGTGGCCCTGGTGAAGTTCTGCGACATCGACACCCAGCAGCGTGCCGCCGAGCTGACGGGCTGCGACGTCTACTTCCCCCGTGCGCTGGCCGATGCCGACGATGACAGCCCCCTGACGCTCAGCTTCCTCGTAGGCTTCGACATCGTGGATGCCAAGACGGGCGACAGGATAGGCAGGGTGGATGCCGTCGACGACTCCACGGCCAACCTGCTCTTCTGTCTGGATGACGGCCGGCTGGTGCCTGCCAACGACGACCTGATAACCCATATCGACACCGACGGCAAGACCATTGCCATGACCTTGCCCGACGGACTGCTGAGCCTCTGACACGTTAACCTAAAAACAAATTATATGGAAAATTATTTTGCCGACAAGCAACGCTACGATGGCGGCATGCAGTACAGCCGCTGCGGACGCTCAGGTGTGCTGCTGCCCCAGGTGTCGCTGGGATTCTGGCACAACTTCGGTGGCGTAGACCCCTATGAGCGCAGCCGCGAGATTACACACTATGCCTTCGACCACGGTATCACCCACTTCGACCTGGCCAACAACTACGGCCCCCCCTACGGCTCGGCCGAAGAGACGATGGGACGGCTGATGGACGACGATTTCCGGCCTTACCGCGACGAACTGTTCATTGCTACCAAGGCGGGCTACGACATGTGGCCCGGTCCCTACGGCAACTGGGGTTCGCGCAAGTACCTGATGGCATCGCTCGACCAGTCGCTGCGGCGCATGCACCTGGACTATGTAGACCTGTTCTACAGCCACCGCTATGACCCGGCAACACCGTTGGAAGAGACGCTGCAGGCACTGGTCGACATCGTCCGCAGCGGCAAGGCCCTCTACGTGGGCATCTCACGCTGGCCGTTAGAGGCTACTCGCTTTGCCTTCAGTTACCTGAAAGAGCGCGACGTGCCCTGCCTTATCTACCAGGGACGGCTCAACATGCTCGACCGCGAACCGCAGGAGTCGGGCATCCTCGACCTCTGCCGCGAGCAGGGCGTGGGCTTCATCTCGTTCTCGCCGCTGGCACAGGGACTGCTCACCGACCGCTACCTGAATTGTGTGTCGACTGCTGACGGGAATATCAATGGCATTCCCGAGGACTCGCGCATGTCGAAGGGTAAGTTCCTGCGGCCGGAGATGCTGACCGATGAGGTGCTGGAGAAGATACGCCGCTGGAACGCCGTGGCCAGTGACCGTGGCGAGACGCTGGCAGAGATGGCCCTGGCCTGGATCCTGCAGCAGCAGGGGGTCACGTCGGTGCTTGTGGGTGCCAGCTCTGTCCAGCAGCTGCAGAAGAACCTGAAGTGCGTGGGTGCCCAGCCTTTCGATTCTCCGCTGTAGTTATCAACCCCTCCCAACCTATTAGTTAATCTTCGACGTCATTTCGCCACGCACGCCGCTGTAGTTCTTCAGGAAAGCCTTGGCAGAACCGAAAGAGAGGAACATGTCGAGGCGGACGGGGACGTGGTTGCTGTCGTCGGTGACAAAGAAGCGTATCAGTTCCTTGTTGTCGCCGCCTTCACGCTGTATGAACGAGAAGACGAGACAGCGGAACTTCTCCTTGGTGTCGCTTACCTTGAACGTCTCGCGGCCACGGAACAGCAGCCAGGCGTTGTTCAGGTTCGTGGCATCGCTGATGGGCAACGGTATGCGGTCGCCCTCCTTCATGTTGGACGCATCGAAGTTGCGGGCTCTGAGGAACACCGACATCATATCGTAGATACACTGCTTGTAGGTGGTCTCGCTCCGCAGATGCTCGCCGCTGCTGGTGATGGCATGCTTCTTCAGACGGCAGTTGCCACGGGGGTAGCTGTACCATATCTCGTCGACGTAGTAGCGCTTGCCCTCGTGCGACCCCTTGCGGAAGTAGAGCGGTGCCAGGCCGGTGTCGCAGTATGAGAGCAGGGTGTCGCGCATGACGAAGAACTTGTCGAGTTTGGGATTGCCGGTGGTGACCAGACTGGAGCGCCAGGCTTTCTTGCCCTCAAAGGTGGTCAGGTCGGTATCCATGGTGGCCGTACCCACCTTGAACCACACGAACTTCCAGTTGAAGTGCAGGTTATAGACCAGTCGCTCACCGCTCTTAAAGGCTGTGTTCTCTATGCCGCACTGTGACTGTGCCCCTGCCGTGCTGAGGTATAAGGAAAAGACAATCAGCAGAAAAGCTACTCGTTTCATCATAATCTCCTAATCTCTTTAATCTTTAATCTTTATTCTTTATTCATTATTATTTGTTATTTAGGCCGAAGGCCGCATTATAGGCCGAAGGCCGCAATTACAGTCTGACGCCGGTTTTCTTCTGGATATACTCCTTGCCCAACTGCTTGGCACGCTCTGCGTTGCGGTTCTTGAGCTTCTTCTCCTTGTCAGGCTTCTGCTTGGTGATGGCCAGCGGTTTCTGTTCAAAGCGCTTGCGCTCGGCCATGTTCCAGGTGATGGTGACATCCCATTTTGCCTTGCACTCTATCTCCTTATGATAATAGTACACATCCTCTGGCTGCAGGTCGGCATAATAGTCGCCGGTATCCCACTGGCCGTTGCCGTTGCTGTCGACATAGGCGCGCAGGTACATTTTTCCGGGCGTTACATACTGGAACTTCACCTTGCCGTCCTTGGCTCTCTGTTCGTCAGTCACGGCATCGCTGGCGTTCAGAATCTGCACCACAATACCCGTGTCGCGTATGCCGCTGAGGTTGACAAGGAGTGTGCTGTAGTCGTCTTTCGACTTCACCTTCAGTCCCTGCTTGATGGGGTTGGTGGTCAGTCCGTAGATATCCTCGAAGGCGGCCGAGTCAATCTCTAAGCTGTACTCTGTCTCCAGCTTCCAGTCGGCCTTGATGGTGTAGCGGCGTATGTTGGCAGTATCGGGCCGGAAGGTGAAGTCGGCATCGTACCACAGCGAGTCCACCTTGGTGTAGAGATGGATGGCTGCCGTGTCGAGCCGCTGCAGCGGTGTGGGCGTCTCAATGATGACACGTGTCAGGGGACTGATGCTGCCCGAGGGGTTGATTTTCAGCTTCAGTTCTTCGCGTGGCATTACGGTGTCGTACTTCTCCTCGCGTTTCTTCTTCTTCTCCTGTTCCTTCTGCCATTTCTCTATCTCGCGTTCCCTGGCTTTGCGGCGTTTCTCGTACGACACCTTGGGAATCATCTCCAGCGTGTCGGTCTTGCTGACGAGCACACCCGCCGAGTCGGTCATCATGTACTGCGCCTCTATCTCCAGCGAGTCGCGGTTCACTAAGGCGGTGTCGCGCAGCCAGTAGTAGATGGTGTCCTTATGGAGCGACGGCTCTACGATGAAGGCGCTGTCGGCATCGAAGTTCAGGCCGCGGATGACGGGCAGCTGCTCATGACCGTAGCTGAAGTAGAAGCCCAGTTTGTGAGGCTCCTGCCGCTCGGTCTTCACCAGATAGCGGTTGTCCTGTACGGCGGTAAAAGCCAGCAGCGTGATGTCGTCGGGCAGGAAGTGGGTATAGGGTATCTGCAGAATCTGGTCTATGTGCAGCGAGTCGCGCCAGATGGTGTCCTGCCGCGTGTCGGGCTTCCATGACGGCTCGAAAGTCTGGTGGTTGAAGGCCACCATCTCGCTCTTCTGGTTGTACTTGAAGTCGTTGTCCATATCCTGCAGGGCGTAGGCACGGTAGGTGCCCGGGGCCACACCCTTGATGACGAAGTGGCCGCGGCTGTCGGTGCGCGATATGCGCATCATGGGCTTGGTGGTGAGCACCGTGTCAGACAGGTCGTCGTACAGTCCCACCATGACACCCTTCACGGGCTCCAGGTTCTCGGCGTCGAGCAGGTAGCCCGCCACCTCGAGCGTGTCAATCTCCTTTCCCGTTGAGAAGGTGAAGGTGTAACTGCCCATGGGGTTGCCCTCAGTGAAGTCGCTGATGGCATCGCTGAAGTCGATGGTATAGGTGGTGTTCTCCTTCAGCGTGTCTTTCAGGTCGA
>CAMYZO010000072.1 GCA_947303855.1 uncultured Prevotellaceae bacterium
GACAGGTGACAACGTACTGATTTCGCCCGAGGTGACGCACAAGAGCGACTGGACTA
This sequence comes from uncultured Prevotellaceae bacterium, assembly GCA_947303855.1. Lineage (GTDB taxonomy): Bacteria > Bacteroidota > Bacteroidia > Bacteroidales > Bacteroidaceae > Prevotella. The sequence continues at coordinate 57 of CAMYZO010000072.1, forward strand.
TGGGCACGGTGATTGACGTGGAAAACAATTCTTTCGTGGGTACGGTTATTTCTGCAGAAACACCCAGCGGAGAGATCTTCTTCGAGAAGGAATACTTGTTCAAACCAGCGTATTAAAGCCTATGTATGCACTCAGCTTTGATATGAATATCGCCGATCTTAAAGAGAATTACGGCGAGATTTAAAATAATGCGTATTACGAGGTTCGCAAGCTTCTGATTCGCGACGGCTTCGAATGGATACAGGGTAGCACTTACCTCACCCGAAGCGACAACCTCACTAACTTGATGCAAGCCATCATGGACTTATCCAAGATTGACTGGTTCCGCAAGTCGGTCCGCGACATTCGCGGCTATCGCGTAGAAGAATGGTCTGACTTCACCGAGATTGTAAAGAAAGGATAACTCCCCCAAAACATGCCCCCGCTCACCCACACCCTCATCTCTGCTCCTGCCGGCCAGACTCCTGCCGGCAGCCCTTCGGTCGGCAACACATCCCCCCTCCACAGCCGTAAGTGGCATAAAACCGACGGAGCAGCGAGAGAAAAGCGACGCAGATTCTCTTCCAATTACATGAAGACTATCGATGCCGTCTGGACTCCCATGCACAGTAATCTGAACTACGAGGTCGGGCTTCCTGCGGAAAATATAGCCACGAAGGAGCGGAAAACATGGCCGTCGTCTGTTCACTGATCGCCACATGCAAGGCACAGGAGGTCAATCCCAGGGACGATATCAACGACACCAACGAGAATATGCCTAGGATGAAGAATGCCACAAAGAAGGAACTGGTCGGACTGCTGCCACACAAGTGGAAGTTGCAGCACTGCAACGACTGACTATAGCACTACATATAATAAAGACGACAACGACAATGGTGGTACCACTGTCGCTGTCACTTTGAATGGGAGTGTACTTCTAAGAGTGCTTACATTGCACGAAACTGTTCATGCAACAAAATTGTTGTAAAAAACTTGCAAGAGTCTTGGAATCTTCGTATCTTTGCGCCACGAAATGCATGGTATGCAGTATCCTAAAGGCAGATGATGGAACGTTTTTTCAATACCGCAGGGCCTCAAAAGCCTGAACTCAATTACACACTCGATCCGTTGAGCCGGTTTGATTTGGACGAAATCAACCTGCTGGTTCACCAGCAACGTTATTTCGTGCTCCATGCTCCGCGTCAAACAGGTAAGACTACGTGTATGCTGGCTTTGCGCGACTATTTGAACAAGCAGAATGATTATATCTGTGTCTATGCGAATGTGGAAGGTGGACAAAGCTGGCGTAATGACATACAGAAAGCGGTAGCTTCAACATGCCAGACAATAGCCCGGGAGGCCGGGCTTATACTGGGGACAGAGGTACATGGATGCCGTGGGCTCTGTTGACGAAGGCCACCTCATCATCTTCGACCGTTCTGGCGAAAAGACCTGGGATGAACGTATTTGGCATGAGACCCGCGAATATAAGGGCAGAATCATTATGGTTTGGGGAATGTGATACGGCAAAAGAGCTAACCGTAATTCTTCACACAAAAGAAAAACCGGAAGTCGACAGGACTCCCGGTTTTCTTTTGTTTTGCTGCTATTAATAGAACTTGAAGTAGCGGCGGGCGTTGTTATAGCTGATGTCCTCAACCATCTTACCCAGCAGCTCGCGGTCGTCGGGCAGCAGGCCCTTCTCCACGTCGTTGCCCAGCAGGTTGCAGAGGATGCGGCGGAAGTACTCATGGCGCGGATAGCTCAGGAACGAACGGCTGTCGGTGAGCATACCCACGAAGCGGCTCAGCAGACCGAGCACCGAAAGGGCGTTCATCTGACGAATCATGCCGTCCATCTGGTCGTTGAACCACCAGCCAGAGCCAAACTGAATCTTTCCGGGCTCACCACCCTGGAAGTTGCCAAGCATGGTAGCAATGACCTCGTTAGCGCAGGGGTTCAGCGTATATAATATGGTACGCGTGAGCTTGCCCTCCATGTTGAGCTTGTTGAGGAACTTCGACATGGCCTTGGCCGTGTTGAACTCGCCGATAGAGTCGAAGCCCGTGTCGGCACCCAGCTGGTTGTACATCTTCGTGTTGTTGTCGCGGATGGCGCCATAGTGGAACTGCTGTGTCCAGCCGGCGTCGGCATCCATCTCGGCCATCACGGTGAGGAAGCAGTGCTTGAACTGGCGAATCTCCAGGTTGCTGAGCTGCTGGCCACGCATAGCCTTCTCGAAGATGGTCTCAATCTGTGAGTCGGTGTATTCCTCGTCGTAGAACTCCTCGATACCGTGGTCGGAGAGCTTGGAGCCCTGTGACTCGAAGAACTCATGGCGCTTCTTCAGAGCATCGACCATGTCGGCAAACTTCGTGATGCTGACGCCGCTGACATTGCTCAGCTGCTCAACATAGGCGGGGAACTCAGGCTTCTCAATGTTCATGGCCTTGTCGGGACGCCAGGCGGGAATCATGAGGGGATCCTTCTCCGTACGAATCTTGGCATACTCGATATGGTTATGCAGGTCGTCGACGGGGTCGTCGGTGGTGCAGACGCACTCCACGTTGTAGTGACGCATCAGGCCACGTGCCGTGAAGTTGGGGTCGTTGGCCAGCTTGTCGTTACACTCGTCGAAAATCTCGCGGGCGGTCTTCGGGCTCAGCAGCTTCTCAATGCCGAAAGCCGTCTTCAGCTCGAGGTGTGTCCAATGGTACAGCGGGTTGCGCAGGGTGTAGGGCACGGTCTCTGCCCATTTCTCGAACTTCTCCCAGTCGGTAGTGTCCTTGCCTGTGCAGAAGCGCTCGTCGACACCGTTGGTACGCATGGCACGCCACTTATAGTGGTCGCCGCCGAGCCACAACTCGGTGATGCTCTTGAACTTATGGTCCTTAGCCACCATCTCGGGAATCAGGTGGCAGTGATAATCGATGATGGGCATCTTAGCTGCATGGTTGTGGTACAAGTCCTGGGCGACCTCGGTCTCCAGCACGAAATTCTTGTCGTTAAATGCTTTCATGAGTTTTAAGTTTATAAGTTTTTAAGTACGAATTTTCTGCAAAGATAATCAAATAATCTGAAACACTCAATAAGTTTGCAGAAAAATTAACGCAAACGTTTAAAGATTATGCAGAAATAAGAAAAATAATTCATAACTTTGCACCAATAATACATGTTAACTATGATTAGCAAAAACCAGATAAAACTCATCAAACAGCTGGAGCAGAAGAAATTCCGGCGGCGTGAAGGACTGTTCGTGGCCGAGGGGCCGAAGGTTGTTGGCGACCTGATGAAGAGGTGCAGGCCGGCAGCGGTACTGGCAACGGACGACTACGAGCCGGAAGGGCACGTGGAGGTGCAACGCATCAGCCACGATGAACTGAGGCGCATCAGCTTCCTGCAGCATCCGCAACAGGTGGTGGCACTCTTTCCCCTACCCGACTCCTCAGACCCGGCAGTAAGGAACGACAGACTGACGATAGCACTGGACGGCGTACAGGACCCGGGGAACCTGGGGACCATCATCAGACTGGCTGACTGGTTCGGCATCGACACCATCGTCTGCAGCGAGGAGACGGCAGACGCCTGGAACCCGAAGGTGGTGCAGGCCACGATGGGAAGCATTGCACGTGTGAAGGTGACGTACACTAACCTGGCACAGTGGATAGACAGTCTGCCACAGGACTTTCCCGTCTATGGCACGCTGCTGGACGGCGACAACATCTACGACCAGCCATTGACGCAGCACGGACTGATTATCATGGGAAACGAGGGCAACGGACTGACAGAAAAAGTCAGGCGACGGGTAAACCGTCGCCTGCTGATTCCATCATACCGTACCGATGATACGGCAGAGTCGTTGAACGTGGCCATTGCCACGGCTATTGTCTGTGCCGAATTTAGAAGAAGAGGTAGCGATTGTCGGTAATCTTCGCCTTCTGGTAAAGTTCCTGCATGAAGCGGCTGGCTGCCTGCATGGCGGTCTGCTTCTGCTGTGCCTCTATCTCCTTAGCATTGAACTCCTTCTTCTGCTGGTCTACATTCAGCACCTGGAATAGGAATGCTCCGCCGTTACCCTTGACGGGGGCTGCATGGAACTCGCCTGCCTTGGTGGCAGCAACAGCACCAGCCAGAGCGGGCTCTGAAGAACCGGTGGCCTGAACAAAGACGGGTGATGTGAAGCTAATCTGCTTGACGGTGTCGATGACAGCACCCTTGGCCTTGGCGTCAGCGATGCTCTTGACGCCTTCGAGTTTCTTTGCCAAAACTTCGTACTTCTTATCGCGCAGTACCTGCGGCATGAGAACGTCCTTGACACCGTCGAGGTCGCGATAGCCAACAGGATGAACCTTCTCAAGGGCTACGACGAGCAGATGGTCGTTGGAACCGCACTCATAGAGGGGGCTCACCTGTCCGGGAGTGGCATCGAAGATCCACTTCATAGCCTCACGGGTGGCACGGATGCCAGCCACATGATGCTCAGAGTTGACAAGATCCTTACGCTCAAGCACCCTGAAACCAAACTTCTCGGCATTCTTCTCCAGAGCCTCGATGCTGTTGTTCTCGCTGACATACTGGCTGAACTTGTTGTAGGCATCGCTGTAAGTCTGCTTAGAGAAATCAATGCTGCGCTTGATGACGGCCAGATCGTACTTGTTGACCATGGCACGACGGTCAGTAACCTGAACGATGAGGTTGCCCTGGGCAAACTTCACGTTCTTCATCTGGCCGGCGCCAAGGGTGTTGAGGGTCATGAGATAGTCCTTCGTCTCAGCATCGATGCTGGTGGAGTTCTGGTACTGGGCAGAGGTGAGCCACTGCTTTGCGCCGTTCTGACCATACTTCTTGGCGATAGAGTCGAAGGGTGCACCACCGGCAATGGCGGTATAGATGCTGTCGGCACGCTTCTGAGCGGCCTCAGCGGTCTCAGCACTCACCTGAATCATACGGAACTCGACAGAGTCGGGCATCTGCACCTTGTTGATAAGCATGACAACGTTCATGGTGTTGTCGGCAGCAGTCTCGAAGGGAGCGGTGGTCTGACCTACGGCCATGGAGTCGATACGGGCGGCGATGTCGGAAGGCAGGGCACGGTTAGTGACAGGCAGGCCGACATAAGGAATCTGCGACTGGGCCTTGCGCACAATCTCAGAGGCGGCGGCACCGCTCTGCAGCTTCTGGCTGGCTTCCTGCATGTCCTTCAGCAGGGCATCGCGGTCGCTCTTGGAGGCTACCACCTGGAAATCAACGTACTTGATGTCGCGGCTCTCAAGGGGCTGCTTGAAGGCTTCCTTCTCACTCTCGAACTTGGCCTTCAGGTCGGCATCGGTGACCTTCACCTCGTCGTCCTTCACGCTGTTGTAGCCAAGAGCAGCCAACACGATGTTGCTCTCCTGACTCTGGGCGTCGAACTGTGCCTTGGCGCTGACGGGATTGCTGAGGAGACAGCCTGCCAGCAGGGCCTGAAATTTCTGAGCCAGGGTCTGCTGGCGCAGGGTCTTCTCAATGAAGCACCAGTAGTCGTAGATTGACTTATACTGCTCAGCCAACTGAGGGTTGGTGTTGCTCTTATAGTCGTTGAGGAACTTGCTGAGCTGTGAGGCATCGAAACGGCCGGTCTGCTGGTTGACAAACGGGGTCTGCATCAGCAGGGGGTTAGTGCCCTCACGCAGCATGTTCTGCATCTCGGCATCGGTGACCGTAAGACCAAGCTCGTCGGCTTCCTTTGCAAGAATCTGGCTGTTGACGAAGGTGTTCCACACCTGGTCTTTCACCTGATTGAGTTCGTCCTCAGTGAGATTGTCACGACCCTGTGACATCTTGATGACTTCCTGATACTCATCAATGAGGGCCTGGAAGTCCTGAACATTGACTTTCTTACCTAACACTTCACCCACCTGCTGGCGCTGCTCGTTCTTGGATGCTTCGCAAGAACGGAACATTTCTTCAGCGATGAATGCAAACAGGGCCAGACCGATGACGATGACAAGGGTTGGTCCCCAGTTTCTGATTTTTCCAATTGCTGCCATTTAACTGTTTAATTTTTTTGTTATTTATTTTTCTATTCTTTCTCTTTTTTCAAATTCAGTCGGCAAAATTACTAAAAATGTCGGACATAACGAAATTTTTCTGCAAAAAACCGCCTATTCAATGACTTTTAAGCGCACAAGTTCGATTTTTGTGGCCGTATTCTTGATGATTTTGAACTCAAAGCGGCCAATTCTGACAACTTCGTTGAGTTTTGGAAACGACTGATACTCATGCAGGATGAGACCGCCGACGGTCATGTACTCGTCGTTCTCAGGCAGAGACAGGTTGAACATTTCATTGACTTTCTCAATCTCCAGACGTGCTGAAAGCATATACTCGCCGTCAGAAAGCTGCTTGGCCACATAGTTGTTGGAGTCGTGCTCGTCTTCGATCTCGCCGAAGATTTCCTCGACGATGTCTTCAAGGGCTATCATGCCGCTGGTGCCACCGAACTCATCGACAACGATGGCCAGCGACTTGCGCTGCTGCATAAAGGTCTTCATGAGACGCGAAGCCTGCATGATCTCAGGAACGAAGATAAGCTGGCGGATGCCTGTACGCCAGTCTGAGGGGTTATGGAACATCTCAGCAGAGTGGATATAGCCCACGACATGATCGATGTCCTCATGGTAGACGATGACCTTGGAGTGGCCGCTCTCGATGAACACCTGCTTGAGCTGTTCGATATCGCAGGTATCCTCGACAGCATCAATCTCGGTACGCGGCACCATGCAGTCGCGCACACGGGTCTCAGAGAAGTCGAGGGCGTTCTGGAAGATTTTCACCTCCTCCTCAATCTCCTCATCGCTCTTGGCATTGTCGATGCTTGACTGCACCAGATAGTCGAGGTCGACACGGGTGAACTCGCGACCGTCTTGCTCCTGCTCAACGGAGAGGCCCACCAGACGTAACAGACCGTGTGACAGGAGGGTGGCAAACCTGGAGATGGGATACAGCAGGACATAGCAGATGTAGGCAGGGACGGCAAAGAACGTCAGCAGGGCGTTGGGGCTGGACTTGAAGATGGTCTTTGGCAGGAACTCGCCAGTGAAGAGCACCACGAGTGTAGACAATAACGTGTCGGCCGTCACTCGGGCACCGTCGCTGAGATTGCTGAACAGCAGCTCGTCGAAGATACGGGCAAAGAGGATACCGTAGATAACGAGGGCAATATTGTTTCCCACCAGCATGGTAGAGACAAAATTGTTGGGATGGTGATAGAACACATTGAGGGCCCGCTGCGACAGTCCGTTCTTATCCTTATCCATCTCAGCCAGCAGACGGTTGCTGCTGACGAAGGCTATCTCCATGCCTGAGAAGAAGGCTGAGAAAATCATGGTGACGACAAGGCCAATTATCAATCCGGTCATATCCATACGATCACTCTCGGCTATTCTGTCACGGTCTTGGCATGCTTCTGGGCCGCAGGGCGTACGGGCATCTGCGGCTGCTGCAAGGTGGTGTCGGCAGGTGTGGCGGACGTGTCCTCGCCTTCGTCTTCCTTCTCGGGGATAAACGAGCCCTTGGAATTGGAGACGGTGTAGTGCGTCATACGCTCGTCGCTGCGGAAATAGGTGCCCTGCAGTGTGCGCTCAGGGGTGACGACCTGGGAGAAAACGTTGGAATAGAACTCATGGCGCAGACCATCCCAGTAGAGTTCCTCGCTACGGTACAGCAGGCCGTTGTTGTTGCGGATGCGAACCCGTCCGCGCAGTTTCCACAATTTGAGCTTGTCGTAGTGCCAGGCGGTGTCGGCCTGGATATAGGCCTGCACATGGAACTTCTCGTCGAACTGTTCAAAGAAGACACCCTTCATAAACTCCCAGCGGTTAGGCTGACGGATGACGTTGACATCCCAGCGCTCGGTAACGATGCGGTACTTGATGACGCCGGAGTCGCTGATAAGGGTGTTGACCCCATAGGATGTCATCATGGACACAGAGTCGCGTTCATGGATAGCGGCCGCCGTATGCTCCTTGGCCTCATCGGCACATGACAGCAACGTCAAGAGGACAAGCCAAAGGCCTGCCCCTGCCAGACGCACGATATGGTTTACAGTTTCCACAGTATGCAGGATGCTTCGCTTAATCCACCTTCCACTTCATAAACCAACGCTCGTTGAACGTGATGCCAACGTTAATCCGGAAGGTATTCTCGGTGATGAACCCGTCGGCAGCGGAACGTACCCACTGGCCGCTGATATTGAGCACTGAGCGGTTGTTGTAACCATTGACGATGGGTAAGGCCAGTCCGATACTGGCAGACAGTTCCTTGGGACCGTCCTGACCGTTTATTTTATAATAAGGTGTAGCGTAACCTACGCCTAAACGGTAGTGAACATGCTCAAGATACTTACGGCCCAGGGGATTAGGCTGCCAGTCGAGACCAGCAGCAACCTTGTAGCGGTCCTTGAGCAGACCACTCTGCTTCTTGTAGGTGCCGTTGCTATAGCCGGGCATCTTCAGGTCGCTCCATTTGTCGAAGGTGAAGTCGGCTGCCACCAGCAATTTGCCCCCATGACTGTAGGATACACCACCACCAAAACTCATGGGGATAGCCATGGCGTCGGAGAGACGGAAAGTGGTGGTATCGGTCTTCGACGAGGCGCCGTTGGTGTTGTAGATAGACATCTCGGCTGTATTGTTCAACTTGTGACCGAGACCGAAGACGGCTCCCAGCGTGAGTATGTCGTGACTGTTGACCTTCTGCTGCCACTGGGCACCAAAGTCGAGTTTATAACTGTTGATGCTGGTATAATACTTCTTTGTGAGGGTGTTGGAGGCAGCCGACGACGAGGGTGTCACCGAACGGTCGATGGAGCCCCACAGGTAGGCAGCGTTGACACCCACGGACAATGGGCCGAAGACGTGGGCGCCGACGCCGAGGAACAGTTGGTGAAGACCGCCGCTTCCGGTGTAGGTCTCAGTCATGGTGCCAGTGACGTCAGACCGTGTTGTAGTCTTGTAGTCATAGCCTACCGTGGAATAGGGCAGCACACCAAAGGACACGCCAATGCCCCGCCAGGCACGGAAAGAGGCCACAGCATACTCAAAGGCAGCCATAGAGGCATTACGCCTGACGTTGTTTTCCTTGTAGTTAGTAAACTGCCCCGACAGCCCCATGTCGAAGAGCATGGTCAACGAATCGACACCGGAATAGGAAGCGGGGTTGAGCGTATTGACCTGGCTACCCTCACGGAGGGCATAGCCCACACCGTTCATGCCACGGCCGGCACTCTGTGAATAGTCGGCAAGCGTGCCTATGCCAAACTGGCTATAGGGTGACTTTGTACCACCCTGCGCCCAGACACCGCTAACTGCTGTTGTCATCAGCAGGAAACTGGCTATTATTGATTTCTTCATCTGCTTTTTCAATTCAGCCTGCAAAGTTACAAAATTATTCATAATTCGTAATTCATAATTCATAACTTTTTTATATCTTTGCAGAAAATTTAAGATATTCATGACAAGAGAACAACGTTACAAGGCAGTAATCACCTATTTTCAGCAACAGATGCCGGAGGCCGGCACGGAACTGGAGTTCGGCAGCGTGTTCCAGTTACTGGTAGCCGTCATCCTGAGTGCTCAGTGTACTGACAAGCGCATCAACCTGGTGACACCGGCACTGTTTGAACGCTTTCCCGACGCACGCACCATGGCACAGGCCGATACCGACGAGGTGTACGAATACATCAAGAGTGTATCCTACCCTAACGCCAAGGCCAGGCACCTGACGGCAATGGCCAGAACACTGGTAGAGAGGCACGGCGGCGAGGTGCCTGAGGACATGAACCTGCTGCTGGATCTGCCAGGCGTGGGACGCAAGACGGCCAATGTGATTCAGGCCGTGGCGTTTGACAAGCCTACCCTGGCCGTCGACACGCATGTGTACCGTGTCAGCCACAGACTGGGATTGGTGGGCAGGCGCGACAACACGCCCTTCAAGGTGGAACAGGTTCTGACCAGAAACATTCCCGAGGAACTGATACCTCTGGCGCACCACTGGCTATTGCTGCACGGCCGCTACGTATGCACGTCGCAAAAGCCGAAATGCCAGAAATGTGACCTGGCGGACATCTGTCCGAGACTACTGGAAGGTTCGAAGTTAGAGTAGCTCTAACAGGCTATCGTAATCCACTCCAAAATAATCACTTATCTGAATATCGGAAAGTTTTTCTATAACATCTCGGGGATTGGTGGTCGTCAGTCCTACCACCGTCATGCCGGCAGCACGTCCTGAAAGGAGGCCATTGACGCTGTCTTCAAAGACGATGCACTCATCGGGCGTGGCACCAAAACGGGCGGCTCCTTTCTGATAGCAGTCGGGATGGGGCTTTGAGAAAGCAAAATCCTCAGACGTGAGAATAGCATCGAAAAGGCTCTTGAACTGTGGCTGGGCACGGTAGACGTTCTCCATCTTAGGCTGGTTGGAACTTGTGACAACAGCCGTCTTCACACCATGGGCATGCAGACTGGCTATCAACTGCTCGAAGCCGCCAATGTAGTCGTACGACATCTGCGACTCAAACTCATTGAGCCGACGGGTAATGACGGACTGCTCAGCGGCCATGGGGCCCGAAAACCAGCGGTCGTAAATCTGCGTCAGCGTGGAGCCTTTGATTTCGTGTTCCAGACCAGGATGCTCCGGGTGGTAAAGCCGGCACTGGCTACCCCAGAAAACGGTGTACTGCGGCTCGGTGTCGAAGACCACGCCGTCTAAATCGAATAATGCTGCTTTCAGTTTTTTCATAACTTAATACACGCGCGGGCCGAAGATACGGGTGCCAATACGCACCATGGTGGAACGGCACGCCAGGGCAATGGGATAATCATCGCTCATGCCCCAGGAACGCTCGCAGAACCAGGGGGCATCAGCAAAATACTGCTGTTTGACCTCATCGAAGAAGTCGGCGGCGATGGTGAACTCACGGCGAATCTGCTCACGGTCGTCGGTGAACGAGGCCATCATCATCAGACCGCAGATACGCACATGCTTCAACTGGCGCCACACCCCTTCAGCCAGCAACTGACGGCAGGCGTCGAGGGTCAGGCCATACTTGGTAGACTCCTCGGCAATGTGGAGTTCGAGGAGCACGTCAATCACACGGCTGCACTTGGCGGCCTGCTTGTCGATCTCAAGTAACAGACGCTCAGAGTCGACGGCCTCCACCATATTAATATATGGGGCTATATACTTGACCTTATTGGTCTGCAGGTGGCCTATAAAATGCCATACAATGTCCTTGGGCAGCGTCTGGTGCTTCTGTTTCAGCTCCTGCTCGTGGCTTTCGCCGAACACACGCTGGCCCTGGGCATAGGCAGCCTCAATGTATTCATTAGGGTGATACTTGCTGATGGCCACCAACTGAACGCCCTGAGGCAACTCCGCCCGGATTTGCCTCAGGTTACCTTCTACGTCGTACATCAGCCCCTTTCAAATTCAGGTTTGTCGTCGGTCCGGCCGTCCTTGCCATATTCGTAAACATCCATCAAAGTGGTCTCTGCCACTGAGGCGATGACATAGTCAATCATAGTGCCGCCCATCACCTCGTCGATGTTCTTCACGGCACCATTCAGCGTGCCGGCATTCACCAGGTAGTTAACACTGGAACGTTTCTCCTTGGCTGTCTTCTCGTCGATAGTGATAAACTGCAACTTCGTCTTATACCAACGGTCGGCAGTGTCCATATCGCTAAAGAATATCTCCTTGTAGGGGGCTATCTTGATATCCTTGATGGTAAACTCGCCGCTGATAAACGATGACATCTCTTCCATGATACGCTGCTCAGCCTCAGTGAAGCTGAGGGCATCGATGGTATAGGTTTCTACGACTTTTTTCTGAAGACCATCTTCCATGACCTTCTCATACTGAATCTTACATTCAAACCAAATAGCTGTTCTTGACCTCATTATAATTGTTGTTTTCCTTATTTATTTCCTATTCACCATCCCTCTGGGCCTTCTCACGCTCATCCAGACGCGCCTTCAGACGGCTGGTAACCTGATCTATGATCTGAGTAGCCACCAGCTGGCTGCGCGACGGATCGAGTCCGGCCTCGCGCCCCAACTGCTGCTGCACCTCCACCAGTTCCTCCATCGTTGACATGCTGCCTGCCATGAAGTCCTTAGAGGTAGAACCCATGTGTTCCTTATCATAAATGCGCGAGAGGATGGCCTCTGCACGTTGGGCAAAACGCTTGCGGAAAATCTGCTCAGCCTTAGCCTCATACTCTTTCATGATATGCTTATCAACATTTGTTCCGAGGCTATCGTCGATGTTGTCCAGGTCCGTATTTGAACCATACCCCCCGTCATCCAGCAAATCGTCATCGGCCTGCTTGGGAGCTGGTTTCACAAACTCGATGTCCTCACGTTCGGGCACCAATGTAAAATACAGACTGAAGCAGAAACAGACCACCAGCAGAGCGGCTATGCCAAGAAGGAATGACTCACGCAGACTCTTACGGCTGGTCATGGCGTGCTTCATATCCTCAGGAGTCTGGTAGCGATTGTCTGGATCGGGGTCGGTGGCTTTCTTGACAACGCCACGCAGTTCTATGGGAATCTCAGATTGCCGGTATAGAAACTCTATGAACTTTCCAAGGGAATAGATGTCGGAACGTTCGTCGAAAGTACCGTTCTCCAAGACCTCGGGAGCCAGATAGTCGGCGTTGGACTCACCAAACAACTGCGGCAGGTTGTTCATGGCTTTATAGGCCGAACCGTGGAAGAGCAGCAAGGGGTGGGTGTCGCCCTTGCGAGACAGCACGTTGTTAGGTGCATAACAGACGTGGCAGATACCCTGGTCGTGCAGGTATGCCATCAGGTCTAACAGATCGGTGACAGTGTTGAAGATGAACGACTTGCCTGCAACAATGGCTGGAGAGTCTTCTAACAGGCGTTCATAGGTATGGAAAGTGCCCTGTTCGACCTTCACAGCGCAAATACCGTCACTGTCGGTTTCTACGGTGAAGTGGAGTTGGCCCTTGTGGTCCAGATGCTTATTGACTTCGCACTCAGCTGTCAGGGCATCGGTAAAAACCAGACTGTCAAGCAGTTCTTCATGCAGGTCAACCACATTGACATACTTGCCGTCGGTCATTTTCTTATAAAATTGTCCGAAGGGCATGACTTCCTTAGCCAGGGCCGCTCCGTTCATCGATTCCAGCAAATCTTCGTAGTTCATCTTGATATATTTGTAAATTATCGTGCAAAAGTACACATAAAATCCGAAAAAATGCACGAATTAAAAAAAATTTAGTACCTTTGCACAGTTTTTTGATTTAACAGATAAGAGAAAGAGATGCCAGAAATATCTATACGCGGCCTGGAGATGCCAGAGTCACCAATCCGCAAATTGGCTCCCCTTGCCGCCGCTGCCAAGAAGCGCGGCACAAAAGTGTACCACCTGAATATCGGACAGCCTGACCTGCCCACACCGCAGGTGGGACTGGACGCTCTGAAGCACATTGAGCGCGACATACTGGAGTACTCACCGTCGCAGGGATACCTGAGTTATCGTGAGAAACTGGTCAACTACTATGCGAAGTATAATATCAACGTCACAGCCGACGATATCATCATCACCTCTGGAGGTTCTGAGGCGGTGCTCTTTGCCTTCCTCTCCTGCCTAAACCCCGGCGACGAGATTATCGTGCCGGAGCCGGCCTATGCCAACTATATGGCCTTCGCCATCTCGGCAGGCGCCAAAATACGCACCATCGCAACAACTATTGACGAGGGATTCTCGCTGCCCAAGGTTGAGAAGTTCGAAGAACTCATCAACGAGCGCACGCGTGCCATCATGATATGCAACCCCAACAACCCGACGGGCTATCTCTACACCCGCCGCGAAATGAACCAGATACGCGACCTGGTGAAGAAGTACGACCTGTACCTCTTCTCAGACGAGGTCTACCGTGAATACATCTATACAGGATCACCCTATATCTCGGCCTGTCATCTGGAGGGTATCGAGCAAAACGTCATCCTCATCGACTCTGTGTCGAAACGCTACTCGGAATGCGGCATCCGCATCGGAGCGCTTATCACGAAAAACGAACAGGTGCGCAAGGCGGTGATGAAGTTCTGTCAGGCACGTCTCTCGCCGCCACTCATCGGACAGATTGTGGCCGAAGCCTCGCTCGATGCACCAGAGGAATACTACCGCGATGTGTATGACGAATATGTGGAGCGTCGCAAATGCCTTATTGACGGACTGAACCGCATACCCGGCGTCTACTCACCGATACCTATGGGTGCCTTCTATACGGTGGCCAAACTGCCTGTGGACGATGCCGAGAAATTCTGCCGTTGGTGCCTGGCTGAATTCAATTATGAGGGCGAGACGGTGATGATGGCCCCCGCCGCCGGATTCTACACCACGCCTGGAGCCGGTATCAACCAGGTGCGCATAGCCTATGTCCTGAAGAAAACCGACCTGGAACGCGCGCTTGTGGTATTGCGAAAAGCACTTGAGGCATACCCCGGAAGAGTTGACGACTGATGAATCTGCCACTGTTCATAGCACGTCGCATCTATCATGATGAGGACGACCGCCACCAGGTGAGCCGCCCGGCCATACGTATAGCCACCATTGGTGTTGCCATCGGACTGGCAGTCATGATTCTAACCGTCAGCGTCGTGCTGGGATTTAAGCACTCCATCCGCGATAAAGTGGTGGGCTTCGGAAGCCATATCCAAGTCATGAGCCTGCTCTCTGTCAACAGTGTAGACAGTTACCCTATCTGCATAGACGACAGCACCATGAAGGCCCTTGACAGCATTCCAGGGGTCAGGAATGTGCAGCGCTATACATTGGCACAGGGCATTCTGAAAACCGACGAAGACTTCCTGGGTGTAGTATTCAAGGGCATTGGACCAGAGTATGACCTCGACTACCTGAAACAGCACATCGTGGAAGGCAAGATACCAGTATTCAGCGACTCGACAGCATCGAGCAAACTGCTGGTATCGCGCTTAATGGCCGACAAACTAAAACTAAAGGCCGGCGACCGCATCTATGCCTATTTCATCAGCAATGACGACGTACGTATTCGTCGCTATACAGTGGAGGGTATCTACCAGACAAATATGACGCGGTTTGACGAGATCATCTGCTACACCGACCTCTATACAGCCTGCAAACTGAACGGATGGTTTGAGGGCCAGTGCTCGGGGGCAGAATTACTGGTAAGCAATTTCGAACAGTTGGACGAGACATACGCGCATGTTATAGATAAGGTGCACCACAGGACAGACCGCTATCATAGCACCTTCTCGTCGCAAACCATCTACGATGCCTACCCGCAGATATTCAACTGGCTGGAACTGCTTGACATCAATGTGTGGATTATCCTCGGACTGATGATTTGTCTGGCTGGCATCACCATGGTCAGCGGTCTGCTCATTATCATTCTGGAACGCACCTCAATGATTGGCGTACTCAAAGCCCTTGGCTCAAGGAACAGCACAATACGGCACACATTCCTGTGGTTCTCAGCCTTTATTATCGGAAGGGGATTACTGTTGGGCGATATTTTAGGCATAGGCCTGGCCATGCTGCAACAGTACACGGGACTCATCAAACTGGACCCCCAGACCTATTACGTCAGCGAAGCACCCATGGAGATAAATTTCGCGATTATTTTAACACTGAACATTGCTACCCTAATTATCAGTATTTCTGTCCTAATTATCCCCAGTTTCTTTATTTCTCACATTCATCCTGCAAAATCTATGCGTTACGAGTAAAAAATTGCACAAAAAATTTGCGAATGTGCAAAAATCGTTATACCTTTGCACAAAATTTCAAAAAATGTGCAATGAATACTGCGTTAAGCTTTAACGGATACATACAGAGAGCAATTGTTGAGAATTGGGAGCATGATGCCCTGACAGATTATCAGGGAGTGACCCTGCAGTTTCACGATGTTGCCAGAAAAATTGAGAAGATCCATATCCTCTTTGAGAACAGCAACGTTCAACAAGGTGATAAGATTGCCATCTGTGGACGCAACTCAGCGCACTGGGCAGTTACCTTTTTAGCCACTCTCACATACGGAGCCGTAGCAGTACCCATCCTACATGAGTTTAACGCTGAACAGATACACAACATTGTCAACCACTCGGAATCCAAACTACTCTTCGTGGGAGACTATATTGTCAAGACCATCAATCCAGAGGCCATGCCGAATCTGGAGGGTATCATCAATCTTCCAGACTTTTCGCTGCACACATCGCGTTCGGAGAAACTGACGTATGCACGGGAGCACCTGAATCTTATGTTCGGCAGTAAATTCCCAATGGCTTTCCGTGCTAACAATGTCAGTTATCACGTTGACAAACCGGAGGAATTGGCACTTATCAACTACACAAGCGGTACAACAGGATTCTCAAAGGGTGTCATGCTACCATACAGGGCTATCTGGGGCAATCTGGATTTCTGCATCAACAACCTGCCAGTGAAGCCACATGACAACATGCTCAGCATCCTGCCGATGGCTCACATGTATGGCATGTCCATTGAATTCATCTTCGGCTTCTGTCGCGGCTGCCACCTGTACTTCCTGACACGTCTGCCGTCACCTGCCATCATTGCGGAAGCCTTTGCCACCGTACGCCCGGCTATTGTTATCGCCGTGCCTCTGGTGGTAGAGAAGATTATCCGCAAACGGGTGTTTCCCAAGATTCAGAGCAATAGGATAAAGCTGTTGCTCCAGATGCCTGTCATCTCTAAAAAAATCAAGGAAAAAATATGCGAACAGGTATATGCCGCCTTTGGTGGACAAGCCTATGAGGTCATTGTGGGTGGTGCAGCCCTGAGCCGTGAAGTTGAACAGTTCCTTGTCAGCATTGGTTTTCCCATCACAGTAGGTTACGGTGCCACGGAATGTGCTCCTCTAATCAGCTATAGCGACTATAAAGATTTTGTGCCGGCCTCCTGCGGCACCCCCGTAGACCACATGGAGGTAAAGATTGATTCTGCAGACCCCCAGAATATACCGGGAGAGATTCTGGCAAGAGGCACAAACGTCATGATTGGCTATTACAAGAACCAGGAAGCCACAGACCAGGCTCTCGACAAAGACGGATGGTACCACACTGGCGACCTGGGCACCATGAGTGCCGATGGCCACGTGTTCATTCTTGGACGCATCAAAAACATGCTCCTTGGCCCCAGCGGACAGAACATCTACCCAGAGGAGATAGAAGACCAGCTCAACTCCATGCCTATGGTAAGTGAGAGCCTTATCGTGGAGCGCAACAACAAACTTGTCGCGCTGGTCTATCCCGACAAAGACGAAGTGGTGAAATTCACTGTAGAAGAGCTGACGGCCGTCATGGAGCAGAACCTCAACGACCTGAACCAGAGACTGCCACACTACAGTCGTATCTCTGAAATCAAACTACAGGAGGAGGAGTTTGCAAAAACACCCAAGAAGAGTATCAAACGCTACTTATATAAGTAAATGCTAATCTTAACACTATGGAACAAATACCAAGTTTTAACGCGCTACTTGAAAAGTCCATCATTGACAACTGGAACCTTGATGCCCTGACCGATTTCAAGGGTCAGACCCTACAGTTCCATGACGTAGCACGAAAAATTGAGAAATTGCACATCCTGTTCGAAAATTCGGGCGTTGAACAGGGCGACAAAATTGCATTGTGTGGTCGTAATTCCAGCCAGTGGGCTGTTGCTTTCCTGGCTACTCTCACCTATGGAGCTGTGGCCGTTCCTATTCTGCATGAGTTCAATGCAGAGCAGATTCACAACATTGTCAACCACTCTGAAGCCAAGTTACTTTTTGTCGGCGACCATGTGGCCAAGGAAATCAATCCGCAGGAGATGCCGCGTCTGGAGGGTATCATCAACAATCCCGACTACTCGCTGATGGTGTCGAGAACGGACAAACTGACGTATGCCCGTGAGCACCTCAACGAACTGTACGGACGCAAATACCCAAAGTATTTCAGAAAGGAGCATGTCAACTACTATAAGGAGAAGTCACCCGAAGAACTGGCACTCATCAACTATACCAGTGGTACCACCGGGTTCTCAAAGGGAGTGATGCTGCCCTACCGCGCTCTATGGTCGAACTATGACTTTGCCTGCGATGTTTTGGGCAAGACCATCAAGGGCGGCGACCGCATTATATCCATGCTGCCCATGGCTCACATGTACGGCATGGCCTTCGAGTTTATCTTCGAGTTCTTGCACGGTTGCCATGTCTACTACTTGAACCGTGTACCCTCACCTGCCATCATTGCCCAGGCACTGGCTGAGATAAAGCCTGTCATTGTCATTGCGGTACCTCTTATCATTGAGAAAATCATCCGTAAGAAGGTGTTCCCCAAGATTCAGAACAACCGCATGCGCCTACTCTTGCAGATGCCTGTCATATCGAAGAAAGTACGCGAGATGATCTGTCAGGAGGTACTCAAGGCCTTTGGTGGAAACATGTACG
>CAMYZO010000073.1 GCA_947303855.1 uncultured Prevotellaceae bacterium
GTCTGTTGCTCGTCGATGCCTTCGAGGGCCCGATGCCCCAGACACGCTTCGTGCTGCAGAAGGCCCTTCAGATAGGTCTGAAGCCCATCGTGGTGGTCAACAAGGTCGACAAGCCCAACTGTCGCCCCGAAGAGGTCTACGAGATGGTGTTCGACCTGATGTTCTCGCTGAATGCCACTGAGGACCAGCTCGACTTCCCCGTTGTCTATGGTTCGGCGAAGAATGGCTGGATGGGCGAGGACTACAACAAGCCCACCGCCGATATCACCTATCTGTTAGATAAGATTGTCGAGGTGATTCCCGCCCCGAAGCAGATAGAGGGCACGCCCCAGATGCTCATCACCTCTTTAGATTATAGCAGCTACACGGGTCGCATTGCCGTGGGCCGCGTCCACCGTGGTACGCTGAAAGACGGCCAGCAGGTGACCATCGCCCACCGCGACGGTTCGAAGGAGAAGACCAAGATTAAGGAGTTGCATACCTTCGACGGTATGGGCCATAGCCGTATTGAGCAAGTAGACTGCGGCGACATCTGTGCTGTCATCGGTCTGGAGAAGTTCGAGATTGGCGACACTATCTGCGACTTGGAGAATCCTGACCCGCTGCCTCCCATTGCCATCGACGAGCCTACCATGTCGATGCTTTTCACCATCAACGATTCGCCGTTCTTTGGCCGGGAGGGTAAGTTCGTCACGTCGCGCCACATCAACGACCGTCTGCAGAAGGAACTGGAGAAGAACCTCGCCCTGCGTGTTGAGCAGTTCGAGGACTCTACCGATAAGTGGGTGGTCTCCGGCCGTGGCGTGCTCCACCTCAGCGTGCTCATAGAGACCATGCGTCGCGAGGGCTATGAGCTGCAGGTAGGGCAGCCGCAGGTCATCTATAAGGAGGTTGACGGCGTGAAGTGCGAGCCCATCGAGGAGCTGACCATCAACGTGCCTGAGGAGTTTGCCTCGAAGATGATAGACATGGTGACGCGCCGCAAGGGCGAGATGACCAGCATGGAGAGCCAGGGAGAAAGGACGAACATCGAGTTCGACATTCCTTCGCGTGGCATCATCGGCCTGCGTACCAATGTCCTCACCGCCAGCCAGGGCGAGGCCATCATGGCCCACCGCTTCAAGGAATACCAGCCCTATAAGGGCGAGATAGAGCGCCGTGTCAACGGCTCGATGATTGCCTTGGAGACGGGCAATGCCTTTGCCTATGCCATCGACAAGCTGCAGGATCGCGGTAAGTTCTTCATCGATCCGGGCGAGGATGTCTACATGGGACAGGTCGTCGGCGAGCACGTCCACGACAACGACCTCGTCATCAATGTCTGCAAGGCCAAGCAGCTGACCAACGTCCGTGCTTCGGGTACCGACGACAAGGCCCGTATCATCCCCAAGACCGTCATGTCGCTGGAGGAGTGCTTAGAGTATATCAAGGAGGACGAGCTGGTGGAGGTAACGCCGCAGTCCATGCGTATGCGCAAGACCATCCTTGACCACGATCAGCGCAAGAAGGCTGCCATCAAGCACTAAGCTTTTGCAGTCTTGAAACAAAATAATTGAACATTATAGAAGCAATGAAACAAAAATTCACCGCTCAGGACTGGGCCGAACATGAGCAGTTCGTTCAGATGTTCCGTGCCGCTAAACAGCGCAAGTGGGAGTGGCAAAAGCAGATGGAGGTGGTGTTGGCTGTAAAAGCTGAAAAGATTCGCAAACGCCGTGAAGAGAATGACAAACCTCTATCCCCATCACATTGCAAATAATAACCGCCGAGATTCTGAAAGGAGTCCCGGCGGTTTCCATATATATGACTGAACAAAACTTCCTAAAAGCAGTTCCCGTCATCTCGACGCGAACTGCTCAAAACGAGAGAGCCTTTATGAAAAAAAGACTCGCGTGCAAAGGTACGGAAAAAGAAAGAAACGGCGAGGTGAGACAAGCGGAAAGAGGATGCTGAGGGTGAAACTCTTTACTTTGGTAAAGGACTTGGAACAGCAGACGCTCAGATTATCGCCCGAAGGTAATGTCACGCCGTATCATTGACATGGTCTTTGGACTAATGTTGAGAAATGAGGCAATAACGTTTAGTGGCAGATGTTCAACAATGCCAGGACAGCGGTGCATCAACAATTCGTAGCGTTCGCGTGGTGTAGTTCGGTGGAAGTCAAGATACCGGGCACGGGCCTGGCTGAGCAAGTGCTCGCCAATGATACTGCGATGCTCCATTGTGTACTTATTCCGATGGTAGAAACACATCAGTTGTTCACCGCTGATCCTATGCACACGGCTGGGCATCATCGCTTCAATGGTGGTCTGAGACGGTTGGCGGACAAGACAACTTGGATAGTCGCCCACGAACTCTCCCGCAAACGAGAACCACGTGATGTGCTCGCGCCTGTCGCTGATACCTTGTGTCACATACTTGAAGCATCCCTCCACCACAAAACCGAACCACTGTGACGGTTGACCTTCGCACTCCATCTTCTCGCCTTTCTGGTACTGCACGCTGTCACCCTCCTGCTCGCAGAAATCGTGCAGCAGCTTCACGTCAATACTATTGATACCGAATTTCTGTTCCATAATTCTGATACTTGTACATATATACACGTAAACGGCCTAAAGATGACATCCGTTGTCGATGATTCTTCTTAATAATGGACATAAAATCAGCGCGGTGCTGATTCCGCATCCAGTCCAGAGGCATCGCCAAACGCCGTTCTCCCAGATAAAGTATCAGCCCGCGCCGAAACGCGAGCATCAACTCTTTTCTTCTCGGGAGATATTTTGGCGAAATTTCTGGACTGAGAATCAAAAAGTCAACGCTTCTTATGTCGTTTTATGTCTGTCGGTCTATACGCTCATTGTCTTATAGTTCTATATTATTTTAACTTTTCCAGCAGTTCGGAATAATACTAAATCTTCCATAGCTCTTCCTTGCTTTATGATTTACGTCCGCAAAGTTACTGTTTTTCCACGAACTTTCGTCACCGTAGGCCGAAAAACTTCCAATATTTAACGTTCTGAAAGGGATAATGTAACTAAGAAATCTACTCATGACATGGGGCGCACCTATATAACAAACCTGTTTTTCCCCGTTTCGCTCGCGGGGACTAGCGTGGTGAACTGAGTTGTTATCGTGTTACATTTAAAGATTATTTTTGCGCTTTTCGCTTGCAAACCAATAATAATACGTAAATTTGCAGCATCTAAGGAAGAAAGGAGCAATTGCTATGAGAAAGATCACACTATTCGTGGCAGCCCTGCTGCTGGCTGTCGTCACATCGGCTCAGGAGAATTGGCCGAAACAGATTGAGTTGACAAAGGAGGAGGCGCAGTTGGTGCAGTCGAACAACGACTTCGCTTTCCGCCTGTTCCGTGAAGCCCGTACCGACGAGAGCCAGCTGTTGTCGCCGCTGAGCATCACCTACGCCCTCGGCATGCTGAATAACGGTGCCGCAGGCAAGACACAGGATGAAATCAACAAGGTGCTGGGCTTTGGCGAGGCCGGAGTTGACGCCATCAACCGGTTCTGCCGCAAGATGCTGACCGAGACACCGACACTCGATGCAGAGACCACCGCCGAGATAGCCAACACCATCTTTGTGAACAATCACTGGAACTATGAGCTGAAGGAGCCGTTCGTGAAGCAGGTGCAGCAGTATTATGACGCAACGCCCGAGGCCCGCGACTTCTACGACGATGCCACCCGCGCCGCTATCAACCAGTGGGGCAGCGACCATACGCACGGCATGATTAAGGAAGTGCTGTCGGAGCAGGAGTTTGAGTTGGGCAAGGATTATGTGAGCTACTTGCTGAATGCCCTCTACTTCAAGGGCAGGTGGGCTCATCCGTTTGAGAAGGCGGACACCCGCGAGGAGCCGTTCAACGGCGGCAGCAGCGTGCCGATGATGTCGCAGCATGGCGAGTTTGAATATACGGAGAACGACCTGTATCAGGCCGTCAAGTTGCCCTACAGCAACGGATCCTACCTGATGACCGTCTATCTGCCGCTAAAGGGCAATACGATAGGCAACGTATTGGAGCAGATGGACGGCAGGAACTGGCAGTTTATAGGCGGCGGCTGCGAAGTGGCTCTGAAGCTGCCCCGTATAGAGACCAACACCAACGTGGACCTGAAGCCCGTCATGTCGGCCTTAGGCATGCCCACGGCCTTTAATTCGGATGATGCGGAGTTTCCCGATTTCTGCAATTGTCCGACCTACATTGGCCTGATGAAGCAGGTGGCCAAGATCAAGCTCGACGAGGAAGGCACAGAAGCTGCTGCCATCACCATTATTGGAATGGAAGCGACAGGTATGCCGCGAACTGCCGAGTTCTACGCTACGCGCCCGTTCCTATATATTATCAGTGAGCAGAGCACGGGCACCATCTTCTTCATCGGCCAGTACACGGGCGACGGTACGACGGGAGTCGCTGAAATGGAGAGCAAGAGAAATGCAGGAAACGAGAATTATTATAACCTGAACGGCCAGCGGCTGCAAGGACCGCCCGCCAAGGGACTCTACATCAAGGATGGGCGGAAGGTTATGCGTCGGCAAACACCCTTCCGTCGTTGAGGGTAATCTGCAGTTTGGTGTACTCGCTGTGGAAATCGTGCTGCAGGCGGTCCAGATAGCGGGCACATTCCCACTTACACATCGGCAGGTCGTGCAGCAGGTAGTTGCCGCAGGCCTCGGGCCGTGTGGCTGGCACCTCCGTCTGTGTCAGAATCCACTCAAGACATTCTATTGTCAGCTGGCGCATGTCCTCAACGGTGTAGTTGCCGGTCATGATGATGTACATGCCCGTGAGACAGCCCATGGGACCTACGTAGACTACGTCTTCCTTCGCCCTTGAGTTACGAAACCATGTGGCCATCAGGTGCTCTATGCTGTGAATGGCTGCCGGTGCCACGGCCGGTTCCTTGTTTGGTTCAGTGATGCGCAGGTCGAAGGTCGTGAATCCTTTGTCCACGCGTGATACGTAGATGCCCGGCTTCAGCTGTGTGTGGTCAATAGTAAAGCTTTGTATTACTTCCATAATGATTCTACGAATGTTTTGGTTACTTGGAAAGAATGGTCGGCGACGGTGTCCCAGAAGTTGTGATATTGCGACGCGTCGGTGTCGCGCAGGGGAATGTCGCTGATGACGCGGAACGAGATGAACGGCACCTTGTTGATATAGCATGTCTGGGCAATGGCACACGACTCCATGTCGACGGCACGTGCCTCGGGGAAGTGGCCAACAATCTCACGCATCTTCTCTTTGGAGTCCACAAACCAGTCGCCGGTGACGATGAGTCCGGGCTTGGCCCCCGTTTGGATGGCTTTCTCAAGCAGGGTAGGGTCGACGGGGTAGCGGGCAGGCAGTCCCTGCACCTGTCCGTACTGTGTCGCATTGTCGATGGCCGTTCCGCAGTACACGTCGTGGTATGTGAGTTCCGTGCTCACCACCACATCCTGCACCTGCACGTCGTCGCCATGTCCCCCGGCACAGCCGCTGGAGATGATGACGTCGGGTTTAAAATCGTTAATCATGCGTTGGGCCCCAAGGGCAGCGTTCACCTTGCCGATACCGCACTTCTCTACCCGTACACTGCCGTCGCTGAAGAGCTGCTGCAACTGGCGCAGCTCCTTGTCCATAGCTACTATAATTCCTATTTTCATCTTTTTCTGCTGTTTGTGGTGCAAAGGTACGAAAAAATTTCGTACCTTTGCACGCAGTAATAAAAAAACTTGCAAGTTATGAGTCAATTTAAGAAGTGGCTGCCCGATGTGCTGGTAGTCCTTATGTTTGCCCTTGTGGCCTTTGCCTATTTCTTCCCTGCCGACACAGAGGGACGCATCCTCTACCGTCACGACTCGTCGGCAGGCCGTGGCTCCTGCCAGGAGCAGGTGGAGTATCAGCAGCGTACCGGTGAGCGTACCCGTTGGACCAATTCGCTGTTCGGAGGCATGCCTACCTATCAGCTGGCCCCGTCCTACAACAGCACCGACACGCTGAGTACGGTTGTCAATGCCTACCACCTGTGGCTGCCTGAGAACGTGTGGTATGTGTTTGTCTATCTGCTCGGCTTCTATATCTTGCTGCGCGCCTTCGATTTCCGCTGGCATCTGGCGGCGCTGGGGTCCGTCATGTGGGCCTTCTCTACCTATTTCCTCATCATCATCGCTGCCGGCCACATCTGGAAGGTGTGGGCACTGGCCTACCTGCCGCCGATGATAGCGGGCATGGTGCTGGCCTATCGCGGCAAGTACCTGTGGGGCATGATTCTGACCGCCATCTTCGCCGCCTTCGAGGTCTATGCCAACCACGTGCAGATGACCTATTATTATCTGTTCATCATCCTCTTCATGATACTGGCCTATCTGGTTGAGGCCGTCCAGACGAAGCGCTATCTGCACTTCCTCAAGGCTACGGCGGCTTGTGTCGTGGGTGGTCTGCTGGGCGTCCTTGTCAATCTGTCCACGCTCTACCATACTTGGCAGTATGGCCAGGAGTCGATGCGCGGTAAGAGTGAGCTGGTGAAACAGAACTCCGGCAACCAGACAAGCAGCGGTCTGGAACGCGACTATATCACGCAGTGGTCGTATGGCATCGGCGAGACGTGGACGCTGCTGGTGCCCAATACCAAAGGTGGTGCCTCGCAGCCGTTGGTGATGAACAAGACGGCCATGGCTCATGCCGACAACAACTATGTAGGCATCTATCAGCAGATAGGTCAGTATTGGGGCGAGCAGCCGGGCACGCAGGGACCTGTCTATGTCGGTGCCTTCGTGCTGATGCTCTTCGTGCTGGGCCTGTTCATCGTGAAAGGCCCCATGAAGTGGGCCTTGCTGGCAGCCACGGTGCTGAGCATCATGCTGTCGTGGGGAAAGAACTTCATGGGACTGACCGACTTCTTCCTCGACTATGTGCCTATGTATGCCAAGTTCCGCACCGTCGCCTCCATCCTGGTCATCGCAGAGTTCACCATCCCCTTGCTGGCCATGCTGGCGTTGAAAGAACTGTTCTCAGAGAAAGACGATCATCGCCGCTCCATCCGCTTCATCTGGATATCCTTTGCCCTCACCGGCGGCATCGCCCTGCTCTTTGCCGTGCTGCCCGACATGTTCTTTGGCAACTATATTTCTTCCAGCGAGATGCATGCCATGTCGCAGATACCTGCCGACCAGTTGCAGCCGCTGTTGCAGAACCTGACAGAGATGCGCCGTGCCATGTTCACCAGCGATGCCTGGCGTTCGTTCATCATCATCGCGATAGGTACGGGCTGCCTGTTGTTCTATTGCATTCGTAAGAAGGGTGAGGTGGCGGTGACCGTCGTGTTGCTGCTGCTCTGCCTCTTCGACCTGTGGCAGGTGAACAAGCGCTACCTTAACGACGCCATGTTTGTTGACAAGATTGAGCGTGAGCAGGCCCAGCCAAAGACCGAGACCGACAACATCATCCTGGCCGACAAGGCACTGGACTTCCGTGTGCTGAACCTGGCCTCGAACACCTTCAACGAGAACGAGACCTCTTACTACCATAAGTCCATTGGCGGCTATCATGCTGCCAAGCTGCGCCGTTACCAGGAGCTGATTGAAGCCTATATCAGTCCTGAGATGCAGCAGGCCTTTGAGGCCGTTGCCGGTGCTGCCGGCGACATGACACAGGTGGCTGGCGACAGCATCTATCCTGTGCTCAACATGCTCAACACCAAATACTTCATCCTGCCGCTGCAGTCGGGCAAGACCGTTCCCGTAGAGAACCCCTACGCCAATGGCAATGCCTGGTTTGTTGATAAGGTGACGTTCGTCGACAATGCCAACCAGGAACTGGAGACCATCGGCAAGCTCAACCTGCGCCATGAGGCCGTGGCCGACAAGAAGTTCAGCAGCCAGCTCCAGCCCGCCACCGGTGCCGAGCAAGACTCCGTGCGTGTGGTGGCCATCACCGGCTATGAGCCCAACCGTCTGACATACGATGTCAATTCCGGCAAGGGCGGTGTCGTCGTCTTCTCTGAGATTTACTATCCCGGCTGGACGGCTACCGTCGATGGCGAACCCGTGGAGTTGGGCCGTGTCAACTACGTGTTGCGTGCCCTCACCGTCGGCCCTGGCCAGCATCAGGTGGAGCTGACGTTCTTCCCCAAGTCGATAGACACCACCGAGACGATAGCCTACGTGTCCTTGGGACTGTTGCTGCTGCTCGTTATCGTGGCCGTGCTGCTGACGTACCGCAAGAAGAAGGAAACCGCTCATTAATTCCCCCATGCTATGAAGATTCTACTGTCACTGCCACCGAACCTGGTGGACTGCTTCCACGATATCACAGGACTGAGCAGCAACGAGTTTTTCTGTACCTGCGACCCGATAGGCCAGCGCCTGGGCAGCGGCGGCGGTACGGCCTGGCTGCTCAGTCAGGCCTGCGGTGATGCCGACTTCGACGAATGGCTGTCACGCGACAAGCGCATACTTGTGCATGCCGGTGGCCAGAGTCGGCGGCTGCCGTCGTATGCCGTGTCGGGCAAGATTCTGATGCCCGTCCCCGTGTTCCGCTGGGAGCGCGGACAGCGGCTCGACCAGTCGCTGCTCGACGTGCAGCTGCCCCTCTACCGGCGTCTCATGGCGATGGCTCCCGACAGCATCCACACCATGGTGGTCAGCGGCGATGTGCTGATACGTGCCACCCAGACGCTGCCCCCGGTGCCCGACGCCGATGTGGTGTGCTACGGTCTGTGGCTGCCCGCCTCTACGGCCAAGAACCACGGTGTCTTCGTCAGCAGCCGGCAGACACCCGATGTGCTGAAGCAGATGCTGCAAAAACCGTCGGTGCAGACACTCAGCGCCCTGCAGAAAGACCACTACTACCTGACCGACATCGGCGTTTGGATGCTCTCCGACAAGGCTGTGCGGCTGCTGATGAAGAAGACCCACCCCCGGCCCCTCTCTGAAGGGCGGGGAGCGTTTGTCCCATACGACCTCTACGGCGAGTTCGGCTGTACCCTTGGTACCAACCCCACCATCGTCGCCCCCGAGCTGAGCCAGCTGCGCGTGGCCGTGGTGCCCTTGCCCGGTGGCGAGTTCTACCACTTCGGCACGTCGCGCGAGATGATCTCATCGACACTGGCCGTGCAGAACCTTGTGAGCGACCAGCGCGAGATTATGCATCTGGACCGCAAACCCCATCCCAGCATCTTTGTACAGAATGCCGTCACCGATGTTGTCTTTACCGAGGCGAACACCAACATCTGGATAGAGAACTCACACGTGCCCTCTACCTGGCATCTCACTCACGACCATGTCATCACCGGCGTGCCCCGCAACGACTGGGACATCAGCCTTGAACCTGGTGAGTGCATCGACGTCACCCCCGTGGGCGACAGCGACTATGAGGTGCGCCGCTACCGTATCGACGACCCCGTCGACAGCAACAGCCTGGCAGAGCGCGCCAACCTGCGCCGGCTCTTTGCACAGCGTGCCGACTACCGTCGCGAAAACTGGCAGGCGATGGCCCGTAACTGGCGCCACTCCGTCTTCTACCAGCTCGACCTGAACCATGCCGCCGAGCAGTTCCGGCAGCAGCAGATTCCCCTGCCGCCGCCCCTGCCTGCCGATGCCCCGCTGATGACACGCATCCATGATGCCATGTTCCGCGGCGACAGCCAGCAGGCTTTCGGACTGCTGAGGGAGGGGATTGTTTCGAGGTACGAGGTGCGAGGTGCGAGGTGCGAGAATAGTTCTGCTGGCGATAGTGGTGCGCAATTTGGTGCACAAGGTAATCTCGTACCTCGTACCTCGTACCTCGTACCTCGAAAAGACTCGAACTCCGCTCCCTGCTCCGATCAGATTGTCTGGGCCCGCTCCCCCGTGCGTATCGACATTGCCGGTGGCTGGACCGACACGCCTCCCTACTGTCTGATGGAGGGCGGCACCGTGGTCAACCTTGCCATCGAACTCAACGGGCAGCCACCCCTGCAGGTCTATGTCAAGCCCTGCCCGGAGCCTCATATCGTGCTCCGTAGCATCGACCTCGGTGCCTCAGAGTTGGTGCAGACCTACGAGCAGCTGGCTGAATATAATAAGGTGGGCTCGCCCTTCTCCATACCCAAGGCGGCACTCACGCTTGCAGGCTTTGCACCGCAGACTGCCGGCAATGCCTCATACACTTCGCTGAGATCACAGCTTGAAGCCTTTGGCTGCGGCATCGAACTGACGCTGCTCTCGGCCATACCCGCAGGCAGCGGTCTGGGCACCAGCAGCATCCTGGCAGCCACCGTCCTGGGTGCCCTCAACGACTTCTGTGCGCTGGGCTGGGATAAGAACGAGATAGGCCACCAGACACTCATCCTCGAACAGCTGCTCACCACCGGCGGTGGCTGGCAAGACCAGTTCGGAGGTATCCTCGGCGGGGTGAAGCTGCTGCAGACCACACGTGGCTTCGACCAGAACCCGCAGGTGCGGTGGCTGCCCGATGCCCTCTACACCCAGCCGGAGTATGCCCAGTGCCATCTGCTCTATTATACCGGCATCACCCGTACGGCCAAGCAGATACTGGCCGAGATTGTCAGGCGCATGTTCCTGAACGACCACGACCAGCTGGCCCTGCTGCGCCTGATGAGGGAGCACACCTTGCAGATGTACGATGCCATTCAGCGTCACGACTTCCGTCAGATGGGACGGCTGATAGGGCGTACCTGGCAGCAGAACCAGACACTTGACAGTGGTACCAATCCTGCCGACGTGCAGGCGCTGACCACCCTTGTCGACGACCTCTGCCTGGGCTACAAATTGCCTGGAGCCGGTGGCGGTGGCTATCTCTACATGGTAGCCAAGGACCCCGAGGCTGCCGCTCGCATCAAGACCATTCTTAACGGCAACCGCCGTAATGCCAACGCCCGCTTCGTGGATATGACACTCTCTAAGACGGGATTGCAAATCAGCCGCAGCTAAGGAACCATGGAGTTTAGGACTGTTGTAGACATAGCGAAGCCCGACTTCCTGATTGAACCCTGCGAAGAGATGCTCTTTGTTGGCTCCTGCTTTGCCGACAGTATAGGGCGGCGTTTCGTGGAGGAGAAGTTCCGGGCTACGGTCAACCCCTTTGGCACGATGTACAACCCCGCCTCAGTGCTGCATACCGTGGAGCGGCTGGCGTCAAGGCCCCGCGTTGTCTTCATCACCCTCGGCACCAACCACGTCTACCGCCTCCGCGAGACGGGCGAGATTGTCGACAACTGCCAGAAGCGGCCGCAGGCACTCTTCTCTGAGGAGAAACTCACCGTCGATGAGTGTGCCGACTACCTGCGTCGCACGGTTGAGGTGCTACGGAGCCGTCGGCCCGATGTCAACGTCGTCTTCACCGTCAGCCCCATCCGCTACCGTAAGTACGGTTATCATGAGAGTCAGCTGTCGAAGGCCACGCTGCTGCTGGCCATCGATAGCTTAATGCCCCCTAAGTTCTTTGACAAGCCAAGCGGCAAAGCCGGGCGAGGGGGCGTGTGTTATTTCCCCGCTTACGAAATCCTGATGGACGAGCTGCGCGATTACCGCTTCTATGCCGACGACATGCTCCATCCCTCGTCGCTGGCTGTGGAGTATATATGGCAGCAGCTTGTAGGCCATTACTTTTCCGACGCTGCCCGCCAGTTCCTCCGCGAGTGGGCTCCTCTGAAGGCCGCCCTCGGCCACCGTCCCTTCAATCCCGACAGCGACGACTACCGCCGTTTCCTGGCCGACACCCAGGCTAAGGCCGACGCCCTTCTTGCCCGCTATCTCTAAAGATGAGATGAAAAGAATTTAAATAAAACGAATACTATGACATATACCATTGAAAAGATTACCACGCTGATAGGCGCGCGCCGCTATGGTGACCACGACGCCAACGTGCGCTGGCTGCTCACCGACAGCCGGTCGCTGTGTTTCCCAGAAGAAACCCTGTTTTTTGCCCTGCGCACCAAGCGGGGCGACGGGCACCGCTACCTCGACGACCTCTACCGTCGTGGTGTGCGCTCGTTTGTGGTGGAACAGGTGCCTGAACAGCCACATACCGATGCCAACTACCTGAAGGTGCCCTCTACGCTGGCTGCCCTGCAGCGACTGGCCGAACGTCATCGTGACGAGTTTGAGTGTCCCATTGTGGGCATCACCGGCTCCAATGGCAAGACCATGGTCAAGGAGTGGATTTATCAGCTGCTGCAACCGTCGCAGCGCATCGTCAGATCGCCGCGCAGCTATAACTCGCAGATAGGCGTGCCCCTGTCAGTATGGCTGCTCAACGAGCAGACCGAGATAGGTCTCTTTGAGGCAGGCATCAGTCAGCCTGGCGAGATGATGGCCCTGCACGACATTATCCAGCCCACCATCGGCGTGCTCACCTGTCTGGGCAGTGCCCATCAGGAGAACTTCCGCTCTATGGAAGAGAAATGCTTGGAGAAGCTGGAACTTATGCACGACACTCAGGCACTGGTCTATCCCTCCGACGACAACACCGTGAGTCGCTGCATACGCCGCCTTGGCTACCGAGGCGAGAAGATTGGGTGGTCAAGGACCGACAGTCAGGCCCCCCTGTTCGTCAAGGAGCAGACCCAGACAGCGTCGTCGACAGAGGTTATCTATGTGTTTAAGGGCCAGACCGGCAGTTACACCATCCCCTTCATCGACGAGGCCAGCATCGACGACAGCATCATCTGTGCTGCCACCTGCCTGCACTTAGGACTGACGCCCGAACAGCTGGCTGAGCGCATGCCCCTGCTGCAGCCTATCGCCATGCGTCTGGAGGTGAAGCAGGGCCAGCACGGCTGCACCCTTATCAACGACTCCTACAACTCCGATATCAACTCGCTCGACATAGCCCTCGACTTCATGGGGCGCAGGGGCGAGTGGAAGGACAGGCGGACGCTCATCTTGAGCGACATCGACCAGAGCGGCGAACAGCCCTTTGAACTCTATCGGCGCGTCAACGAGCTGTGTCAGCAGCGCGGCATCGGCAAGCTCATTGGCATTGGCGAGGAGATAGCCTCACAGCAGCACACCTTCGCCATGGCCGAGAAGCACTTCTTTGCCACTACCGACGAGTTCCTGACCAGTCCCGTGTTCCACCAGCTGCACGACGAGGTTATCCTGCTGAAGGGCTCGCGGCGCTTCGGCTTCGAGCATATCAGCGAACTGCTGGAGCAGAAAGTGCATGAGACTATCCTTGAGGTGAACCTGGGAGCCATGGTTGACAACCTGAACTACTACCGCTCGTTCCTCAAGCCTGAGACGAAGATGGTGTGTATGGTCAAGGCCGATGCCTATGGGGCCGGGGCCGTGGAGGTGGCCAAGACGCTGCAGGATCACCGCGTGGACTATCTGGCGGTGGCGGTGGCCGACGAGGGTGTCACCCTGCGACGGGCGGGCATCACGGCCAACATCATGGTTATGAACCCTGAGATGACGGCCTTCAAGACCATGTTCGACTACGACCTGGAGCCCGAGGTCTACTCCTTCCGCCTTCTCGATGCGCTGGTGAAGGCGGCGCGCAAAGAGGGTATCACCGGCTGGCCCGTACATATCAAACTCGACACGGGTATGCACCGGCTGGGTTTTAATACGTGGAACGAGGAAGGAGGAATGAGGAGCGAGGAGCGTGACGAGATTGACGAGCTCATCGACCGGCTGAAGCACCAGCAGGCCGTCATCCCGCGCTCGGTGTTCTCGCACTTCGTAGGCAGCGACAGCGACGCGTTCGACGATTTCTCAGCCCGCCAGTTCCGGCTCTTCGACGAGGGCAGCCGCCGTCTGCAGGCCGCCTTCAGCCACAAGATACTGCGCCACATGGACAATTCGGCCGGTATTGAGCACTTTCCCGAGCGCCAGATGGACATGTGCAGGCTGGGGCTCGGACTGTACGGGGTGAATCCGTATAATAGTGTAGAGTGTAGAGTGCAGAATGTAGAGTTTGCTGCCGCCACTGATGAAAGCGCAGACACTACGGCGGTAGCAAACTCTACATTCTGCACTCTACACTCAACACTCAAGTGCGTCAGCACGCTAAAGACCACCATCCTGCAGCTGCGTCATGTCAAGGCCGGCGACTCCGTGGGCTATAGCCGCCGCACTATCCTGGAGCGCGACAGCGTCATCGGGGCCATACCTATCGGCTATGCCGACGGTCTGAACCGCCACCTTGGCAACCGCAAGGGTTACTGTCTGGTGAATGGTCAGCGTGCGGAGTATGTGGGCAATATCTGTATGGATGTGGCCATGATCGATGTCACCGGCATCGACTGTAAAGAGGGCGACATGGTGGAAATCTTTGGCGAGCACCTGCCCGTGACCACGCTCAGCGACACCATCGATACCATCCCATACGAGGTGCTTACGGGCGTCAGCAACCGCGTCAAGCGTATCTACTATCAGGATTAGCGTACCACCTTGCGCCCGCCGATGATGTAGACGCCGTGTCCTATAGTGCCATTCACCCTGCGCCCCTGCAAATCGTAGATGGGCGCAGTTTCTTTCTCTTCGGCCGTCACCTGCCTGATGGCAACGGGCCTGGGGGGAGCGCTGTAGCTGAAGCTCATCGTGCCGTCGGCGTTCTGGCTGATGTCCCTGATGCCGCCAAGAAGGAATTTGGTGCCGCTGCTGTTATCATTATAAAAAGTGGCAGCGGGCTTGCTGTTGGCCGTCAGACTGTCAGCGGGACTGATGGCAGCGTAGCCCCTGACGTAGGGGTAAAGTTTGCCACTGGTTTTACTGTTGTTGGCATGGAAAAAGGTCATGCGCTCATGGTCGTTGCTGCAGGTCAGCTCATATTCCTTGACTAAACTGTCTGGGACGATGGTGTTCGGGATGTTGTTCTCCCACACCTCGGCATCATAGTCCACATGCGTAATCATCAGTCCCTTGTCGGGGAAGTAAGTGTCCCAGCCAGACCGTTGCCGGTTCTCTATCAGGTAGTATTCGTCAGGGTGTCCGTCGTTGTAGATGATGTAGGTGTCGCCGTCCTCGCTGATGGGCTTCAGCCCCTCCACCTCTACATTCTCGTCGCCAAGAATGATGGGCTGCTGCCAGCCGCATACCATCTTCTCGTATGCCGTGTAACCTACGGGACAGAAGCTGTCGCCGGCATAGTTGCCGCCCGACATCAGGTCGAAGTCGCTCATGCCGTAGGTAATGTTCGCGTCATCTACTGTGTCGTAGAAATCGGGCAGTCCTAAGCAGTGCGAGAACTCATGGCAGAAGGTGCCGATGCCTTCGATACGGCCCCGGAAACTCAGTTCGTTGCTGCAGGCATAGATGTTGATGTGTACACTGTCAAGTACCAGTTTTTTGCCCATATACTCATCCATCATCCACATGTGAGGCCAGATGGTGTTGGTACCGCCACCGTCGGCCTCGCCCTTGCCTGCATAGACCACGAAGACCTCGTCCACCCAGCCGTCGCCGTCCCAGTCGTAGTCTTTGAAGTCCACGAGACTGTCGGCAGCCAGGCACATCTCGGCAATCAGCTCCTCGGGGCGTTTGTCGTAGCCATTACTGTCGTTCTCGCCATAGTATTTATAGTCTTTCTTGCTTGTGAAAGGGCCTACCACGTCGAACGTCAGGTTGAAGAGGCCTGCCGACTGGTCACGGAAATAGTCGGCCACGCTGCCGCGGAAGCCCTCGCTGGTGGTGTAGCCAGGCATGTTGAGAATGTCGTCGTATTTCTGCCGGTCATGGCCGGCCTTGAATGTCTTGTCAGTAAATTCTGCCAGAATCACAAGTCCCCGTTTCTCTCCCACGAAGCCCTCCGCCTGGTTGTCGGCAACACGCCGTGGCGACAGCAGCCGTGCCTTGGCAGCGTGCTGGCGTGGCAGGCTCCGCCAGCAGCCCACGCCTCTGTGTACAGCGTTGGCTGTCAGCGTCATGAGTAGACAAAATATGGTAGTTGTCAAGATTCTGCGTCTGTTGTTTCCTTTGGTCATCATGTTAAAAGTATGTTTTATGGGTACAAAGTTACAAACTTTCTTATGAATTGTGGCGGCATTTAAAAATTTTTTAGTAATTTTGCACCGATTTCTACGCTAAAACAAACAACTAATCAATAAAATGGAACAAGTTTTCAGTTACATTATCAGCCTGGGCGCATCGGTGATGATGCCTATCCTGTTTACTATCATCGGCCTGTGCATAGGCATGAAATTCGGAAAGTCGCTGAAGTCGGGACTCTACGTGGGTGTCGGTTTCGTCGGTCTGGGTATCGTGACAGCCCTGCTGACTAACAACTTTGGCAGCCCGCTGTCAGAAATATCGCGGCTGTACAACCTGCAGCTCGGCGTCTTCGACATGGGATGGCCCGCCGCTGCCGCCGTGGCTTACAACACCGCCGTGGGTGCTCTTATTATTCCTATCTGCTTAGGTGTCAACTTTCTGCTGCTCATCACGGGTTGCACCAGAACGGTGAACATCGACCTATGGAACTACTGGCACTTCGCCTTCATCGGCGCCGTGGCCTATTTCGTCATGGACGAGTCGCTGGCATGGGGCTACTTTGCTGCTATCGTCTGCTACATCATCACACTGGTGATGGCCGACCTGACTGCTGACAAGTTCCAGGGCTACTACGACGACATGGACGGCATCTCCATACCACAGCCGTTCTGCCAGAGCTTTACTGTTTTTGCCATCGGCATCAACTGGCTGCTTGACCGCATTCCCGGATTTTCTAAACTCGACATCGATGCCGAGGGCCTGAAAAGGAAATTCGGCGTGCTGGGTGAACCTATTGTGCTCGGTGTCATTGTGGGGGCACTGATAGGTGCCGTTGCTCAGCTCGACATCAAGAAGGTGCTCTTCCTCGGCGTGACGATGGGTGCCGTGATGGAACTGATACCGCGCATCACAAAACTCTTCATCGACGGTCTGAAACCCATCGCTGAGAAGACACAGGAGGTGGTGCAGAAGAAATGGGCCGGCAAAAAGGTGTATATCGGCATGTCGCCGGCACTGGTCATCGGGCATCCCACCACGTTGGTGGCCTCGCTGATACTCATCCCCCTGGCTCTGCTCATGGCTGTCGCCCTGCCCGGCAACGAGTTCCTGCCGCTGGCATCGCTGGCTGGCATGTTCTATGTCTTCGTGATGGTACTGCCCTATACAAAGGGTAATGTGGTGAAGACGCTTATCGTCGGTATCGTCACCGTTGGCATCGGTCTGTGGTTTGTTACCGATATGGCACCGGCCTTTACGCAGGCAGCACAGACCGTCTATGCCCAGACGCAAGACCCTGCCGCAAAAATACCAGAAGGCTTCCAGGCTGGTGCCCTTGACTTCGCCTCATCGCTCTTCGGCTGGGTCATCTACAAGTGTGTGGCTTACCTGAAGTGGGTTGGTGCCGGCATCCTGACGATTATCACCATTGGTATGGTAGTATGGAATCGCATGCGCATTGCCAAGGAAGGCTAACAGCTTCTTGTTATAACGAAAAAACGAAAAACGAAATAACGAAAAAGCAATGAAGAAAACAATTTTGAGTTTGGCCCTGGTAATGGGCGCTCTGGGCGTTTCAGCCCAGCAGGACGTGAAGTTCCAGACGGCTTGCCATCCGCAGGATGTGAAGCAGTACGACACGAAGACCCTTCGTGACCGCTTTGTGATGGAGAAGGTGATGGAGGCCGACAAGATCCATCTGACCTACTCACACTACGACCGCTTCATCTTCGGCGGTGCCATGCCCGTGAACAAGACCCTGAAGCTGGAGAATTTCCGTGACCTGGGCCTTGATGTAGACCCCGGCATCAAAGACAAGTATTTCCTCTACAACCGTGAGCTGGGCGTGGTAAACTGCGGTCAGGGCGACGGCGTGGTCATTGTCGACGGTAAAGAGTATGCCCTTTCGCCAAAGGAGGCTCTCTATATCGGTCGCGGCCATATTGGTAAGGACAAGGATGTGAACAAGGAGGTGCTCTTCCGCTCGAAAGACGCTGCCAAGCCTGCCAAGTTCTACCTGAACTCAGCTACTGCCCACCAGCACTATAAGACCCAGTGGATTACCCTCGACGGACGTAAGGGCTCGCTGAAGGCTGCCGTCTGGGGGCCTGTGGGCTCGCTGGAGGAGTGCAACAACCGCACCGTCTACAAGCTCATCGTCAACGACGTGCTCGAGGAAGGTCCCTGCCAGCTGCAGCTCGGTCTGACACAGCTCAACCCAGGTGCTGCGTGGAACACCATGCCGCCTCACACCCACGGTCGCCGTATCGAGGCTTACTACTACTTTAACCTGCCTGAGGGCCAGACCATTGCCCATATCATGGGCGAGCCGCAGGAGAGCCGTGTCGTATGGCTGCACAATGAGCAGGCTATCATGTCGCCTGAGTGGTCGATGCACGCCGCTGCCGGCACCTATTACTATACCTT
>CAMYZO010000074.1 GCA_947303855.1 uncultured Prevotellaceae bacterium
AGATATTTATAAATATTTAACCATATCTCCATGGTTAAATACGGGATTTAGGGATGAAAAGAAATCGCATATTGAAGAATGGCATCACTATGGCAATGGAGAATGGCCTCGCCACCTGAACGTACAGTGGGAGATAGGGTGTTGTGTCAGAATAAAGATAATACAGGTACGTTTCACCTATTCGCGTGGGCTGACAGACCACAAACTATATACCGGCTATAAAACTCAGCAGAATAAGATAGGCATATCTGTGGAGTTAGCTGCAACGAAGGATACCGAGTGACATGTTTCATAAAAAACAATAAAGCGATGAAAAAGAAAAGTTTGTTTTTGAGTTTGCTAACCATAATGATGGTGGCAATCATGAGTGATAGTTTTGGAGCCTGTACTGATAGCGATGACGACAACAGCTCTGGCAGTAGTATCGTCGGAACATGGGTTGATGATACAAGAACTATTGTCTTTGGAAGTGATGGTAGTTACAATATGACAGATAAAAGTTTTCCAAGCATCACTCAATATAGACGAGGCACTTATTCTTATAATCCAAACCAGAATCTGCTCGTTATAAATGTTGTAGCTGTTGCTGGCCAAAATGGTGCGTATCAGGATACATACATTGTACAAACATTAAATGCTTCAACATTAGTTCTTCTGTCTACCGACGGAGATGTTGGATATTATACCCGTAAATAGTTTTATTAACCCTTTAAAAACAAATTCAAATGAAAAAGAATGTATTGAATTGGATGATTTTCATGATGGTCGCAATCGTAAGCGTCAATCTTATCTCATGCAGTAGTGATGACAATAATGATGAATCGTATTCTATTGTTGGCAGATGGGAATCGAGACATGGTAACGCATACTCTCAAATTACTTTTTATGAAGATGGAAAAGGACATGACATAACCTATTACAGTGGAAAAGTAGATTATGAAGGGAATTTTACATATGTATTCGATAGCAAGACAATGAGAATTATGATGTACGAGGAGGGCGAAACCGTTGAATTAAAAGTAATTAGTTTAACGGCCCAAACACTTATTATAGAAGTGACAGAATTTGGTAAAGTATCAGATAAAGAAATACTAACGTATACAAGACTGTAACCAACAATAATATAATGTAGGATGTTTTAGTTTGTCGAGCTGTCAGATTCTTTGTAATTGTCAGCATCGACTATGAGGACACTCTCGTATGTAAATGGGGGCCTGTGCATAGGGGTATAGAGTCCTCCTATGCATTCGGCAGTGCCTGAACATCGTGGGTGGAAAGAAGATTCTTGTCAAATGACAAGCGGTAAACCGAGCGGTGATAAAGTGAGCAGGATTCTGAAGGTCATCGCGAAGTGATGCACTTCCTGTAGTTCATGGGCAGCGGAGGCGGTTGTTCTCCGCTGCCCATTTTGCGTATTAGTGGCTGCTGGGAGTCACAAAAATATCTGCCGAAAGGTTTGCACTTTCAGCTTTTTTCGTTATCTTTGCGGGCGGAACGATAAGTTGAATCCAAATAGTTTGGAATGATGGAAGACAATTTGACTTTAGATGTTGCAGGCGAACCCGCAGCAAGACTAACATACGGAATGAGTTCTGCCCTGCGCGATAGTGATTTGTTGAGCAAGGTGCGTAGTTTAAGTCAGGAAGACAAGTCCTGTCTTATTCGTTATATTCGCCAGATTGACGGACAAGAACTTGAAGCCTGGGAAGATATGGATGATGCTGCATCTCCTTATTCTATGGAGGAACTCAATGCTCGCATTGATGAAGCAGAAGAGGAGATAGAACGTGGTGAAGGTAAGTCGTTCGAAGAAATGATGAACGGATTCAGACATGATTTACTATGGCTGAAGTAAAATGGCAGAAACGTGCCGAGCAGGAGCTGTATCGTTATCTCGTGAAAGGTTTTCTTGAGTTTGGTGAGAGTACGGCAAATAAATTCGCTGAACGCGTAAGTTATCTTAACAGTGAATTAGGAAAGTATCCGGAAATAGGTTTCCCTGAACCGTTACTTAAAGGACGGAAGAAGAAATATAGAGCATACCAATTAATAAACGCTTTAAGCTCATTTACTACTATGCTGCAAGTTCAGACACAGTACACATTTCAGATATATGGGATGTGAAACGTGAGCCGTTAAAGTTAGCGAGTCGCATTAAGTGACCTCCACTTGGAAATGCCATTGGTAGAATTGAAGCGCCGCACCACCTTCCGCGGGCTGAACCCCCTGGCGGAGCGCAGCGTTTTGGTGGCTCTTCAGCGCCGATACAAGGTGCTGATGACGCAGTGACTGGTTACAGGTGGGCTATCTGCTGTTCGACCAGCGCATGACCTTCCGCATGATAGGCAAGGAAAATGCTTTTTCAGCCTGCTATCCTTCATCCGCTGATGGCTACCAGCAGGCTGTCGGCCAGTTGGTATTTCGAGAGCCTTTCTTTGATAAGGTGGGTGAAGAAGCAGAACAGGTTGCCCCAGCACTCCATTATGATTTTTCCATCTGCACTGAGAAGGAATTGTTCCACATACGTAGTCAGAGAATCTGTCCAGCCACCAGGGCAAGGAGTTGATATGATAACGTATGGGTCCTGCTGGAAATAATAGAAGCGCTTCTCGTCGGCTATCTCTTTCCACTCTTCCCATTTCGTATGATTCTTGAGAGTATCCATCATTTTCCTGATGTACTCATCCTTTTCGGAATAGCGCAGTGCATAGAAATCCTGAAGCAGGTCCACCAGCTCTGCTTCTGCTACCTCTGGACGAAGCTCCAGAAATACGCTGCCCTCAGTTTCCTCAACTGTGTAGATGCCGCTCTTGTTGTAGTGAAATTCCAAGGCATCCTTGATTTTCTCAGGAGTAGCCGATGCTTGTCTCTTGGCTTCATCCTTACTGACGGAAATCTTTGTGGCAATGCCAATTGTTAAATACTGTCCCATGACTATATAATTAATTGATTAAACAAAATACACCTCCAGTAGCCATTTCCAGACGGGGATGACCTCTATGGTGAGGGCACCTTCTGTTATTTGTTCCTCTTGGTCGCGGGTGACGATGACGGCTCTTTGCAGGGGGAAGGCTTTGTGCAGGGTAGTGAGTGCCGCCACTTCACGTCGGCGGGTCTCATCGTCGTAGATGTCGTAGGATGCCTGGACGGCCAGTCCTGCTTCCGGTACATAGAAATCGACCTCCATGTTCCTGCTGTAATAGAACAGACGCGGCTCGTCGGTGTTGCTAAACTGCTTCATGAGATGGATGGCACAGAGGTTTTCCAGCAGCTTCCATTCGCGAACTTCCTGATGTCGCTCAGTGAGAATCTTCTTGAAGCCTTGTTTGTCCATTGCTTCTAAGCTTTATTTCAATCTGTATATTCTGATATTTATAAAATATTTTAATGTATAGGTTTGAATAATGCTGCAAAGGTAATGGAATTTCTTGAATATACAAAGAATACCACATTTCTTTTTCAATTATCCGTTGAGCAGATTGCCGAAGCCACTGGACTCACTACAGAGAGTTATCACACTGTGGGGCCTCACCGCCTCCTCCCGGAAGGGTCTGCGCTCGACCTCAGGTCGCTTCGCTTGCGAAGAACATCGTGGGCGGAAAGAAGATTCTTGTCAAATAACAAGCAGTAAACCGAGCGATGATAAAGTGAGCAGGAATGTGAAGCTCATCGTGAAGTGACGCAATACCAATAGTTCATGGGCAGCGGAGATAGTAGTTCTTCGCTGCTCATTTCGCCCACAGAGGCTTCCCTGGCATTCGCCAGCTTTCAAACATCGAAGGTTGGCGAATAATCTTTTCAAAAAAGAGTGATATCCTTGGCTAATTCAGATTATTGTTGTACCTTTGCTGCCAAACCGAAGCATTATGGATGTTGCATTCATTCTGGATAAGTATTTCGTAAGAACGGGAAACGTCTCGATAGACGTGTTTGATGCACAGACACTAAACTCTGTGTATAGGGATGTCGTGGCGGCGATGACATCCCATCTTGAAATAGAGTTGAGTGTGCTTCAGGCGTTGAGCTACTGCCTCTACGAGATGATGGATAATGTTCATATTCATTCAGGCAAGCCGCTGGGTACTGCCATGACGTATTATGATGATTTGCATAAAACGCTACGTATACTAATTGCCGACGACGGCATGGGTATTAGGGCCTCGCTCTCAGAAAACGAAAAGTATCGTGACATCACTGAGGCAGAATCCCTTAGGATGTGCATGGAGGACAAGATAACGGATGGTAAGGGCATGGGATTTGGATTGTACACCACTTCACGTCTTGTTGACAGCATTGGCAAAGAGTTTATCCTTCATTCTGGCTCTCATAAACTCATCAGAAAGGATGGGCAGACTTTGGTCGTTGAAAATGGGTTCTGGCAGGGTACCCTCATTTATATGGAAATAGGTACGGGTGAGGAAATCGACCCAAATCAAATTGTTGACCACCGTACTGATGTAGTTGAGGAGTTTAACGAGTCGTTTGTAGACACAGGGGAATTGGAATCGCTATGGTAGAATTTAAGTTCATAGAATACGGGACGGATTTCGGAACGCGTGACATGGGGCAGAAACTCCGTCAGAAGTTGCTGCCGCTGATTAACGGTGACGAGAAGGTGGTGCTTGACTTTACGGGAGTCAATGTGGTGACAAACTCGTTTGCGGACGAATGTATCGCCAAGCTGCTTTTGGAAATGCCCCTGGCAGAGTTGAAGCGCCGCACTACCTTCCGCGGGCTGAACCCCTTAGCGGAGCGCAGCGTATTGGTGGCTCTTCAGCGCCGATACAAGGTGCTGATGACGCAGTGAGTGGTGTTCAGAGACTGTAGTTCTTCGCTGCCCATTTTGCATTTTTCCGATATGATTGCAAGCTTGATACGGCCCGGAAGCTGAAGTCCATGAATGTTATGACCGTTGAGCAGATTGCCGAAGCCACAGGTCTCACTACAGAAACGGTCAGTAGTTTATAGATATGCACAGGGGACTGCCCCTGTGCATTTTCTTGCACAGTATTTTACTCCACGATGGCAGGGTACTTACGCGTCCAACCGTCCCAGCGCAGGCGCATGACGCCGAAGAAGGCCTCGCCAAAGATGCCGCCCGACATCTTTGAAGTACCCTCACGGCGGTTGACGAAGATGACGCTGACCTCCTTAATCTTGAAGCCAATCTTATACGCCGTGTACTTCATCTCAATCTGGAAGCCGTAGCCCTTGAAGCGTATCTTGTCCAGTTCGATAGTCTTCAGCACGCGGCGCTTGTAGCACTTGAAGCCGGCGGTGGTGTCATGCACCTTGAAACCGGTGACCAGGCGCACGTATTTCGATGCGAAGTAAGACATGAGCACACGGCCGATGGGCCAGTTCACTACGTTGACACCGGTGACATAGCGCGAGCCGATGGCCACGTCGTAGCCCTCGTCGGCACAGGCCGCGTAGAGTCGCGGCAGGTCGTTGGGGTCGTGGCTGAAGTCGGCATCCATCTCGAAAATATACTGATAGTCGCGC
Source organism: uncultured Prevotellaceae bacterium (assembly GCA_947303855.1). Classification (GTDB taxonomy): domain Bacteria; phylum Bacteroidota; class Bacteroidia; order Bacteroidales; family Bacteroidaceae; genus Prevotella. The sequence continues at coordinate 5,506 of CAMYZO010000074.1, forward strand.
TCCAGCGCCCATTTGAAGCCCGTGATGTAGGCCGTGCCCAGTCCCAGTTTTCCGCTACGTTCCACCAGGAACAGGCGGTCGCCGAACTCCTCCTTCATCAGGCGCTTCACGATGGCAGCCGTGCCGTCGGGCGACCCGTCGTCGATGACCAGGATATGGAAGCACTTCTCAAGTCCGAACACCGCCCGCACAATCTTCTCTATGTTCTCCTTCTCGTTGTACGTGGGAATAATCACAATGCTGTCGCTGGGATGGCTGTCTGCGGTGACCGTAGCCTCCTTGAAGCGCTGCATCAGCCACTCGTCCTGTTCGGCGATGGTCATCTGGCTGTTGTCCAGCAGCAGCGCATCGTCGGCCTGTCGCAACGGCGACACCTCGCGGTGAGAGTCAATATAGTCGCGTTCCTCCACGTTCTTCAGTATGTCAGCATAGTCGGCGGGCATACCCTTCTGCTGCAGTTCGTCATAGCGGCGCTGGGCACGCACCTCAGCCGATGCCGTAACGAAAATCTTCAGTTCGGCCTTGGGGAAGACCGTTGTGCCTATGTCGCGCCCGTCCATCACGATGCCTCCCTGCTGCCCCATGCGCTGCTGCTGGGCCACCAGAGCTGTGCGTACAAAGGGCAGGGCTGCAATGGGGCTGACATGGTTGCTCACCTCCAGCGACCGGATGTCGCGCTCCACATTCTTACCGTTCAGGAAGGTGGTCGTCTTGCCGTCCACCAGCTTCTGGTCGATGTGGATGCCGTCCATGGCCTTTTCCAGTTCGGCTGTCTTAATGGTGCCGTCGTCACCAAACAGCCCGTGTTGCAGGGCATAGAGGGTGACCGAGCGGTACATGGCACCCGTGTCCACATAAACATAGCCCACACGCCGGGCCAGGGCTTTGGCCATGGTGCTCTTGCCGCACGACGAATGGCCGTCAATAGCTATTGTAATCTTCTTCATAAGGCATAACTGATATTAAACAGCAGCGACGATGCGCTGACATGATATTTGGCATAGGCCACACTGAGTTTGATGCGCTCCAGCAGCAGACCGGCACCCAGGCTCAGTTCTGCTCCGTGGGCACTGGCGCCGTCGGTCTCTTCTATCTTCATCTCGGCAGCACGCAGGGCGTTATAGCCCGCAGCTATATAAAACTGCGGCGACAGGATGAGGTCGGCGCCCACCACGATGTGCTTGCCCAGCCCGTACTCCCAGTCGTTCAGCCTCACCAGCGACGCCGACAGACGCAGGGGTGACCGCAGCAGCCGCTTGCTGAAGCCCAGCTGCACGTCGAGGGGCATGCGCTCGAAGTCATCCTCGTAGGCCTTCAGCTGTCCGCCCAGATTGCGGGCCACCAGCGACGCCGACAGTTCCGACTTTGCGTCGTAATAGTTCAGTCCCAGGTCGACGGCAGCTCCCAGCGAGTTGTACTGCCCAATATAGCTGGCCACCATCTTAGCCGTCATGCCGCCGGAAAAGTGCTCGCTCAGGGCATAGGCAAAGGAGCCGCCCACAGCGATGTCCTTGGCCGAGAAGTCGCCCGTCTGCTGTCCTGCAGCACTGGTCTCCTTCATCGAGCCGTAGCTCATGAACTGCCCCATGACGCCCCATGTGCCGCGCTCGCCGGCGGCCTTCAGAAACGAAGCACTGGCCGTCGTCGCTCCCTCCATGTAGGTCATCACGTTCAGGTTCAGCGTGCGGTCGGTGACGTTGTTCGCCAGTGCTGGGTTGTGGAACACCAGCGAGGCATCGTCTTCCACCAGCGTTGAGTTGTCGCCACCCAGAGCTGCCGCATGCGCACTGACGGGCAGCCTCAGGAAATTATACACGGTCTGGCTCTCCTGCGCCGTTGCAAGCAGGACGCTGACCGCCATGATGGCCACAAAAACAACTCTTTTCATCCTAAATATCCTAAATTCAGCCGCAAAGGTAGAAAATAATTATCAATTATGAACGCTGTATTATGAATTATTTATTAATTTTGCAGCGCCTTTCTGAAATAATAACGCAAGAAAGCACCTTTTATTATGGAAATAAAAAAGAGTTCTAAGGCCGATTTGGACAGCCGCCGCACCCTCGACTTCCTGATGGGAGTCGTTCTGGTGCTGGCCATGCTCTATGTGGCTCTGGAATACGACTTCACGCCCCCCGAGGAGGCTTACGACGCCCAGACGCTGGAGAACATCGTCAAGGAACTCGACCTGGCAGCCCTGAAGGAGGAGGAGCGCATACCCCTCATCAAGCAGCCCGTCAGGGAGCGTCCCCAGTCGGCCGACAAGCTGAACGTTGTCGACGAAGAGCCACAACAGGAACTGAAGGACGACGAGATAGCCCCTCCTGAGACCGATGTTGAACTGAAGACCGTCGATGAGGCCGACGACCCCGAACAGCCCACGGCTGTCGACATGGAGAACAACCCCCTCAACTTCCGCGTGGTAGAGCAGCTGCCCGAGTTCCCCGGCGGCGCCGTCGAGTTCATGAAGTGGCTCACGCGCAACCTCCGCTACCCCGCGTCAGCCCAGCAGCGCCGCATCCAGGGCAAGGTCGTGGCACAGTTCATTGTCAACAAAGACGGCAGCATCAGCAATATCCAGATTCTACGCTCCGTCGAGCCCAGCCTCGACCGCGAAGCCCTCCGCGTGCTTCACATGATGCCCCAGTGGAAGCCCGGTCTCCAGGACGACCGTCCCTGCCGCACGCAAGTCTGCATACCCATCGTATTCAAGTTATAATATGTACACCTCCACCACCATCCTGAACCTGGTCAACACCTTCATCGACCAGTTGCCGTACGACCGACGTCCGGCCTCGCTCTATGAACCCATCAAATACGTGCTGTCGCTGGGCGGCAAGCGCATCCGCCCCGTGCTGATGCTCCTCGCCTACAACCTCTACAAAGACGACCCCGAGCGCATCCTCATGCCGGCCGTGGGTCTGGAGACCTACCACAACTACACCCTGCTGCATGATGACCTTATGGACAATGCCGACATGCGCCGTGGCCATGACACCGTCCATAAGCGGTGGGATGCCAACAAGGCCATCCTCTCTGGCGACTCCATGCTGGTGCTGGCCTACCAGCGCATGCAGCAGTGCGACCAGCGTCACCTGCAAGCCGTTCTCGACGTCTTCACCGAGACCGCCCTTGAGATTGGCGAGGGCCAGGAGTACGACATGACCTTCGAACAGCGCAACGACGTCACCGAAGACGAATACATAGAGATGATCCGCCTGAAGACATCGGTGCTGCTGGCCTGTGCCGTCAAGATTGGTGCCATCCTTGCCGACGCTCCCGCCGACGACGTGGCCAACCTCTATAAGTTCGGCGAACAGCTGGGCCTTGCCTTTCAGCTGCAGGACGACCTGCTCGACGTCTATGGCGACCCGAAAGTCTTCGGCAAGGCCATCGGTGGCGACATCACCAGCAACAAGAAGACCTACATGCTCATCAATGCCTTCAATCGTGCCAATGCCGACCAGCGCCGCCTGCTTGAGCAGTGGATAGGTGCCACGCAGTTTGACCGTGCCGAGAAGGTGCAGGCCGTCACCGCCATCTACGACCAGATAGGCATCCGCCAGCTCTGTGAGCAGAAAATCAACTTCTACTTCGACGAGTGCCGCAAGTACCTGGCTAAGGTCAACGTCAGCGACGACCGCAAGCAGCAGCTGCTCAGTTATACCGACGACATGATGACCCGCCGCAAGTAAAGCCCGCCATGCCCTACACCTTCACCGACTCCCACTGCCACATCGACGGCCCAGAGTTTGATGCCGACCGCGACGAGGTTATCGGCCGTGCCCGCGAAGCCGGCGTCAGCCGCATCCTCGTCCCTGCCATCGACGTGGCATCCTCGCGCCGCATCCTCACCCTCTGCACCCGCTATCCCGGCACCCTCTACCCTATGGTAGGACTGCACCCCGAAGAGGTGCGCAGCGACTGGCGCAAGCAGCTCGCCGACATCAAGTCCCTCCTCGCTCCTCGCTCCTCGTTCCTCGTTCCTCCCTCCTCGAAAATCATAGCCATCGGCGAGGTAGGCCTCGACTTCTACTGGAGCCGGGAGTTCGAGCGCGAGCAGCTGGAAGCCTTCGAGCAGCAGGTACGCTGGTCGGCAGAACTGCAGCTGCCCCTGATGATACATTGCCGTAAGGCCCAGAACGAGATGGTAGCTATTATAAAAAGGTACGCACAGGATTTGCCCGGCGGTGTGTTCCACTGCTTCACAGGCAACGAGCACGAGGCCGCCGAGCTGTTGCAGTTCGAACGCTTTGTGCTGGGTATCGGCGGTGTGCTGACGTTCAAGAAGTCGCATCTGCCTGAGGTACTGCCCGCTACTGTGCCATTAGACCGTATCATCCTTGAGACCGACGCGCCCTACATGGCCCCCGTTCCCTGTCGCGGTCAGCGCAACGAGCCCGCCTTCACCCTCCATGTCCTCCGCCGTCTGGCTCAAGCCTATGGTGTCAGCGAGCAGGAATTGGCCGAGAAGACCGATGCCAACATAGACCGCGTGTTTGGAACTCTATAAATAAAAAAACGTTAAATAGCCTGCGGCGGAAGCAAATTCTTCACTCTTCGCTCTTCACTCTTCACTTTTTTTATTACCTTTGCACCCGCTTAACGTAAGGAGAGGTGCTCGAGTGGTTGAAGAGGCACGCCTGGAAAGCGTGTAACCGGCAAAACCGGTTCGCAGGTTCGAATCCTGTTCTCTCCGCTAAGAAAGTGTGTGTAAATACTAAAGACGGTTATTTTCTACTCGCCGTTGATATCTTTCTTCAACCTTCGCAGTGGAATGACAATCAGCATATCGTATGTAAACAACCACAAGGGGCATTCCTCAACTCGCATCTCAACAGCACTTTGACCATCACATCTTTCTCCTCTGTCCGGCTTTCAGCTATCATCAGCGTCAATGCAACAAGTGTACTGTCGGAGATACGGGTTTGGGGCGGCAGGCATCATTGGCATGGGTGACGACTTGGTGTCTAAGCGGCTGATCTTTCCCTGACCGTCAATCTGATAGCCTACCCAGAAATAGGGGTCAATCATCATACCGCCTTCCACCATGCGTCCCTTAAGCAACTTCCGCTAAATAAGCACAAATCTTCTGCCATATCCATCGCGGTGTGGCAGTTTTTTCGTATCTTCGCACTCGAAATGAAGCTGGATCTGTACATCAACGAGGCAAACGACTATGCACGCGACATCCGTGTGCCGGTTCTGCATCCCCACGTCGCTATTATCCATTACGACGAGGCGGGCGAGATACGCCATACCATGAACCGCATAGAATGCTACGGCATCTTCCTGCAGCGCGAGTTCCCTGAGAACCTGACCTACGGCATCGGCACCTACCACGATGGCGACGGGTCGTTGTTAGCTTTTGCTCCAGGTCAGGTTGGTGGCAAGCGCGATGACGGCACACGGCGACAGTATCACGGTTGGGTGTTGCTGTTCGACCCTGTGTTCATCCACAGTACGGAAATTGAGCGACGCATGAAGGACTATCATTTCTTCTCGTACAACAGCAACGAGGCACTCTTCCTAAATACCGAAGAGAAGGATACGCTTTCAGGGTTGATGTCGAATATACGGGCAGAGTTGATGAGTGCAGAGAACGGCGATGATGTGCAGGATGACATTGTGAGGGACTACATAAGGCTGATTCTGGACTACTGCAACCGCTTCTATGCACGCCAGTTCAAGGAGATGACAGCAGGCAATAGCGACATCCTGGCCCGATTCCAGCAGGTGCTCACTGACTACTACGAAAAAGGCCGTCAGCGCACCGATGGACTACCCAGCGTAAAATACTGTGCCAGCGAACTGTGCCTGTCGCCCGGCTATTTCGGCGACATCGTGCGTGGTGCTTTGGGCGAGAGTCCGAAGGATTATATCCGAGGCTTTGTGATTCATCGTGCCAAGAATCTGATACTCAGTGGCCGGAGCATCGCTCAGGTGGCCGACGAACTGGGCTTTGAATATTCCCAGCACTTCACCCGTATGTTCAAAAATACGACGGGGCAGACGCCCAAACAATTCTTAGCAGAGCTAAGCGGCCGCTCGACATCTGGTCGCTTGCTAACACAGGGACGCAAGAAAGCCGAGCGCTACGAAGAGAAACGCAAACAGTAACAGGTACTCCTTTAGTCCTCCTTTAGTCGTTCCTTTACGCTCCTTTGTAGCGTAGGCGTTCGAAGGGCGTAGCAAGGAAGAAGGAAGGAAGAAGACAGGAAGAAAAAACACTGCTGTTTTATGGGCTTTGATTGGCTTTTTCCTGTAAAAACGGTTAAATGTTGAACTCTTTTTGTTGTTTTTCGATTTCGGAGAACGGAATTACAAATATTATTTGTACTTTTGTAACGGATTTCTGGTAAAATTGCCATAAATCCGTAATAAAAAGAAAAAGAATAAAATGCAAATAACTGATTGTTATGAAGATAGAAAGACCGATTTATATGCAACAACTCGTTGATTCAAAGGACAATGGGTTGATAAAGATTGTGACTGGTTTGAGGCGCGTAGGTAAGTCGTATCTGCTGAAAACGCTGTTCAAGGAGTACCTGCTGGGCGAGGGCATCAGGAAGAATCATGTGCTCATCATTGACTTGGAGGACAGGCGCAACAAGGCTTTTCGCGACCCTGACTATCTGCTGGATTGGGTGGATGCTCAGATGAAAGACGAAGAGCAGTACTACATCATCATCGACGAGGTGCAGCGAGTGGACGAGTTTGTGGATATGCTGGGTACGCTGGTGGGCAAGGAGAATGCCGACGTGTATGTGACTGGCTCGAACTCGCACTTCTTGTCGAGCGACATAGCCACTGAGTTTCGTGGCCGTGGCGACGAGATTCACGTATGGCCGCTGACCTTCAAGGAGTTCATGACGGCATACGAGGGCGATGTCATTGACGGCTGGCAGGAGTATTACACTTACGGCGGTCTGCCTAAAATACTCTCCATCAAGGGCGACGACAAGAAGGCTACCTATCTGCGCAACCTGTATCGCACAGTGTATCTGAGCGACATCTACGAGCGTCATGAGATTGAGAATAAGCCTGAGTTTGAGGAACTGGTGCGTATTCTGGCATCAAGCATTGGCAGCCCAGTCAATCCTACTAATCTGGCAAACACCTTCAAGAGCGTGAAGCGACTGAACAACATTACAGACAAGACTATCGAGACCTACATCAGCTATCTGACTGACGCTTTCATGATTGAGAAGTCAGAGCGATACGACATCAAGGGGAAGAAGTATGTTGGCACCACGCCCAAGTACTACTTTAAGGATTTGGGATTGAGGAACGCCATTCTATCATTCCGTCAGACGGAGGAGAACCACCTGATGGAGAACGTCATCTACAATGAGATGCGCTGTCGTGGATTCTTGGTGGATGTGGGCAACGTCAATATTCGAGTGAAGAATGAAAAAGGCGAATGGCAGCGGGTGACGCTGGAGGTGGACTTTGTATGCAACCTCGGCTCGCGCCGCTACTACCTGCAGTCGGCCTACAGGTTGCCTGACGAGGAGAAGCAGAAACAGGAGAAACGCTCGTTGGAACAGATCAAGGACTCGTTCAAGAAGATAGTCATTGTGGGTGAGCGCATGAAGCTACGCAGAGATGATAACGGCATTGTGCTGATGGGAGTTTATGAGTTTCTGAAAGACGCCACCTTGCTGGATGCTTAAACCGCCCTGGCCCATCATAATAACCAGTACCTTGATTCGGGGTGCTTGTTTTTGCGTTTATAAGAGCGATAGATGACACTAAGCCACAAATCCTCATTTTGGGTAGTTTTATCCGCAATCTGTCTATACGGGTTGCGGATTTTTCGTCGTACCTTTGCGGTCGAAAATGAATTCGACCGCGAAACTCAGCGGCACCTCAGCAATTGGAGCGAGCTCCATTGCGTTCGGCTTGCACGAGCTTTGCACCCAGTTAGGAATTGGTCGAAATAAGATAATAAGAATTATGAAAAGGCTTTTGATGATTTTGACAGTAATGCTGTCCACAACGATGACAATTATGGCACAAAAAATGTACATCACTATCGATGGCAGGACAGAGGCTGTCACGCTGGTCAACAATAGCGCCACGCAGGCGCTGGTCGCGAAGTTGCAGGAGGCCCCCGTCACGGTGACGCTCAACTCCAGTGGTGGCTTTGAGATTTGGGGTTCACTCGGGTTCTCGCTGCCAACCAGCAACGAACAAATCAATGCACAGCCGGGTGATGTAATCCTTTACAGCGGGAGCAATATCTGCATGTTCTACGGCACGAACTCATGGGGCTACACCCGCCTGGGCAAGATTGACGGATTGTCGGAAAGTGAGTTGCGCACATTCCTAAAAGCTGGCGAGAGCAACATCAGCGTCACACTATCGCTGAACAACACTACGGGCATCAGTCAAGTAAAAGCTGGCGACAGCAAGTCGAAGGCATATACGCTTAATGGTACTCTCGCACAAACTGGACACAAGGGAATCATTATTAAGAACGGTAAAAGATACATAAGATGAAGAAGATGTTATTATTTGCTGTCCTCGTCGGTGGAATGCTAACGGCCTGCACAGACAGTAAACAAACTAAAACAGAAGATAATATGAGTAAACTTGAATTGACAACAGAATGGGACAAGAAGTTCCCGAAGAGCAACAATGTGAATCACCAGAAAGTGACGTTCCACAATCGCTATGGTATTGAACTCGCAGCCGACATGTACACACCCAAGACACAGCCCGAAGGTGGTAAGTTTGCCGCCATCGCAGTCTCTGGCCCATTCGGAGCCGTAAAGGAGCAGACGAGCGGCATCTACGCCCAGCATATGGCTGAGCGTGGTTTCCTGGCCATCGCCTTCGACCCTTCCTACACAGGTGAGAGCGGCGGCGAGCCGCGCCGAATGGCTTCGCCCGACATCAACACCGAAGACTTCCTCGCCGCCGTCGACTACCTGTCGAACCTCGATAACGTGGACGCAGAGCGCATCGGTATTATTGCCATTTGCGGATGGGGAGGCATGGCCATCAATGCCGCAGCCCTTGACCCGCGTATCAAGGCCACCGTCACCATGACGATGTATGACATGAGCAAGGTAACTGCCGAGGGTTACTTCGGGAGCGAGGACACGCAGGCTCAGCGCATGGAGAAGCGTCGCGCCATTGCCGCCCAGCGCACAGAGGACTATCGCACGGGAACCTACAAGCGGGCAGGTGGTGTCATGGATCCGCTGCCAGAAGACGCTCCGCAGTTCCTGAAGGACTATCATGCCTATTACAAGTGTCCGCGTGGCTACCATGAGCGTAGCGGCAACTCCACAGACGGTTGGAATGTCATCGGCACCCAATCCTTCCTCAACCAGCCCCTGTTGGCCTTTGCACACGAAATAGAAACTCCCGTACTGCTCATCCACGGCGAGAAAGCCCACTCGCGCTACTTCAGTGAGTATGCCTTTGAAAAGATGACAGGCCAGCATGTAGAGGGCGAGAGCAAGACGGTGGGGAACAAGGAACTGCTCATCATCCCCGGTGCCTCGCATATTGACTTCTACGATGATGTAGCGGGCGTCATCCCCTACGACAAGATAGAGAACTTCTTTGAACATCATTTACGTTAAGCGGTGCTCAACGGGTATGTTCAAGTTGCAGGGATAAACGCAAGCCCTTGGAAATCGCTAATAATTATGCTAAAATATCCATCTTTCAATACTGCTTTTACATCAACAAATAGACGATGACGCAACAGATGGCTGCGACAGGGAAAAGCCCCAAACGAAACCATGCTGCAATAATGCCTGCCAACAGAGCAACTATTCCCGGCCACGGAGTCGGTGTAGCCAGAATCATATCAGGAAAAGTCATCACAGCCAGCGTAACGTAAGGCACATAATAAAGGAAACTGCGCACGAAGCGGTTGTGAATCTGCCCTTTTATCAGTACCATTGGAGTCACGCGAATCAGATTGGTGATAACGATGGCCAGGAGAATATATATGATCATGCTATGCTGCTCCATCATCATCAGTCTTTATAGGTTTAAGCCATGCGGCAACAGCCGAAATGACAATCGTTAGCACCACTGTTCGCATGCCACTGCTCCACTCGCCAACAACAGGTGCCATAGCACAAAGACCACTCAACACGAAACTGGCAATAAGCGCATAGAGCACGTTGTGGTCTTTGTGGGCAGGGGGAATGATGATGGCCAGGAACATGCCGTAAAGCGACATACTGAGGGCAGTCACCATCGTCTGCGGCAACAGACTGCCAGCCACGATTCCCACAGCACAACCCGATGCCCAGAACAGCGTAGATATCAGGGATGCCGAGTAAGTATAGGCTGGTGGTGTATAGCCCGGATGGGCTACGGAGATACCAAACACCTCGTCGGTCACGCAACAAGCCATCAGAATGCGGTGAAGCCACGATGTGCCAGGTGCTATCTTCTGCGACAGAGCCGCACTCATCAGCATATAGCGCAGGTTGGCTACCAAACCCATAGCAATCACCTCGACGTAGGCAGCCTGAATTGCTACCAAAGTGTATGTGCCGTATTCACCAGCTGAAGCACGGGTGAAGAAACTGGTTAGGAATCCCTCTGGCGGTGTCAGTCCTGCCTTAGCAGCAATGATGCCCAGCGAGAAAGCCACGGCAAAATAGCCCATCGCAATGGGTATGCCGTCGCGCAAGCCGTGGATGATATGTTGTTTGTTTTCAGCCATCGTTCTTATAAAGAATACAAAAGGAAGGCATCCAACACTCATAGTCAACCGGGTGGTAGTGCTACGTGCAGCATGAGCTGTGCATGCGAGTGAGGACGTGCTGAGCCTGCGCCGTGAAAGTTCCTGAATCGAACAGAGTGCTGACGGCTCCGGGCAGCGTACCAATAGGGGGTTCGGTTCGCCCTGTGAATGCGGATGCCTATATCTTTTCTTTTCGTTCCTAATCATTATAGCCCATAAGTCTATCAACGGGCAAAAATACAATAAATAGTTGAATAAAACAAGGAAAATGGCCAAAAACTTCACAAATCAGCAAACTTATCCTTCGTGATAGATGTTATATTACTCTTAAAGCGCCAGCCGTCTCCAAATCCATCGTGGTATTCTTCGCCAAACGGCTGTTAGGATGCCGTATTTCCAGTCAATGACCCGAATATGCTTGCGATGGTTGATGGCATAGACAATCTCCTTTGCCACCTTTTCCGGTCGTAGCATCATGGGGTAATGGAAGTCGCCACTCAGCAATGCTGTATCTACAAAGCCAGGACGGATGTCAGTAAAGCAGATGCCCAGTCCACGACTGCGTGCCTGTTGCTCCAATGCCTGCAGATACACGTTCTGCATGGCTTTCGTGGCCGAATAAGCCGGTGCCGGGCCAAGTCCCTTCGTTCCTGCTATCGACGTGATGGCAGCGATATGCCCGTTCCCTTGCTGGGCAAAGTATCGGTATGCCTCGCCAATCATCCGCGTGAAGCCCACACCGTTTGTCTGTACCGTTGCCAGTTCAATATCGGCAGTCAGTTCGCGGTTCTGTTTGCCGATGCCCGATGCGTAGAAAAACAAATCCATGCCACCCAACCGTCCGATAAGTCGCTGTAAGCCTTCCGTAGCGTCGTCAGCGGTCACATCGATACGTTCCACCGCAGCAGCCCCGATATCCTGTAGCAGTTCTACTCGTCTGGCAGCAACGCCCACCGTCCATCCTTGCTCCATCATTATCTTTGCCACTTCACGCCCGATGCCCGACGAAGCACCAACCACCACAGCTTTCTTTCCCTGCTGTTTCATGTCGTCAACATATTGCATATTTCTTCATTTCCCTGATTATTCTCAATTTTTTTGCAAAAATACGAAGAAATCCCCATATTTTATCAGAAATGGCTAATTTTAGTTTAATCATTCTTTTATTTCCGTTTTTATGTTTACCTTTGCAACGGAATTTGCGAATAGCCAGTTACACCAGCAGAAAAAAGTACAACCCGAAAAAGTAATAATAAAGATTTTCTTTTCAGTTATGAAACAATTAATGGCTCTTGTTGCTTTCATAGGCTTCATGACGTTTGCTCAAACCACAAGGGCGCAGGATACCACCCCCAAGGACACTATCGAGACCGTGGCTGCCGACACCGTGGCTGCCGACACCGTGGCTACCGACTCCGTAACGGCCACCGCCATCGACGATATGGCGGCCGACAGCGAGTTGGACGTAGCAGAAGGCAGTGGCCTGCATTACCAGTTGAAGACGAAGTTCATCGACGGCTCGCCGCTGTTCATGTCGTTAGTGGCCCTGGCCCTGGTTTTCGGCCTGGCCTTCTGCATAGAGCGCATCTCCTACCTTACGCTGTCAGAGATTAACGCCAAGAAGCTGATGCGCGACATCGACGCGAAGGTCAGCGAGGGCGACATCGAGGGGGCCAAGCAGCTGTGCCGCGACACCCGTGGCCCCGTGGCCAGCATCTGTTACCAGGGACTGATGCACATCAACGAGAAGATGGACGACATTGAGCGCAGCATCTACAGCTACGGCTCCGTGCAGACGGC
>CAMYZO010000075.1 GCA_947303855.1 uncultured Prevotellaceae bacterium
TCCTGGTGCCCGCCAGAGGCTGCCTTCCGCGTGGCCGACAAGATGGGCTTCTACTGTCAGGTGGAGCTGCCCAACTGGTCGCTGACCCTTGGCAGCAACCAGGCCACAACCAAGTTCCTGTACCGCGAGGCCGACAACATCCTGCGCACATACGGCAACCACCCCTCGCTGTGCATCGTCAGCTGCGGCAACGAGCTGCAGCCCGACTTCAAGCTGCTGAACGAGCTGACGCGCTACATGAAGCAGAAGGATCCGCGCCACCTGTATGTCACCACCTCCTATACCTTTGAGAAAGGCCACGGCGTCAGGCAAGAGCCTGAGGACGACATCTTCATCACCCAGCGGACCGACAACGGATGGGTACGCGGCCAGGGCGTGTTCGACGAACATACGCCCGACTTCAAGAGTGACTACCGGCAGGCTGCCCGCGACATCACCGTGCCCCTGGTGAGTCACGAGATAGGCCAGTACAGCGTCTACCCCAACATGCACGAGATTGACAAATACACCGGTGTGCTCGACCCGCTGAACCTGAAGGCCATACGCAACGACCTGAAGAAGAAGGGCCTGCTCGACAAGGCCGACGACTACCTGAAAGCCTCAGGACAGCTGGCTGCCATCCTCTATAAAGAGGAGATGGAACGGGCGCTGAAGACCCCACAGCAGAGCGGATTCCAGCTGCTCGACCTGCACGACTATCCTGGGCAGGGCACGGCCCTGGTGGGACTGCTCGACGCCTTCTGGGACTCGAAAGGAGTGGTGGAGCCTGAGCGCTTCCGCGAGGCCTGTGCGCCAGTGGTGCCCCTGGCACGCTTTGAGAAGGCTGTCTGGCGTACCACCGAGACCTTCACCGCCACCATCGACATTGCCAACTACTCCACCGACAACCTGGAGGGCAAGACCGTCTGCTGGCAGATTACCGACGACAAAGGGACAACCGTGCTGCGTAAAGGCACAGGCCGTGAGGCCAATATGCCACTAAGCTGGGTCAAACGCGCACAGCGCATGGAGCTGGTGGTCAGCATCGAAGGCACACCCTGGCGCAACCGCTGGAGCTTCTGGGTCTACCCTGAGGTGACCATGCCACAGGGCCGCAAGCTGTTAGTCACGGACAACCTCGAGGAAGCCCTCAAGGGCCTGAAACATGGCAAGCGCGTGCTCTTCTCGCCGAAGAAGGAGACGGTGAAGGGGCTGGATGGTCAGTTCACGCCCGTCTTCTGGAGTCCCGTCCAATTCCCCAAGCAGACCGGCACCATGGGTCTGCTCTGCAACCCGAACCACCTGGCACTGGCCAACTTCCCCACTGCCATGCACAGCGACTGGCAGTGGTGGAACCTGGTGAAGCGCAGCCGCGCGGTGGTGCTCGACGACATCAGACCCGTGACACCTATTGTAGAGAGTATCGACAACTTCCAATACAACCGCCGTCTGGCACATATCTTCGAGTGTCACGTGGGCAAAGGCAAGCTCATCTTCTCCAGTTTCGACCTGCTGACAGAGCGTCTGCCTGAACAGCAGCAACTGCTCTACAGTCTGTTGACCTATATGCAAGGCGAAGCCTTTAACCCCACGACCTTCATCACCGAGGCCGACCTGAGAAGCTTGGTATTTTAAGGGAGTTAAAGAGGGAGTTAAAGAGGGAGTTAAAGAGGGAGTTAAAGAGGGAGTTAAAGCAAAAAAGGGCACGGTACTCACAGGCGAGTACCGTGCCCTTTGGTATCTCTAAGAAAAATTAGAAGGTTACTTCTTTAATAATCTTGGCACCCTCTTCCACAGCCTGCATGTTCAGGGGGATGAGAGCGTGGTGACGCTCAGGCAGGGTCTTGAAGAGAGCCTTCTCCACACCCTTGTTGCTGACCACAGGAGCCACTTTCAGCAGTCCGCCCAGCACAATCATGTTGAAGACCTTGCCGTTCTTCATTTCAGCAGCCTTGTCCATGGCGTCGATGCGATAGACGGTAATATCCTTGCGCGTCGGCGGATTGATGATGCCAAAACCATCATAGATAAGGATGCCGCCGGACTTAATTTTCGGCTCAAACTTCTCCAACGAAGGCTGGTTGAGCACCACGGCGATGTCGTACTTGCTGAGGATGGGCGAGGAGATGCGCTCGTCGCTGACAATAACCGTCACGTTGGCCGTGCCGCCACGCTGCTCAGGACCGTATGCCGGCATCCATGTCACCTCTTTATCCTCCATCAGTCCTGAATAGGCCAGAATCTTACCCATCGAGAGCACGCCCTGACCGCCGAAACCTGATATAATGATCTCTTTTTTCATTTGCTTATAGTATCTTTTAAGTCTCCCTTCGGATAGAAGGGGAACATATTCTCCTTCATCCATTCGTTAGCTTTGGCAGGCGTCAGCTTCCAGCCGCTGTTGCAGGTGGATACAAACTCCACGAGTGACGAGCCCTTACCGTCCATGGAGGCCTGGAAAGCCTTCTTCAGCGCCTTCTTGGCCTTCAGGATGCTGGCAACGCTCTCCACCGACTGGCGCGTCACATAGCACGTTCCTTCCAGTTGAGCTGCGATATCGGCAATCTTCAGGGGATAGCCATGCAACTGCGGGTCGCGGCCGTAAGGACAGGTTGACGTCTTCTGGCCGATGAGCGTAGTGGGAGCCATCTGGCCGCCCGTCATACCGTAGATAGCATTGTTGACGAAGACGATGACAATATTCTCGCCACGGTTCAGGGCGTGGATGGTTTCACAGGTACCTATGCAAGCCAGGTCGCCGTCACCCTGGTAGGTGAACACCAGGCGGTCAGGCCAGCAGCGCTTAATGCCTGTAGCCAATGCGGGAGCACGTCCGTGGGCAGCCTCCTGCCAGTCGATATCTATATAGTTGTAAGCGAAGACGGCACAACCTACGGGCGAAACGCCCACGGCCTTATCCTCCATGCCCATCTCCTCGATGACCTCGGCAATCAACTTGTGTACCACGCCATGCGAGCAGCCTGGACAGTAGTGCATATTGTTGTCGTTCATCAGCGTCGGCTTCTTGCAGACGACATTTTCGGGTTGAGCAATGCTCTTCCTCAATTGCGACTCGGCATAGTTGGAGCAAGCTCCACTCTGCTCTCGCTGCTCATTCGGTTGAACTATCTGATTTCTATCCATAGCATTTTTCACTTTTCACTATTCACTTTACATTAGCTTTGTCTGCAAAGCGTTGACAATTTCCTCTGGCTCGGGCACGATACCACCCAAGCGGCCGAACTGCTCAACAGGAATGGCACCGTTGACGGCGAGACGCACGTCCTGCACCATCTGACCAGCGTTGATTTCCACGACAAGGATGCCTTTCTTGGTCTTGGCCAGCTCGGCAATCTCCTTCGTGGGGAACGGCCACAGTGTGATAGGACGGAACAGGCCTACCTTCAGTCCCTCCTCACGCGCCACCTCAATGGCCTTCTCTGACAGACGGGCGGCTGAGCCAAAGGCCACGATAGCATAGTCGGCATCGTCCATCTGCTGCTGCTCATAGCGAACCTCCTGCTCCTGAATCTTGCGGTATTTCTCCTGCAGGGCCAGGTTGCGGGCCTCCATAGCCTCGGGCTTCAGCTCCAATGAGGTGATGACCACGCGCTCACGGTTCTTGGGCTTTCCTGTAGAGGCCCACGGGCACTCACGGATAACCTCCTCGTCGGTACGGCGGGGCTTGAACGGGGGCAGCACCACCTTCTCCATCATCTGACCGATGACACCGTCAGAGAGGATCATGGCGGGGTTGCGATACTTAAAGGCCAGCTCGAAGGCAAGGTCAACGAAGTCGGCCATCTCCTGCACGGAGTTGGGAGCCAGCACAATGACGTTATAGTCGCCGTTGCCGCCACCACGCGTAGCCTGGAAATAGTCGCCCTGCGACGGCTGGATGGTTCCCAGACCGGGACCGCCTCGCTGCACGTTGACAAACACGCCCGGCACCTCGGCACCGGCCATATAGGTAATACCCTCCTGCATCAGGGCTATGCCCGGACTGGAGGATGATGTCATGGCACGCTTGCCTGCACCGGCAGCTCCATACACCATGTATATTGACGCCAGCTCGCTCTCAGCCTGCACCACCTGCATACCAGTGGTCTCCCAGGGCTTCAGCTCGGCCAGGGTCTCAATGACTTCACTCTGCGGAGTAATGGGATAGCCGAAATAGCCGTCGCATCCGCAACGAATAGCAGCATGGGCTATCGCCTCATTGCCCTTCATCAACACAACATCCTTTTCTTCTGCCATAACTTTACTCCTCCACACGTTTACGATACACGGTAATACACCCGTCGGGGCAGACGATGCCACACGAAGCACAGCCTATGCAGGCCTCCTCATTGGCAGCCTCCACATAGGGATAGCCGTGAAGATTCACTTTTCCGGCCATAGCAATAACCTTCTGCGGACAGGCAATGATACACAACTGGCATCCCTTGCACCGCTCAGTGTTTACCTCTATGGCACCTTTCATTTTTGCCATTTTACCTTAATATTAAAAGCACTAATTCCGAAATTGGGTGCAAAGGTACGAATTATTCCCTAAACAACAAAACAAATTCTTTCTTTTTTCAATCAAGTTGCCCATGCAATGCCCGTTCCAGACAGGCTAAATCGTCCTCTGTGGTAGCCCATGAGGTCACAAAACGGCAGATGGTGCGATGCCCGCTGGTCTGGCCCCAATGGGTAAACTGTATCTGGCGCGACAACCGGTCCACTTCCGCGTCAGGCAGAATCACAAACTGCTGGTTGGTAGGCGAGTCGAGCCAGAACTCATAGCCGCTGTCCCTGAATATCTGCTTCATGCGCATGGCCATGTCAATGGCGTGGCGCGACAACCGGAAGTAGAGGTCATCGGTAAACAGAGCCTCAAACTGCAGCCCTATGAGTGCGCCCTTGGCAATGACGGCCCCATGCTGTTTCTGGATGCTGAAGAAATGCTTATGAGCCTGGCGGTTTGTGAACACCACGGCCTCACCGCAGAGAGCGCCAATCTTTGTGCCGCCAATGTAGAACACGTCGCAGTGGCGTGCCAGGTAGGGCAACGTAATGTCGCAGCCGTCGGCCATCAGCCCATAGCCCATACGGGCACCGTCAATATAGAGTGGTATGTCATAACGCCGGCACACCTGGTAGATATCGTCGAGTTCGCGGGCGGTATAGATGGTGCCCAGCTCAGTAGGGAAGGTGATATACACCAGTCCCGGATACACCGCATGGGCGTTGTTGCCGTCGTGCATGAAATCGTCCAGATACCTGTCCAGCACCTTTGCGTCCATCTTGCCCTGCTCGCCTGGCAGCACAATAATCTTGTGCTCTGTAAACTCCACGGCACCAGCCTCATGCACATTGATGTGGCCTGAGTCGACGCAGATGACGCCCTCATACTGATAGAGCATAGAGTCGATGGTGGTGGCATTGGTCTGAGTGCCTCCCGTCAGAAAGAAAATCTGTACGTCAGGCATGCCTATAGCCTCACGTATACGGTCTTTGGCCCGTTCCGAGAACTCGTCGAATCCATAGGGCGTTGGCTTGGCATCGTTATACCTCACCAGATTCTCCAGCACCTTAGGGTGTGCCCCGTTGTTATAGTCGCATTCAAAGGATATCATATCATATAAATTTAATCCCTAAGCACACCATTGGCTTAGGGATTATACATATCTTTGCAATAGAAGGCCATGATGTCGTCAAGCATCTGCTTGGCTTCAACGGCCGGACTGTCTGGGTCCAGTTCTATGGCCTTGATGTAGCAGTTGATGGCTTCGTGCCACTGGCTCTGCTTGCGGTGGGCATTGCCCTGCTCATACCACTCCTCTGCCGTCATACTATTGTCTTAACTTCTTAACTCCTAACTCCTAACTCCTAACTCCTAACTCCTTCAATAGTATTCGCGCTTGCCGGCAGCCAGCGTGTTCTTCATCAGCGAACAGATGGTCATGGGACCCACGCCACCGGGAACAGGAGTGATATAAGAGCACTTGGGGGCTACCTCGTCAAACTTCACGTCGCCATTCAGGCGGAAGCCGCTCTTCTTCGTGGCATCAGGCACACGGGTGGTGCCTACGTCAACGATGACAGCACCTTCCTTCACCATGTCGGCCGTCACAAAGTCGGGCTGGCCGATGGCGGCGATGATGATGTCGGCCTGGCGGCACTCCTCCTTCAGCGTCTTCGAGCGTGAGTGGCATACGGTGACTGTCGAGTCGCCATACTGCTTCTGCATCATCAGCTGGGCCATGGGCTTACCCACAATGTTCGAGCGTCCCAGAATGACACATTTCTTGCCCGAGGTCTCAATGCCGTAGCGCTTCAGCAGGGTAATGATGCCTAAGGGCGTGGCTGAGATGAAGCAGGGCAGTCCGATGGCCATGCGTCCCACGTTGATGGGGTGGAAACCGTCCACATCCTTGCGGTAGTCGATGGCCTCAATAATCTTCTGCTCGTCAATGTGCTTCGGCAGGGGCAGCTGCACAATGAAACCGTCTACATCGTCGTCCTTGTTCAGCTTGTCGACACAAGCCAGCAGTTCTTCCTCGGTGATGTCTGCCTCAAAGCGGATGAGGGTGCTCTTGAAGCCGCAGGCCTCGCACGCGAGTACCTTATTCTTTACGTAGGTCTCCGATCCGCCGTCGTGGCCCACCAATACTGCGGCCAGGTGGGGCTGTTTGCCGCCACGGGCCATGATCTCCTTTACCTCCTCGGCTATCTCAGCCTTAATTTGGGCAGCGGTGGCTTTACCATCAATCAGGCGCCCACCCCCAGCCTCTCCCGAGGGGGAGGTGAGTTTGGTTACTTCTTGTTCTGAATTACTCATTGTCTATCTCTTTTTATTTTTTTTACAATTCAAACTCCCCTCCCCTCGGGAGGGGTTGGGGGTGGGTTTTTAGTGTTTCATTTTCATAGCCGCAGCCATCTGCGCCATCTTCGACGACCCCATGCCGCTGACCATCTTCATCATCTTGCGTGTCTGGTCAAACTGCTTCATCAGGCGGTTCACATCCTCAATCTTCGTGCCTGAGCCGCGGGCTATGCGCAGACGGCGGCTCTGGTTGATGATGTCCGGATTCTGGCGCTCCTTGGGTGTCATACTCTGGATGATGGCCTCTATCTGCTTAAAGGCATTGTCGTCAATATCAATGTCCTTGATGGCCTTGCCCACGCCGGGAATCATGCTTGCCAGCTCCTTGATGTTACCCATCTTCTTGATTTGCTGAATCTGACCCATGAAGTCATCGAAGTCGAACTTGTTCTTGCGGATCTTCTTCTCCAGCTTCTTCGCCTCCTCCTCGTCAAACTGCATCTGGGCGCGCTCCACTAACGAGACGACGTCGCCCATGCCAAGGATGCGGTCGGCCATGCGCTCAGGGTGGAACACGTCGATGGCCTCCATCTTCTCGCCCGTACCTACGAACTTGATGGGCTTGGTGACGACGGTGCGTATCGACAGGGCTGCACCGCCACGGGTGTCGCCGTCGAGCTTGGTCAGCACCACGCCGTCGAAGTCCAGGCGGTCGTTAAACTCCTTGGCGGTGTTCACGGCATCCTGACCCGTCATGGAGTCAACCACGAAGAGCGTCTCGTCAGGCTGGATGGCCTGCTTCAGACGGCTAATCTCGTCCATCATCTCCTCGTCGACGGCCAGTCGTCCGGCGGTATCTACAATCACCACGTTGTAGCTGCCCTGCTTGGCCTTGCGGATGGCGTTCTGGGCTATCTCGACCACATTCTTGTTGCCCTCTTCTGTGTAGACATCAACGCCGACGGTCTGTCCCACCACCTTCAGCTGCTCAATGGCAGCCGGGCGGTAGACGTCGCAGGCCACCAGCAGCGGCTGCTTGTGCTGGCGCGTCTTCAGCAGGTTGGCCAGCTTGCCGCTGAACGTGGTCTTACCAGAGCCTTGCAGACCCGACATCAGGATGATGGCCGGACGCGACTGCAGGTTCAGGTCCACGGCCTTGCCGCCCATCAGCTCGGTCAGCTCGTCGTGTACTATCTTCACCATCAGCTGGCTGGGCTTCACTGCCGTCAGCACGTTCATGCCCATGGCCTTCTGCTTCACCGTGTCGGTGAACGACTTGGCAACCTTGTAGTTGACGTCGGCATCAAGCAGTGCGCGGCGCACGTCCTTCAGGGTTTCTGCTACGTTAATCTCGGTGATTTTTCCTTCACCCTTCAGTATCTTGAACGACCGTTCAAGTCTTTCCGATAAGTTCTCAAACATATTGCTTTTTCAATTTTTAGGGTGCAAAGGTACGAAATAAATTGCAGAAAGACAAAGGAATACTAAAAAAAATGATTACCTTTGCGCCACCAAAGCCAAACCGCACATGAAAAGAATACTATTTGTCTGTCACGGCAACATCTGCCGCAGTCCTATGGCTGAGTTTGTCATGAAGCACCTTGTCAGCCAGGCCCATCTTGATGACCACTACTACATAGAGTCGGCTGCCACCTCGACTGAGGAGATTGGCAACGAGGTCTATCCCCCCGCCCGCCGTAAGCTGGCCGAGCACGGCATTGGCTGCAAGGGCAAGACAGCGCGCCAGATGACCCGTGCCGACTACGAGCGCTTCGACCTGCTGATAGGTATGGACGAGTGGAACATACGCAACATGACACGCATCAGCGGCGACGACCGGCAGCAGAAGATTCACAAACTGATGGACTACACACCACGTCCGGGCGATGTGGCCGACCCGTGGTACACAGGCAACTTCGAGGCCACGTGGCAGGATGTGTTGCTGGGTTGCCGGTGCCTGCTGGAGCTACTGGAGGAGGAGCGCGTCAGATAACCTCGTCGACGCAGGCGTCATACCCCTCGGTGGGCACTTCGGCCACGCGCTGGAAGGGGAAGCAGACACCAATCTTGCGGGCGGCGGAAGCCTGGGGCAGGAACCGGTCATAGTAGCCGCGGCCACGACCCAGGCGACGGCCCGCAGCATCGAAGGCCACGCCGGGCACCAGGATCACGTCAATCTGTGCGTAGTCGGTGAACACCTCGCCGGTAGGCTCCATGATGTGCAAGATGCCTTCCTTCATATCGGCTGCCGTCGTATAACGGCGCAGTTCTATATGCTCACCGTCGCTGACACGGGGCAGCAGCACCGTCGTGCCCTGAGCCGCAAGATGCGCTATCAGCGGACGCAGGTCTGCCTCGTCGGGCAGCGGCCAGAAAGCCATGACCGTGCGGGGAGCGGGATGCGAGTCACGGGCGACAAGGCGAGTAGTCAGTTTCTCTACGATGTCTGCCGACATCCGTTCTAACTGGCCGGCATGCTGACGCTTGGCATCGCGCATCTGCTGGCGCAACAGGGGTTTGGTCAGTGCCGATGCCTGACGGGCTGAGAATTCACAGCCACAATACTGTTGGTTATAGAATTGAAACGCCTTCAGAAGCTGGTTACGCCGCTCCTGCAGGCCGCCCTTGCGCCAGTTCTGTGCCCAGAACACGGTGCCTGCCACCTGCTGCTGAGCCAGCAGTCCGGCGCGGTTCACCTGGTCCAGGTTCTTCCAGCGGCTCGAGGCCAGCGTGGTGGCAAAGTAGCGCAGCCCCAGCTCCTGGGCCTTACGGGCAGCCGCCGTCAGCCGCAGCGTAAAGCACCGGTCGCACCGCCGGCCGCGCTCCGGCTCGTTCTCCAGTCCGCAGACGGCCGTCTGCCACCCACGGTGGTCGTAGTCGCCGTCCATCC
The DNA here is from genome assembly GCA_947303855.1 of uncultured Prevotellaceae bacterium. Classification (GTDB taxonomy): domain Bacteria; phylum Bacteroidota; class Bacteroidia; order Bacteroidales; family Bacteroidaceae; genus Prevotella. Next base: position 9,681 of record CAMYZO010000075.1, read on the forward strand.
AGCGCAGCCCCAACCCTTCGGCGTGCCGTTTGCTTTCCTCCTTCCTGATGTTATACTCTTCGCGTGGCCAGATGTTAGGGTTATAATAGAATATGGTGGGCCGCACACCATGCTCCACCAGCCACTCTACGATAGCCGATGAACAGGGGGCACAGCAGGCGTGCAGCAGCAGTCCCCCACCCTCGTCCAAAAGGGCAGGCATCTGTATAGCCGCTGTCTTCTCTTTCTTTGTTCCCATTAATAGCAATAAGCGGGTGCAAAATTAGTAAAAATCTGGCAAGTCGCAAAGGACACAAGGGAAAAAACTTATATCGATCTTTTCCAGCACAACAATGGAGCAAGAGAAACCTAATAAAATTAGGATGAAGAATTTATCCAAAATTTCGGTAATCTGCAAAATAATCATTAACTTTGCACCCAAAAGATAAAGAATATGAGCAATTACAGATATAGAATAGAGAATTACCACTCCATAGGGAAAGCCGATATTGCCATCAATGGCATTACTGTTTTGGCTGGGGGCAATGGTGCAGGTAAGAGCACCTTGGCAAGATGGCTATATTACATTGTAAACGTCGCTTATAATTATGAGGCCAATCGCTTTGAGGAATACCAGCAAAGCCTTGCTAACATGGTTGGGCAATTTGCGACTGCAAGGAAAGAATTTTCAGAGAACAACGATAACGACGATTTTCTTAGTAAAGCTAAGAGGTCGGTATTGGGTATAAAATATGAAGGAGTTGAATCTGCCGACGAAGTATTGAATCTATACAATGCTGCAACCAATCAATTCTTCACAGACTTGAAGAATTCCCTACCTCGAATGAGTCAAAATGCTCTGAATAGGATTCTAAACTATCTTCAGTTGGAACGGAGTAATGATACATCTAACGAGGTATGGATTGAGCAACTCTTAAAGAAAAAAATATCCCAGGGACTGTCTGGAAAAGAAACATTCCTTCTGAGGCAGAAAAACCGCCCTATTGACAAGTTCTTCGATAAAATACGTAGGGTATATCGTGAATCCGACAGGCCTGATACAATTTCTTTTCAAGAAGATGGTGTAGATATTATAGCAACCGATAAAATTGGCACATTGCTTGGATTGGATAGTTCTATCTATATTGACACTCCTATGGCTTTAAGCATAACAGACTCTACAAATCATTTTTGGAACGAGTTACTGCTTATGTTAAAATATCAAGGAGATTCTGTAGAAGTTGGCTCTGAGGCTAAAAAGGTATTAAATCAGATTAAAACCATAACAGGTGGTGAGGTCGTTGAGAAGAAAGATATTGTCGGACAAGAAGAGCTGTTCTATAACAGAAAGAGTGACAACCTGACCATCAAATTAGAGAATGTTGCAACGGGTATAAAAACCTTTGCCTATATAGAACAACTCCTTCGTAAAGGCTATCTCAACAATCGTGCCATCTTAATAATCGATGAGCCAGAAGCCCACCTTCATCCTCAATGGATTGTTGAGTTTGCGCGAATTCTCGTTATGCTCAACAAGGAGGTCGGACTAAAAATAATGATTGCCAGCCATGACCCAGATATGGTTTCTGCTATTCGTTATGTCGCTGATGCCGAAGGAGTGATTACCAATGCCAATTTCTATTTGGCAGAGCATGATGCAAATGCAGAGACTTATACCTATAAGGCATTGGGGTATGACATCGAACCCATCTTTGAGTCTTTTAACAAGTCATTTGACCTTATTGAAAAATACGGAGTTGACAATGGCTGAATATAAGATAGTTGATCCATCAGCCATACATGTTAAAGGAATGGCTTCTACTGATATATGTGGCTTACATGCCCTTCTCAAGCAGGAAGGGTGTATAGATAGCGAGAATCTGTTCTCAGATAGAGAAAAAGCAATTGCCCTTGATGGAATACAAGAACGTCTAGCTCAAAGAAGCCACACCGACAAACAAGCATCAGCCGACATGCTTATCTGTATTGCCAATGGGAGATATGTACTTGCTGATGCTAAGTTTCGACAGGAAAATGTAAAAAACATATCTGGGCATCACGCATTTCACCCTTACTCACTATATAGTCAATGAAATCCTTTACCGTACAGGCGGGAGAATCATACCACTGGTCTCTTTTATGTCGTATCAGTTCGTAAAACATGATTTGAAAATTCTTTCAGATGAAATTCGCGACAAAATTACAAAAATAAAATGAGATTTAAAGGAAAAGATGCCCAAATCTTCACCATTAAAATTATCTCCCTCCGATGACTATAGATGAGTTACGTATATATAGGCAAAACAGAAAACAACCCTCACCTCTGACACCCACACTGAATATCAGCTACTTACAAAGATTTTGCTAACACCCAAGGTGACACCCAAAGTAGCACCCGGCATCACGGCGGCATCGGAAAATCCCGGCCTCTCGCTCGGACGAGAGGCCGGGATTTTTTCGTGAGAGGCTGGGATTTTCTGGTAAGAAGCCTGGATTTTCCGGCAAGCCTGAATACTGTTGGGTGCTACCTCGGGTGGCACCCAAACCAGAGTACTGACACCCAAAAACCGTACTGACTATCAACGGGTTATGACGCTGGGTGTCAGAGGTGAGGGATATTTTTAATTTATACTATAGTCCGCGGGCCTTCCAGATACGCTCCTTGGCGGCATTGATTTCCTGGAACTTCTTCTCGGCGGCCTTGCGCACGTCTTCGCCAAGGGAGGCCACCTTGTCGGGATGGTGCTCCAAGGCAAGCTTGCGATAAGCCTTCTTCACCTCGGCATCCGACGCATCGGGACTGACGCCCAGCACCTTGTAGGCCGACTCCAGGTCGTCGTGACCAAGGTTAAGCATCGAGTCAACCTCGCTTGCCGAGATGCCCATCCACGAGGCGCACTTCTTCAGCGCTACCACCTCGGCAGGGTCCACACGGCCGTCGGCCTGGGCTATCTGCGTCAGGAAACTCAGCAGCTGCAGGCGCTGCGCGAATTCCATCTGACGGTTCATCTGCTGACAGCACTGGCTGACCGTGGCCTCGAAGCGCTGCCAGCCCTGCCGCTGCTGCTCGTCGAACAGCTTCTTCAGAATGTCGTTACCCTGACTGACGGCCACCTCGCCGAAGTTCTGGCGCAACATCTGGCGTACCAGTTCCATCTCTGAGTGCATGGCACGGCCGTCGGCCTTGATGATATACGAGGCCAGCACCAGCAGAGCGAACAGGAAGCTGTTGCGGTCGCCCTGTGCCTGTCGCTGCTGTTCTGAGAACTGCGTGCTGCGCTCCGACCCGAAGCCGAACGTTCCGGCATTGCCGGGGTTGTTGACTGAGTCAAGACCCGACTCAAAGAGCGAGCCCAGCAAATAACCGGCCATGGCGCCCAACGGGCCGCCGGCCATCCATCCAATGATTCCTCCTATCCACTTTCCTGCTGCCATAGCTTTCTTCTATTTTCTAATTTCAGTTGGCAAATGTATACAAAAAAAATGAATTATCAGTCAGCATAGCCAAAAACTTTCATCTGAAGCCTGCTTTTTTATAAATCAGGAGGCGGATGCCCGATATATTGTCAGACATCCGCCTCTTTCCACAAGGGTGTATGATTGGTTTAGATTCCCCAGTCAGCGGCACAGCGCTCGTTGGGTTCCTGTTCGTTCACTTCCATCCAGCGGCTCCAGCCGGTTGCCTTGTCAAACTTCGTCATCTTGTAGCTATGGTCGAAGTCGCTCTGCCATTTTTCTGTTTTTATCGTGTTTCCCGTTGTTGGGTTGATGTACTTCAGTGTGCCGTCAGCCTCGTAGTGCAGGATTCCTTCCTCGGGAAGATTCCACTGCCCCTCCTTATCCCTCTGCCAGGCGTATAGGGTGTAGTGGTTCTGAGCACCCATCAGGACGGTGGCTTCCACCTTGTAGCCCTGCTTAATCAGGTAGTTGCTGCACTGCTGGTAGACAATGGCAGAATTCAAGGCGTTGTCGAGGTCGTTCACCAGCGATGAGCTGATGTATGCAGGAGCAGCCAGGCCCACAGCGTGATAGTAGTCATAGATATCGTAGAGCGGACGCTGCTTCTCAATCTTGAAGGCTCCCTTGGTGGCTGCGTCGATAGCAGTCTTCACCTCGCTGCCGCCGTTCTTGTAGGCATCGGTAAGCTTGTCGGTGAACTCCTTCATCTTGGTGCCGAAGGCGGCCAGGCCGCTGGTACGCGTCACGGTCATGTCGTGATGGGGTGTCGGGCCGCCGTTTGCGTCCCAGAAACTCACGGTGTTCTTCACATACTCCGAGAGGGCTGTCTCCAGACTCTTGGTGCCCAGCTGCTGTACAAGCGCACCATACTGTCCGCCTAAAGCGGGGACGCTGAACGACGACAGTATCAGGTAGTCGGTCAGGGGCTGCAGCTCAAACTGGTACTCCAGCGTGTTCATCAGGCAGGCATCGAGATAGATAGCCGTCATGTGCTGTCCTGACGTCTGGAGAGCCTGCGTAATGTCGGGCAGTCCGAAGAAATGACCATCGAAGCCATCGTCGTAGATGATGCCGCGAGTGGCAGTGGGCTGCATAAAGTCGTCCTGCGGCAGGTAGCCGCCGCCGTGGCTGCTCATGACAAGGATGTACTTGTCGGCGGGAGCTGTCTTGGCAGCCCATTTGATGAAATTAGCCAGTGAGTCGGGCGTGGTGATGTCGGCATTGCCGTTTTGCCGGCCCAGCACAGCCTTGCTCTGCATGGCGTACACCTGCGCCTCAAAGTCTTTGTAGGTGGGGTCAAGCAGCATGCGGAACGTGGTGCTGCCATAGCCCTTGCTGGTTAACTCGACATCAGCTGCTGACAGCGTGGGAATCTGACTGAAAGTCTTCTTCAGGTTCTCGTATGTCGAGGCCTTGTATTGCACGGCCACGTTTACCTTATTGGCGCTGATGGCCTTCAGTCCCTCATAGAACTGGCTCATGTTGGTGATGATGTTGATGTCAAGGTCGCCACCGCCTTGCGCATAATATAATATGGTATAGTCAGCTTTTGCCTGGGGGGTGTTATCCGTAGGTGTCTGAGGGGTGACGGGCGTTACCGGGTTGTCGTCGTCGCTACTGCTGCAGGCTGTCAATAGGCTTGTTGTGCCGCAGACAAGGATGGCGGCAAGCATCCAGAACTTAATTCTCTTCATACGTACAATAATAAATGTTATTCTGATTTCGGCTGCAAAATTACGAAAAAGCTTTTGACGCACAAAATAGCAAGACACGAACCTGCTGGTTTTAGCAAATTTCAATGTATTTCGGACAGAAATCGGGGGTAAAAACCAATCGCCCGAGAATAGCGAAAAAAAGCCAGAAGTTTTGCACTTCCGGTTTTTTTTCGTATTTTTGCAGCGACTATATCAGATTGAAATGAAAAAACTTTTACTGGCATTGTGTACACTGGCCATCTTGACGGCCTGCAGCAGCGATGACGACCCTGCGAACGACTTTGCGCCCCAGTCGTGCGAGCGGACGGTCATTGTCTATATGTCGGGCGAGAACAGCCTGACGGCCTACGTCAACAGCAACCTGAAGCAGATGAAGGAAGGCTCGCGGCTGTTGAGCCCCTCCAACTGCCTGCTGGTCTTTGTCGACAAGAGCAAAGTCAGCGAACTGCCGTGGCTGGCCCGCATCCGCGACGGTCAGGTGACTGACTCAGTGTCGCTGGCCGACATGGGCATCAGCCAGAAGGACGAATATGCCAGCGACCCGCAGGTGATGGAAGACGTGCTGAAATACGCCGTGAGCCACTATCCCGCCACCCGCGACTACGGGCTGGTGCTCTGGGGACACAGCACGGGGTGGCTGATGGCCGACTCCATAGCCTACACCCGTGCCTATGGCGTTGACAACGGCATCAACAGCTCTGTCAGTAACGAAGGCAAGTGGCTGAACGTGCCGACGCTGGCCCGTGTGCTGGGAAAGCTGCCCCACCTGAAATTCATCTTTGCTGACTGCTGCAACTTCATGTGCTTAGAGTCGCTCTACGAGTTGCGCTCGGTGACCGACTACATCATCGGCTCGCCGGCAGAGATACCCAAGGAGGGAGCCCCCTACGACAAGGTGGTGCCCGCGATGTTTGACCAAGACCATTTCGCCACGCTGATAGTCGACCACTACTTCGCCCGCAAGAACGACGGGCTTGACCTGCCCCTGACGGTGGTCAAGACGAGCGAGATGGAGCAGCTGGCACAGGCCACCCGCACGGCCCTGCTGGCGGTGAAGAGCCGGCAGACCACCGACTATGCCGACCTGACGGGTCTTATCTATTACTACTATTACGACCAGCGCTACTTCTACAACCCCGACAACAACATCTTCTACGACGCAGGCGATTTTTTGCGGGCCAAGGCACCGGAGGCCAGCTACCAGCAGTGGAAGCAGGCACTGGACAAGGCCGTCGTCTACAAGACCTTTGCCGCCAAGTGGCGTACCGACAAGAAATGGGACACCTTCTACGGCAACAACTTCACGCCGACGCCAGAGCGGCAGAGCGGTGTCTCGATGTATATAGCCCAGTCGCCGTTCGCCGGTAACCACGTCACTTACCAGCGCGACATCCAGAAGCTGGCATGGTACTATGCTGCCGGCTATAGTGCCGTGGGCTGGTAACAAAAAAGGAAACGGCCTATGAGACTGCCCTTCCACTCCCACTCGCTTGCCACGAAGCTCACCTACCGCATCATGGCGGTGGTGTTTGTGATGATGACCGTCATAACAGTCATCATCAATATCCTTATCTACCAGTCGATGGGCGAGGAGGCTGAGGAGCGCTACCAAGGCGTGCTGCTCAAGACGTATGGCGACCTGCGCAGGTCGCTGAGCGATGTCTATATAGCCACCACCAACAGCATTCACGATATAGAGCGCGACATTGACAATCCCGAAGCCATGTACCAGCATGTGGAGCGCATCGTCAGTCAGAACCCTCACATCACAGGGTGCGGACTGCTCTTCGAGCCCGGCCACTATGCCGGCTACGGACGCTGCTTCGTGCCCTACGCTTCACAAGACAGCACAGGGAAAGTCACGGTGCAACAGATAGGCGAGGGTTACAACGGCTATCCTGAGGAAGAGTGGTTCCTGAAGGCCATGGCGAAGGACAAGGGCGACTGGACTGACCCCTACATGGCGTATGAGGGGGTGACTGACACCCTTGGCCGACGGCTGCTGCTAATCAGCTATGCCGACTTCCTGCACGACCGCTCAGGGCAGAAGATTGGGCTTGTCTGCTGCGACATGTCGCTGGAGAATCTGCGCAAACGGATGGAAAAGAGCGACAAGGCCGTAAACGAAAAATATGAGCGTGCACAGCGCCACAAGTCCTACAGCTTTATCATCGACCACACGGGAACCTATATTGTACATCCCGATGCCAGCCGCATACTGGTGGAGAGCTATCTGGACAATGCCCTGCTGACCCCCGACACCCTGGACGACCGCATCGCGGCCCAAATGATTCAGGGCCGGAAAGGGTCGGTACGCATCGCCGTCGACGGTGTGCCTTCGTGGGTGTACTACCATCGTGTGCCACATGTGGAATGGTCGATAGCCATCGTCGTGCCCGAGGAGGTCATCTACTATCATGGACGTGTGCTCAACATGCTCACCCTGCTGATTATGTTCTTCGGCCTGGGAGCCATCTATTTCATCTGCCGCAGCCAGATAAGGCTGACAACGCGGCCGATACGCGCTTTTGCACAGTCGGCCGATGAGGTGGCCCTGGGGCATTTTGATGCCGTCCTGCCCGACGTCAAGGGCAGCAACGAGATACGCCAGCTGCACGATGCCTTCGAGAACATGCGGCTGTCGCTGTCACTCTATGTCGACGAACAGCAGAAGAGTGCCGCCAGGAAGGCCTCCATAGAGCGTGAGCTGCGCATTGCCCACGGCATCCAGATGTCGATGGTGCCCAGCACCTTCCCCCAGAGCGACGACATGGCCATCTACGCCTCGCTGACACCGGCACTCGACGTCGGCGGCGACCTCTACGACTTCCTGCTGCGCTCCAACCGGCTCTACTTCTGCATCGGCGACGTATCGGGCAAAGGTGTTCCCGCTGCACTGCTGATGGCCGTCGTGCGTACCATGTTCCACAGCGAGGCCACCCGTGCCGACAGTGCGGCAGACATCGTCAGGGCGCTGAACGCCGCCGTCTGTACCGAGCAGAACGTCACGGGGTTCCCATGAAGGCCAATTATAACATCGACGTCAAGTAAGGCAAGCAGCCACACACGAGCGAAAAGCCCCGGTTTCGGACAGAAATCGGGGCCTTTTTCTGTGTTTGTCCGAGATTGAAG
>CAMYZO010000076.1 GCA_947303855.1 uncultured Prevotellaceae bacterium
CCGTTGTGCGCCGCGTCATGACCGACCTGGGCTATGTTTTTTGAATTGAGAATTGAGAATTGAGAATTGAAGATTGGAAATTGTGAATCGAAAATCGAAAATCGTAAATAAAGCAATGAAACGATGTCTGTTGGCATGGTGCTTGTGCTGCTGTCTCACAGTGGCCTTCACCGCCTGCTCTTCTGACGATGATGCGCCCGGCAAGACGCCCGCCGAACGGAAGGGCACCTTTACCGACCCCCGCGACGGTCAGCAGTACGGCTTTGTGACCTACGGCGGCTTAGACTGGACCACCGAGAACTGCCGCTACGATATTGGCGACGACGTGAACAGCTCTATCTACTTAGATGCCGACGAGAGCGGGTTTACCGCCAACCTCAACGAGGGAAGCACCCGCAACCTGCAGCGCTATGGACGGCTTTACACCCTGGCTGGGGCCAAGGCGGCCTGTCCCGAAGGGTGGCGGCTGCCTACAGACCAGGACTGGCAGCGGCTGGAACAGACCTTGGGCATGTCGGCGGCCGATGCTGCCACCGACGGCTGGCGCGGACAGGTGGCACAGTCGATGCTCTCGGTCTATGACAACCTGAGCGACCTGAACCTCCTGCTCGGCGGCTACTACTTCCTGCACGTCGGTGTGTCGGGCAGCTGGCGCTTCATGGGCACCTACGGCTACTACTGGACGGCCACGGCCGACACCACCAAGGGCGACGGGTTCTACTATGTGCGCAAGTTGACCTATTCCACCGGTGCCGTCTGCCGCATGAGCATGGAGCCCACCAGTTACAAACTCAGTGTCCGTTACGTCCGCGATGCGCAGTAAGCTGCTCTGTTTTCTCCTGGTCTGCCTGCTGGGCTGCGGCATGGCAACAGCTCAGACTGTTGCCGACACCGCCAAGGCGGCTGTTCAGAACGAAGACTTTGTGCGCGTGAGCCTCGTTACCATAGGCCCTGGCAATGAGGTCTACTCGCTCTACGGCCATACGGCCCTCCGCCTGCAATGCCCACCCCATGGGCTGGATTATTGCTTCACCTTCGAGATGGCGCTCAGGCCTGAGGAGGAACTGAAGTTCTTCTTCTCTACTGCCAAGGCAGGATTTATTGCCGCCAAGACCGACCTGTTCTTTGCCAACTACCGCACCAAGGGGCGCAGCATAACCGAGCATCAACTCAACCTCCGCCCAACTGAGGAGCAGCAGCTATGGCGCATGCTCGACCAGGAAATGGCCAAGGGGGCTCATTGGGACTATAGTTTCCTGACTACCAACTGCTCGTCCATGTGCATCTGGATGGTTGAGAAGGCCCTGGCCACGGAGGGCGAGAAGATTGTCTACAACCGGTTGCCCGAGGCGGTAGGCGGCACTTACCGCGACCTGCTGAACCATATCTCGCATGATGCACCGTGGGCACGCCTGTTCTGGAACATCCGCATGGGTAGCAAGGGCAGCGAGCAAGGCGCTGTAAACGACAAGCTGGCACCGGCATTGCTGCAAGAGGCCTGGGCCGACGCCGTCATCAGCGACACTTCAGGCAACGTGCGACCAGTCTTTGCCGGTGCTCCCCGTCACATTGCCCCGCAGCAGCTCAGAGTAGCCCCTGCGCCGATAACGCCCGCCATGGCCTTTGTCGTAGCCATTATTTTAGTTACCACAATATTATTATTTATCAAACGAAAAAAAAGATGAGAGAATTGTTTACTTCAAGTAAGCGCCTGGTGCTCACCGCAGCCCTGACGCTGACAACAGCCCTCACGGCCCTGGCCGGAGGTGACGACTGGTATGCCTACAACATTCAGATTGATGCCTATCCCACAGGTGCCGGTCTGGTGTATGCCGACGAGAACGACATGTCGGCCTATGCTCCTGCCGAGGGCGCTGTCTTCAAGGAGAGCATCAACGTGCAGTACACAGCGACAGCCACTCTGCTGAACGCCTTCGCTCAGGCTAACGAAGGCTGGTACCTCCTCGGTTTTGCGAAAGATACGCTCGATGCCGAGGGAAATGTACACCACGTCGATAAGATTACCTACAAGTTGGATGAGCTGATGGGTTACGCCTCGCTGCCGCTCGACGGTGTCACCAGCAAGCACTGGGACGACGAGCAGCAGACGGAGGTCAGCGACGACTCGCTGACCCTGGCCGGCCTGATGCCGCTGGAGCCGAACAACTACTTCCGCGCCGTCTTCACCCATGCATACGCCACCGTGGCTAAGGGCTATGAGTATCTGGCAACAGTGGAGACCGACAAACTGGCTAATAACATTGGCGACAAGGTGACCTTCACAGCCACGCCGCTCAGCAGTTTTACCACCTTCGTCAACTGGACCAAGAACGGTGAGGTGGTGTCTGCCAATCCCACCATTGAGGTGACCGTCAGCGGGGTGGAGGAGTATGTGGCCAACTTCACCGATACACGTAACATCACCCTGCAGTTCCCCGAGGAGGGTGGCTACCTGCCCTTCTTCTCGGAATACAGCTACGGACTCGAAGGTGTAGGCGTGTCGGCCTGTTCGCCCTCCATCTTTGAGGGACAGGAGAACGACTGCCTCGTCGATATGGTTGGCGAAGACGGTCAGCGCGTCAGCTATCTCAACATGACGAGCGGCAACTACCAGACGGGTGGCATGACGGCCCTGCTGCTCTACGGCTATGGCGAGGTGACACTGGTGCCCAACGACACGGTGGCTGCTGAGGAGCCGTGGACTGAGCAGGTGTTCCGATGGACTGACGAGACCGGACTGGCTGTGGGCGGCCTGAACCAGAGCGAGGCTAAGTACTACGCCTACGACCAGGTGGGACAGAAGTTCAACCTCATCACCGATGGCTCTATTGCTCCCAACAGCCTCTACATGGTGATGCCCGACTCGCTGATGGCTGAGGGACAGCCCGCTCCTGCCGTTATCTATGCCGACGAGATGGTCTACAGTGCTGCTGCCACGGGCATCAACACTCAAATCGTAAATAGTAAATCGTTAAATCGTAAATGGTATGACCTGCAGGGCCGCCGTGCCGATGCTGTTAACCGCGAGGGTATCTATATCTTCGACGGCAAAAAAGTTATCTATCGTAAGAAGTAATCCATGAGCAGAATGCATCAGTTGCTACAAGCAGGCAGGCAGTGCTGCGGTGTCGCCGCAGCACTGCTCCTTGCTGCCTGCTCGCAGGCACCGGCTCCGCAGCCTGACAGCTTCACCATCAATGGTACCGTGAGTCTGCCCGACGGCTATACCGCCGGTCTCTGCGTCCATACCGATACGGCCTACAGCGTCAGCCTCTGTGAGGATGTTGAGATTGCCGGCGGCCACTTCGTGATGAACGGAAAGGTGGACAAGCCTTGTCAGGGCACGCTCATGACCAACAACCTGAAACTGGTGGAGCAGAACGGATGGCCTGTTGACAGCATCCGCTGGACCTATTCCGAGGTGTTCGTCACCAACGGCGACCTGACGTTCACGCTGACGGATACCAACGTCCCTGAGCCCAAGGGACTGCTTACTGGCACACAGGTGCAGGCCGACTACAACGAATGGCTCGTCGCTGCCATTGCCGATACCACGGCAGGTGCCGCAACAGCCGTCTGGCCCTTCATCGACGCCCACCCGCAGTCGGTCATCAGCCTGTGGCTGGCTAATCAGCTCACCGACCGTGCCTACAACCTGACGGCCGAGCAGGTGGAGCACCTGAAGGCCACCATCACCGACTGCCCTGCCGACACCGCCCGATACCGCCAGTTCCTGCAGAAGATAGAACAGGCCGCAAAGACCGTGAAGGGGGCCCCCGTCACCGACCTGGAACTGACCGATGTCAGCGGCAAACCCTGTCACCTCACCCAGGTGCTCGGCGACCTGCGTGCTGCCCAGCCCGGCAAATACGTGCTGCTCGACTTCTGGGCCTCGTGGTGTGGCATCTGCATCCACTCCATGCCCGACATTGCCGCTCTCGCCGGGCGCTTTGCCAGCCAGTTCTGTGTCGTGGGCATCTCCATCGACACCAAGGACGACGCGTGGCGCGCTGCCATGGAGAAGCACCCTGAGCCGTGGCCGCAATACTGCACCACTAAGCAGGGCTATCAGGACCTCTTTACCAAGTATCAGGTGGGCAACGGCGTGCCTTACTATCTGCTTGTCTCGCCTGAGGGCCAGGTACTCATGTCGCCTGCAGGTCCCGCCGACGTACAGGAGTTCTTAGAATCATTACCATCAAAAAAATAACTTAGAAAAATGAAAACAAAACACTTTCTTATGGCTTGCGGCCTGTGCTGTGGCGTAGCCACGGCCTTCACCGCCTGTAGCCAGCAGTCGGCATCACCCACGGGCTATACCGTCAGCGGAACTGCCGACGGAACTGTAGACGGCGATACCGTCTACCTGTGCGAGATGCAGGGCTTCTTCGGCATGAGTCCCCTCGATACCGCCATCGTCAAGGATGGTAAGTTCGAGTTCAAAGGCGAGACGGAGGGCGCTGCCATGCGCTTCCTCGTGGCCACACACGACAGCCAGTCGGTGGGCATGGCCATGTTCGTGCTGGAGAATGCCAACATCAGTGCCACCATCAAGCCCGAAGGCCAGCAGTCGGTCATTCAGGGCGGTCCCAGCCAGAAGCTTTATGAAGAGTTTGAGGCTGGCAGCAACAAGCTGGCAGCGCCCATGGAGGAGACCTACGCCATCTTGAACGACAGCACCGCCGACGAGGCCGCCAAGCAAAAGGCTCAGCAGACCCTCGACTCGATGCAGCAGGTGGCGAAGGAGTATAGCCGTAAGTTCATCATCGACCACGTGCCCTCTGCCATCAGCGATATGCTCTTTGGTCTCTGCGCCAGCCAGTTTACCGAGGCTGAGCAGGAGGAAATCCTGAAGCTCTTCGGCGAGAAGCAGCCCGACTACCCCGTCTACAAGGCTATCATGGCCGAGCGTAAGGCTCAGGAGGCTTCTGCCGTTGGTGCGCAGTTCACCGATATTGAGATGGCCGACCCTGAGGGTAAGACCATCAAGGTGAGCGACTATGTGGGTAAGAACAAGTACGTGCTCATCGACTTCTGGGCTTCGTGGTGCGGTCCCTGCCGTGCTGAGATGCCTACCGTGGTCAAGGCTTATGCGGACTATCACCAGAAGGGCTTCGAGGTGGTCGGCGTGTCGCTCGACAACCAGAAGGAGGCCTGGGTGAAGGCTATTGCACAGCTGAAGATGCCGTGGCCGCAGATGAGCGACCTCAAGGGCTGGGAGAGCAAGGGCGCGCAGGTCTACAATGTGCGCAGCATTCCCGCCAACGTCCTCGTCGACCAGCAGGGCAAGATTGTTGCCAAGGACTTGCGTGGCGAGGACCTGCTCAACAAACTGGCTGAGCTGATGAAGTAGAAGTGAAGTTTAATCGCTAAAAGGAAACGCGGGCGTACCTAACAGGTACGCCCGCGTTGTGTTAGGGTAGGGGGTCAGCGATTAATAACCCGGATTCTGCCAGAAGCCTTCAGCCGTAGCGGTGTACTGCAGTACGCCGTTGGCATCCTGCTGTGCTGCTGTGGTCACTTCGTTGGTGACAGAAATCATCTGAGCCTCGGGGATGGGACGGTAGTAGTGCTTCAGCTCGATGTTGCCGGCAGCCTGTCCGTTGTACTTCTTCACACGGTCGAGGAGGGTGTGGGTGCGCTTCAGGTCGAACCAGCGCTGCTGCTCGCCGCAAAGCTCGAGGGCACGCTCGTCGAGGATGGTGTTGATGTCGACGGTGCCGCTGAGAGAGTTGTCCTTGCCGCTGATGGCACGTGCGCTGCGCAACTGGTTGATAGTGCCCAGGGCATCACCGCCGTTGGCCAGCTGGCACTCAGCCTTGATGAGGTACATCTCAGCCAGACGGAAGACGACAGCGTCGCGGTAGGAGATGTCGTGCGTGGGGTAGGTGGCGTTGTACTGGTCGTCGAGGAACTTCTTCAGACCGGGGTAGGACTTCCAGCCGCCGATGTTGACGTTGTTGTAGCGCTCGTCGCCATAGACGTCAGACACCTTCTTGGCTGTCTGTGTGGGAACGGCGGTGAGGGCGTTGGAGTTGTAGACGGGGATGTCGCCGCCCGATATGAACTGAATGCGGTAGCGGTTCTTGGCCCATGCCTGCTTGGCCTGACCCTCAGGAGAGTCGCCGTCGAGCGGACAGTAGTAGATGGCGGTGTCGCCCTGGTTGAAGTAGTTGCCGTCGGCGGCGTAGGCTACCTCAGGCTTGGTCATAAACTGTCCCATCAGCGGATAGTGGCTGGGACGGTTGCCCTGCAGTCCGTCGGGGATGTTGTAATGGGTCATCATGGTAGCATCGCAGCGCTGGTCGGTAGTGCGGACGGCCTCGAAGCTCTTCCAGAGCCACGGTGTGGTGGTGTAGCGGGTGAAGCCACGGCCGTAGGGCGAGTAGTACTTGGCCACGTCGACCTGCTGGCCGGTGAGCTTGCTCTTGATGCTGGCGGTTGAGGTGCCGAGCACGCGGACGAACAGACGGTCGTCGCCAGTGCCATTGCCGCCCACGTCGCCTGAGTTACCGTTGTTCCACATGGGGACGAACATCAGCAGCATGGCCGAACCGCCACGGGTGTAGCCCGTACGGGTGATGAGCGAGTTGAACGACATCTGCTTGCCGCTGGCATCAGTCTTGTAGCGGTAGGGGATGCAGTTCTCGGTGGTCAGCTGGTTGTTGTAGGCAACGCCCCAGATGGCCTCGTTGTTGTCCTGGATGGCCTCGTTGTTCATGTTCCAGGTGTCGCTGTAGCGGCTGTAGAACGATGCGCCGGCGTTGGCGATGACATCTTCGGCAGCCGTCTGGGCTATCTGGTAGAGATTGGAGTAGCCTTCCACGCTGTTGGTTCCCAGCCATGAGGCGGCATAGAGTGCGGCGCGGGCCTTCAGGGCCTCGGCAGCATAGTAGGTGGCGCGTCCCAGTTCGCCGCCGTCCTTTTTCTTGGCCATGAAGTTGGCAGCCTTGAAGTGAGCCATGGACTCATCGATGTCCTTCAGAATGTTCTTGTAGACTTCAGCCTCCGGCATACGGACGGGGGTAGTGGTCTGTGCCGACACAGGCTCGGTGTTATAGGGGATAGGACCCCATGTGGCTACCATCTGCAGGTAATAGAGCGCACGGAGGAACTTCACCTCACCCAGATATTGTTCTTTCTTGGTGTCGGTGATGTTGGTGTTCAGGGGTATGTACTTCAGGGCGTTGTTGCAAACGTCGATGGCATTGTAGAACATCTCCCAGTAGTGGTCAAGCACGGCGTCGTCGGCAGTGTTGCCGTCGAGCGAGCGTGCTGTGAGGTTATAGGAGGTGAGCGACTTCTGTTTATTGTCGAAACCGGCCAGGAAGAGGTCGCTGCCGCATTCCGTCAGGCCCAGTCCGGCCTCCTTGCCCCACCAGCCGCGAGTATAGGCGTAGCATGATTTCACCAGGCCCTCAATGCCGCTGACGGTGCTGTAGGTCAGGTCGGCCGTCATGCCTGTCTTGTTGTCCTCTTCCAGGAAATCGGAGCACGACGTGAACGTGCCGGCCATGGCTGAGGCTGCTATGATAAATGCAAATATTTTTTTCATAATCTTCAATTTTATAACTTCTTGTTTCTGTTTAGAACGACACATTCAGACCTACGACAACCTCCTTAGCCAACGGCCAGTTGATAGAGCCGCCGCGTTCGGGGTCATAGTCGTCAACGCTGGCAAAGGTGAAATAGTTCTTCATTGAGCAGTAGATCTTGGCACTCTCCATGTGGATGGGCTTCAGCCACTTCTTGTTGACGTTGTAGCTCAGGGTGATGTCCTTGATCTTGAAGAAGTCGTTCTTCTCGTAGAGCAGGCTGGTGGCATACTGGGTGTACAGCTTCGACAGGTCGGTGTCGTTGGTGCCCGGTGAGGGGAACTTGGCACCAGTGTTGGTCGGTGTCCAGTAGTCTACCTCTGCCCAGTTGGCATCGCCGTCGTTAAGACCCAGGGCGTTGTTCTTGTCGAAAGCGAAGAAGCCGCCCAGACGGGCCATGCACTGCACTGAGAGTGCAAAGTCCTTATAGGTAAAGGTGTTGGTCAGGCCGATGATGTGGTCGGGGGTGCGCTTGTACACCTTCTTGTCATCCTCGTTAATCTTGCCGTCGCCGTTCTGGTCAACAATCTTGAGGGTACCCGGCGTGCCGTACTTGGTCAGCGGGGCGGTGAAGTCGATGCCCTTAGCCTTGTAGTCGGCCACGTACTGGTCATATTCGCCTACGTTCCAGCATCCGTTGGTCTCGTAGTCGTAGTAAGCTGACAGAGCCTCGCCGACAATCAGGCCAGTGGTGCCGTCGATGTTACGTTCCAGGCCGTCGGCCAGTTTCACGATTTCATCCTTCTGGTTGGTGTAGCTGGCGTTGATGTCCCAGGCGAAGTCCTTGGTCTTCACAGCCAGGGCGTTGATGCCGATTTCCAGACCGTGTCCCTTCGACTCGCCGATATTGGAGAGCACGGAGGTGAATACCGACGATGCCGGTGCGCTCTTGTAGTAGAGCAAGTCCTTGGTCTTGGTGGTATAGTAGTCGATGGTACCATTGACGCGACCGCCGATGATTCCGAAGTCGATACCGATATTGACTGAAGAGGTGGTCTCCCAAGACAGGTCGGTGTTGCTCATGGTCATGGGGATGAATGAGTCAGAAGAACTGGGGGTGGTGGCGCTGACGGTTGCCAGTGTCTGATAGGGGCTGACGGCGGCGTTACCCGAGATACCCCAGGCCACGCGCAGCTTCAGGTTGTCGAGCCACGACTTGGTGCTCTCCATGAAGCTCTCCTCTGAGATGCGCCAACCGGCACTCACTGAGGGGAAGTAGCCCCACTTCTTGCCTTCGGCCAGTACCGACGAACCGTCGGCACGCAGCGAGGCTGACAGCAGGTAGCGGTCCATGAAGGTATAGTTGACACGGCCGAAGAACGACAGCATGGCCTGCTTGGTGTAGCTGGATGACGGTGTCTGGTCGGCTGAAATCTTCGTTACGTCATAGAAGGCTTGGTTGTAGTAGTGCTCCTTGCCGGCAGTACCGTTGTAGCCCAGGCCCTCGCGGACGTCCTGGCGCAGCTCATGGCCGAGCAGGAAGCCCAGGTCGTGCTTCTCGTTGAGGGTAATGTTGTAGTTGGCTGTGTTCTGCCAGGTCAGGATGGTCCAGGCATCCCATGCATTTGACATGTATGTAGTAGAAGGTGCCTGGAAACGGCCGGCCGACTGGTAGTCGTTATACTGGCCTACACGGCGGTTGCGGCGGTCGACGGCAAGCTGTGACTTCAGCGCGAGGCCGGTGATTGGAGTGATCTGCAGGTAGGCACTGCCTATGTAGCGTGTGCTCTCAATGTGGTGCTTGTAGTTGTCGCCCTCGTCCATCAGCGGGTTGACGTGTGAGGAGTACCATACGTTGGGCGTTTCATTGATGGTGCCGTCTTCCTTATAGGCCTGCGTGATGCTGGTCATCTTGCGTGCGGCGTTGAACACTGCTGCGTTGCGGGCATCATGGCTGCGGTAGGTAAAGGCCATGGAGCCGCCCACCTTGAAGTACTTGCTGATGATGTGGTCGACGTTCAGACGGCCGTTGTAGCGGTCCATCTTGTCGTGCTTCAGCAAGCCCTTGTCGTACATGGCTGCCAGTGAGAGGCTGAAGTTGGTCTTGTCGTTGCCGCCGCTGACGCTGGCCTCGTAGTTCTGCGAAGTGCTGTTCTGCAGGATGGAGTCGTACCAGTCGGTGAAGTCGCCATTGGCAATGAGGTCAACCACTTTATATTTGTCGTTGCCGGCGATGGTCGTAGCAGCGAATACATCGTCGAGGGTGGCGTTTGACGTGCCCCAGTTGCCGGAAGCCAGGTCGTTCTGGTAGTTTTTGCGGTCAATCCAGCGCTGCACCTCGGTCTGTCCGTACATGCTCTTGACGGCAGAGGTGGGCGACTTCATTGACAGGTATGCCGAGAAGTTGACGCGGGTCTTACCGGCCTGGCCACGCTTGGTGGAGATGATGATGACGCCGTTGGCACCCTTCGTACCGTAGATAGCGGTTGAGGAGGCGTCCTTCAGAATGTCCATTGACTCGATGTCGGAGGCGGGAATGTCGAGCGAACCGCTGTACTCCACACCGTCTACG
This sequence comes from uncultured Prevotellaceae bacterium, assembly GCA_947303855.1. GTDB lineage: Bacteria > Bacteroidota > Bacteroidia > Bacteroidales > Bacteroidaceae > Prevotella. The sequence continues at coordinate 10,108 of CAMYZO010000076.1, forward strand.
ATGATGAGCGGTGAGTTCGAAGCGGTGATGGAGCGGTTACCGCGCAGGGTGATGCTTACAGACGATCCGGCCTGGCCGTCGCCAGACATGAGGTCCAGTCCGGGCACCTTGGCCTGCATGGCCTTCATGGCGTCAGGAGCGGCCACCTGGGCAATGTCGGCGGGCTTGATGCTGGCAACGGAACCCGTCAGGTCTTTCTTCTTCATGGTGCCGTAACCCACGACCACCACTTCGTCCAGACCCATGGCGTCTTCCTGTAGAGTGATGTCGAAGCTGTTTTTTCCGGCAGTGGAGACCTTCTGGTCTTTGAAGCCGACGTACGAGAACTTGAGGACACCGTTGTTAGGAACTTTCTGAATGGTGAAATTACCGTTGATGTCGGTCACTCCTCCTATGGAGGTGCCGTCGACAACGACGCTCACGCCAATCATGGGTTCGCCTGTTGCATCCTTCACTGTGCCAGTGACTGTCTTCTGGGCATAAGCCATAAAGCACACCACAGACAAAAGCAAAGCCAATGAGGCTCTCTTGATTTGTTGTTTCATAAATGTTTGTTTTAGTTATATAAAAAATGGTAGTTTCCGATTGTGAGTTTACTGATTGTAGTTTGCACGTGCAAAACTAATAAAAATTTTATCTTGCTGCAAATATTTAACACGAAATCTTTTGCAGCAAGATAAAATTAAGGATGATTTAACTAAAAAGTCAAAAAACGGGTGTCCAATCGTTGGTCGAGTGGAATACGTTCTGTAAGGAAATCTGCTGAGCCTCCTTCTTGTTGAGCTGCCGGCTCCAGGATACGCGCTTGCTGGTGTCGGCGCCTTCGCCGCTGTTCTGGTATTCCAGATAACGGGCGGTCTGTTCGCGCTCTTTCTGCCAGTGGTGCCATCCTTCAGGACGAATCTGACGGGGCAGACGGCAGTTCATGAACAGCGTATAGCCGTAGTCGCGCCAGGGACGTCCGAGGTAGACCTGGTCGATGCCGTCGGCAGCCGTGATGGTGCAGTGGCTGAAAATGTAGCCGTAGGCCTGTTCCTTGGGTGTCGAGGCAGCCGTGATGTAGCTGTTGGCCTTGCAGTGGATGGTGCAGCCCTCGAACCAGGCCGTGGAGGGACCGAAGATAAAGTCGGTGGTGCCCTCGATGTAGCAGTCCTTGAAGAACAAGCGGGTGCCGGCCATGCCGGTATAGACGGTATCCTGATGACCCAGGAAACAGCAGCCGATGAACACCAGGCGGTCGCCCTCAGTATGCAGGGCCACGGCCTGCCCCAGGCGGGCGGCATTATTCTCGATGGTCAGGTTCTTCAGCGTGATGTTGTTGGCCTCTACCTTCAGCGTATAGGTACGGAAGGTGCCCATTCCCTTGCCAGTGGGAGCATAGAGAATGTTGGCGTGGTCGTCGTAGGTGATGACGGTCTGGTCGCGGTCCTCGCCGCATAGTTCAATGTTCTGCAGCCACTGGGGAATGACGAGCTTCTCCTTGTACGTGCCTTTTTTGATGTAGATAACCTTGTGGTAGTCCATGAAGGCGCGGCACACCTCAATGGCTTCTGCCACGGTGCGGAACTCGCCGGTGCCGTCGCGTGCCACGACGATGGTGTCGGGGTTGTCATACTTGTTGGCGGCGGTGGCCACCAGCGTTGTCAGCAGCAGTGTTGTCAGTGCGATTAGTTTTCTCATAGTTGTTTACATGATTTCCGATATTTCCTTCAGGTCGCCCACCTGCTTGAGGTTCTCCATAATCTTGTGGACATCCTCACGGTCGTGTACGCGCAGTTCCAGGGTTCCGTCGAACATACCGTCCTCGCAGGTGATGTTCAGGTTGCGGATGTTGACGCTCATCTGCGCTGAGATAATCTGCGTGATTTCGTTCAGCAGTCCCACGCGGTCGATGCCGCCCAGCCGGATGGTGGCAATAAAGAAAAGCTTCTTGTGCATGTCCCACTTTACGTCGAGGATGCGGTTGCCGAAGCCAGACTTCAGTTTGGCGGCCACGGGACAGGTGCGCTTGTGAATCTCTATCTGGTTCTTGTTGTTGATATAGCCTAAGGCATCGTCGCCGGGGATAGGGTGGCAGCACGTGGGGAACTTATACTGCTGGATGGTCTCCTCGCTGATGTAGATGGGCTTCTTGCGGTTGAACTTCTCTGGCACGGTGAACAGCTCCACCTGTGGTGCCTGTTCCTCTTGCTTCTTGGTTTTGACAAACGGCACATAGCGGCGCCAGCCGCCGGTGGCTCCAGCTGTTTTTTTCTTATTCTTCCCGTTCAGCTCGTCCAGGTCCTTTTCGCCCAGGATGACGGTCTTTTCGCCGAGTGCCTGGAAGAAGTCGTCACGGTGCTTGATATCGTGGTATTCGGCCAGTTGGTCGGCAACGGCCAGACTGTATTCCTTACCCTGTTTCTGTAGCCATGCCGTCAGCAGGTCTTCGCCCTTCTTCTGCACCTCGCGGTTGTCGCGTCGGAGGATGGCCTGGATCTTGCCCTTGGCCTTGGCCGACGAGACGAAGTTGATCCATGCCGGCTGTACGTGCTGCGACTTCGATGAGAGAATCTCCACCTGGTCGCCACTTTTCAGCTTGTGGCTCAGTGGTACCAGTTTGTGGTTGACCTTGGCACCTATGCAGTGGCTGCCCAGGAAGGTGTGGATGCTGAAGGCAAAGTCGAGGGCGGTGCTGCCCGTGGGCATCGTCTTGATCTCGCCCTTTGGGGTGAACACGAATATCTCTGATGCAAAGAGGTTGAGCTTGATGGCGTCGAGGAAGTCCATGGCATCGGGCTGTGGGTCGTCAAGAATCTCCTTGATGGTACGCAGCCACTCGTTGAGTTCGGCTTCGTCCTCAGTGTACTCTTCCTCCTCATCGCCCTCCTTGTACTTCCAGTGGGCGGCCAGTCCCTGCTCGGCCACCTCGTCCATGCGGTCTGAGCGTATCTGTACTTCAATCCACCGGCCTTGTTTCGACATCAGCGTGACGTGCAGTGCCTGATAGCCGTTGGTCTTCGGGTGGTTCAGCCAGTCGCGCAGACGGTCGGGATGGCTCTTATAGATTTTCGAGATGGCCACGTAGATGTTGAAGCACTCGTTAACCTCCTCCTCACGGCTTCGTGGCGTGAAGATGATGCGCACGGCCAGGATGTCGTAGATCTCGTCAAAGGCGACGTGCTTGTTCTGCATCTTGTTCCAGATGGAGTAGGGGGTCTTGACGCGCTCCTTGATTTCGTATTTGATGCCCATGCGGTTCAGGGCCTCCTCAATAGGGCTGGTGAACTGGTCGAACAGTTCGTGGCGCGATGCCTCTGTCAATGACAGTTTCTCTTCAATGGAGGCATACTCTTCAGGGTGCTCAAACTTAAAGCTCAGGTTCTCCAGTTCCGACTTGATTTTATAGAGTCCCAGGCGGTGGGCCAGCGGGGCATAGATATAGAGTGTCTCGCCGGCTATCTTATACTGTTTGTTGGCAGGCTGGGAGTCCAGCGTGCGCATGTTGTGCAGACGGTCGGCAATCTTGATGAGGATGACGCGGATGTCGTCGCTCATGGTGAGCAGAAGTTTCTTGAAGTTCTCAGCCTGTGCTGATACCTGCTCGCCGAAGATGCCGCCGCTGATCTTGGTCAGTCCGTCTACTATCTGTGCAATCTTTGCGCCGAAGATGTTCTCAATATCCTCGACCGTGTAGTCTGTGTCCTCTACCACATCGTGCAGCAATGCCGAGCAGATGCTGGTAGACCCCAGCCCTATCTCCGAGCATGTAATCTGTGCTACGGCGATGGGGTGCATGATGTATGGTTCGCCCGACAGTCGGCGTACGCCTTTGTGTGCCTGCCGTGCGAAGTTGAAGGCTTTTTTGATGAGGTCGGTCTTCTTGCGGTGGCGTGAAGCCAGGTAACTGTCCAGCAAATTCTGGAATGCTCCGTTTATCAACTCATCGTCGGCCTGTTCTTGTCTTCTCTCTTCTTCATCCATAGTTTTTTCCTTTTCTGTTTTCTACTTTCAACTGTTGTCTACTTTAGTCCAGCCGTTGCCTGACTATCGTTGCCTTCTGGATCTCCTGGCTGAGGAGCGGCCTCTGCGGCCTTTCTTTTTGGTGGTGATGGGTATAATATCGTTGACAACCACCTCGTCGCGCTTGGTCAGCAACTCGCTGGCGTTGTAGTTATAGATGGAATCTTGGCTGTCAATGAATCGGGTGACGTCGGCCATGGCCAGTTTAATGGGGTAGGGCTTGGTGGTGCCTGGCACGATGTCGCGGCGATATTCGGGGTTCAGCGTCCGCAGCATGTTGATGTCAAGGTCGAGGACTTCGGCAATCTGCGACAGATGGACGTTGCGGCTGACCATGACCGTGTCGGCCTGTGCCGGCAGGGCTGTTCTCAGGGCGCAGATGTTGTGGTAGCTGTAATAGGTCATGATGTAATTGGCGGCAATGAAGGCCGGCACGTAGCCGCGTGTCTCGCGTGGCAGGTAGGGGTAGATGTGCCAGTAGTCTTTCACGCCGCCGGCGCGGTGGATGGCTTTGGTGATATTGGCCGGTCCGCAGTTGTAGGAGGCGATGACCAGGCACCAGTCGTCGAAAATCTTGTACAGGTCGCTCAGGTAGTGGGCGGCGGCATACGATGCCTTGACGGGGTCGCGGCGCTCGTCAACCAGTGAGTTCACCTCCAGTCCGTACTGCTTGGCGGTGGTCAGCATAAACTGCCAGAGACCGGTGGCACCGGCTCGCGAGACAGCGATGGGGTTCAAGGCCGACTCTATGACGGGCAGATACTTCAGTTCCAAGGGCAGCCCGTAGGCCTCGAGTGCCTCCTCGAAGATGGGCATGTAGAAGTTGCTGGCTCCCAGCATGTAACTGACGGAGTAGCGCAGCCTGCCGCTGTATCGCTCAATAAACTTCTGCACTACCTCGTTATAGGGCAGTTCCATGACGGAGGGGATGCGCTTCAGCCGTTCCAGATACACATCTTTGTCGAACGTGGGGTTCTCGTCAGTGGTGTGGCAGTCGTCATCCTGGCTCAGGTATTTCTTCGACATGTAGAGGTTCATCAGCGAGTCCAGGTCGTAAGTCATAGCCTCGGGAAAGTCAATCACTTCTTCGTTGCCGTCCTCGTCGGTGACGGTCACCTCGTCCTCAGCGGGCACTTTTACCTCCTCTTCACTGTCCTCTTCATCGCCCTCGATGACAGTCTGAGCATAGGCCGGCGCTACGCTAAGGAATAGTGTGCAAATTATGACGAACAAAGCCCTCAGCCCTTCCGTCGTCTGCTTATCCGTTGTTGCCTTTCCCGTTTTTCTCCTCATCCTTATCTTATTTTATTCATTATTCATTATTCATTATTCATTACTCATTAAGAGTGAAGCCCGCTAAAAGTTCAGTTTGCAGTTAACGCCTAATGACGAGGCGTAAAGCGGATTGTCAATCGTTGGGTTGCCAATGACCGCAGGCTGAACCTTCAGGCTGAGGTCCTTGGAGATGTCGAATACCGACAGTTCGGCGTCTACGTAGGCATCAATGACCGAAAGGGCGTAGACGCCTATCATGACAAACAGGCTCATGTCGCGCCAGCGGCGGTATCGGTCTTTACGACTCTTGAAGATGCTCTTGTAGCGTTCTTTATTAGAGTCGGTGATGACGCGTCCCAGGTGGAGGAACTTCTCATAGCTGTGCGTGCCCGGGTCGCTGTCAGAAATGTCAAGGTATGCCTGCGAGTAATCCTTGTACATGGTGTTGTTCCACGACAGGGCATAGATACATCCCAGGAATCCTCCGTAGACGATGGGCAGTTTCCAGTATTTGCGGTTGTAGATCTGTCCGCCTCCGGGTATGACCAGTGCCAGCCACAGTGCCCGCTTCGGGTCAGGAGTCCAGGTGGCCCAGTCGCGCTTTTTGCTGGTGGGTGCTGGCGTCATGAGGGTGTTCAGGGCCTGGGCAGTAGAGTCGTTGGCTGTTGTCCTGCCGGCGGCGGTAGTGTCGGCGGGCAGCAGGGTCTGCAGGAGTGTGGAGTCGCTGCTAATGACAAATGTTGAGTCAATATCTGCCGTTGACTGGGCAAAGCCGCTCAGTCCACCTATCAACGTCAGTATGACAATAGCAACTGTCTTCATGCTCTCTTCCTCTCTCTTAACCTTCCAGCTTTCTCTGGTCCAGCAGGTTCATAATCTGTTCCAGTTCTTCCTCGGAGTTAAAGGATATGCTGATTTTCCCCTTCCCTTTGGGCGAGCAGGTTATCTGTACTTTTGCCTGGAAGAAGTCTGCCAGGCGCTGGCGCAGCGCGTCGTATTCAGACGGCATCTTAGCGGTAGCAGTTCCTGTCCTCTTTGTCTCGCCCCCCTCAACGCCATTCTTGAGCATCTGCACCATCTCTTCCACCTTGCGCACAGAGTAGCCTTGCTTCTGTACCTCTTTGAAGAGTTTGATTTGCTGTGTCGGACTCTCTAAGGCCAGCAGGGCTCGTGCGTGGCCCATGTCGATAGCCTTGTCCTTGAGGGCCATCTGCACCTGTGCCGGCAGTTTCAGCAGGCGCATGTAGTTGGTGACGGCAGCCCGGCTCTTGCCTACGCGCTCTGAGATTTTGGCCTGTGTCATGCCGGTGGTCTCTGCCAGATGCTGGTAGGCCAGGGCTATCTCGATGGCATTCAAGTCTTCGCGCTGAATGTTTTCCACCAGGGCCATCTCCATCACGTTCTCGTCCTCGACGGTGCGGATATAGGCGGGGATGGTGGTCAGACCGGCCATCTGTGAGGCCCGCCAGCGGCGCTCGCCGGCAATAATCTGGTAGCGGTCCTCGCTGACCTGCCGCAGGGTGATGGGGGCTATGATGCCCATGGTCCTGATGCTGTCTGCCAGTTCCTGCAGAGCCTCCTGGTCAAATTCCCGGCGGGGCTGGTCGGGGTTGGGCTCAATCTGGGCGAGTGCTATTTCATTCAGGTTTGACGACCCCTGGGTTCTAACCTCTGAGGTGTCAATCAGTGCGTCCAGCCCGCGTCCGCCTTCTATGTCGTCCAGCCCGCGTCCTAAGGCGTTGCTGGCGAATTTCTTTCTAACAGCCATTATTTGTTCTTGTTAATGATTTCCTTGGCCAGTGCCAGATGATTTTTCGAACCCGTGGAGTCGGCATCGTACAGAATGACGGGCAGACCGTGTGACGGACTCTCAGACAGTTTGACGTTACGCTGGATGACGGTTTTGAACACCAGTTCCTGGAAGTGCCGCTTCACCTCATCGTAAATCTGATTGGCCAGACGCAGGCGCGAGTCGTACATGGTCAGCAGGAATCCCTCTATCTCAAGCTTTGTGTTCAGTTTCGTCTTGATAATCTTGATGGTGTTCAGCAGTTTGGATATGCCCTCCAGGGCAAAGTACTCGCACTGCACGGGGATGATGACTGAGTCGGCAGCCGTCAGGGCGTTCACTGTGATGAGGCCCAAGGATGGCGAGCAGTCTATCAGTATGTAGTCGTATTCTGCCTGAATAGGAGCCAGCATCTTCTTGATAACCCGCTCACGGTCGTTCAGGTTCAGCATTTCAATCTCTGCACCTACCAGGTCGATGTGGCTCGGAATGATGTCCAGCCCCTCAATGTCGGTAGTGTAAATGGCATCGCGCACGTCCGCTTTGTTGATGATACACTCATAGAGCGAGCAGTCTATCTGCTTGATGTCGACGCCCAGGCCGCTTGAGGCGTTGGCCTGCGGGTCGGCATCCACCACCAGCACCGTCTTCTCCAGAGTGGCTAAAGATGCGGCCAGATTAATGGTTGTCGTAGTCTTGCCCACGCCACCCTTCTGGTTTGCTAATGCAATAATTTTTCCCATTATCA
>CAMYZO010000077.1 GCA_947303855.1 uncultured Prevotellaceae bacterium
ACAAGCAGCGTACCGTCATCTACGAGAAGCGCCGCCACGCCCTGATGGGTGAGCGTATCGGCATGGACATCTCAAACATCATCTGGGACCGCATTGTCAACATCATCGAAAACAACGACTACAACGGCTGCCGCGAGGAGTTCCTGCATATCATGGCCATGGAGGTGCCCTTCTCGGAAGAGGAGTTTGCCAACAAGCAGCGTGAGCAGTTGGAGGAGGAGGCCTTCCAGGCCGCTATCGGCAACTTCAACCGCAAGACGGAGCATATACGCGAGGTGGCACAGCCCATCATCGCCCAGGTGTTTGAGAACCAGGGAGCCATGTACGAGCGTATCATGGTGCCTATCACCGACGGGCGCCGTATGTATAACATTCCCTGCAACCTGAGAGAGGCTTACGAGACCGAGTCGAAGTCGGTGGTGAAGGAGTTTGAGAAGGCTATCCTGCTGCATATCATCGACGACTCGTGGAAGGAGAACCTGCGCCAGCTGGACGAGCTGAAGCACTCTGTGCAGAACGCCAGCTACGAGCAGAAAGACCCGCTGCTCATCTTCAAGCTCGAGTCGGCCAAGGTGTGGGACTCGATGATTAACGAGATGTACAACCGCATCTGCAGCATCCTGACCCGCGCACAGATTCCCGTTGTGGAGCAGGTGCAGGAGGCCGCACCAGAGCAGCCCGCCCCGCGCCAGCAGTACACCGAGTCGAAGCAGAACCTCGACGCATCGGGCAATGCCGAACAGCTTACCGACCCCAACCAGCGTGCCGCCGCCCAGCAGGACACCCGTGCCCAGCAGCCCCGCAACCCGGTCATCAAGGACAAGCTGCCCGGCCGTAACGACCCCTGCCCCTGTGGTTCAGGCAAGAAGTTCAAGCAGTGCCACGGACGCGGTATCGTATAACTGCTGACACAACGCATTGACATTATTGAATACGAATGCAGGCCGCCCCAGTGGCGGCCTGCATTCGTATTATGGTATGAGCAGGGAAGAGTCGCCGTAGCTCAAGAAGCGGAAACCGTTGTCAAGGGCATAGTCGTAGATGCGGTGCCAGTCGCCATGAACGAAGGCGCTGACGAGCAGCAGCAGCGTGGACTGGGGCTGATGGAAATTTGTGATGAGCATCTTGACAATCTTGTATTCGTAGCCGGGAGCAATGATAATCTGTGTGCTGCTGTGTAGCACGGTCATCTGGCGGTGGTCCATCCACTCCAGCAGGGCGCGGATGGCGTCGGCGCTGGCGACGGGCTCTGCCCCACTCTCTTCGTAGGGCTCCCACTGGCTGACATGCAAGGAGGCCTCGTCGATATCGGGGTTGCGCAGGGTCTTCAGACCCATATAATAGAGGCTCTCAAGGGTGCGCACGCTGGTGGTACCCACGGCGATAGCCTGACAGTGGTGGTCGAGCAGTTTCTGCAGGGTCTGCCGTCGCACGGCCACATACTCTGTGTGCATGGTATGTCCTCCAATATCGGTGCTCTTCACAGGACGGAAGGTGCCGGCTCCGACATGGAGAGTGAGCTCTTCACGGTCAATACCGTGGTTATCGACGGCTGACAGCACCTCGGGGGTGAAATGGAGTCCGGCCGTAGGTGCTGCCACGCTACCCTTTATCTTAGAATAGACGGTCTGGTAGGTGGTCTTGTCACTCTCTTCAGTGGCACGATTCAGATAAGGCGGGATAGGGAGCTCGCCCATGACATCAATAATGTCGGCAAAGGGAACACCGGCTGTCCAGCGAAACTCGACGAGATGGCTGGTGCCCTGCTCGCCCTGACGGCAGGCAGTGACGGTGACAGACTGGCCCTTGACAATGACGGTGCGTGACAACGGGCCAGACTTCCACTTCTTGAGGTTGCCGACCAGACAGAGCCAGGAGCAGGATGCCTGTGTCTGGAACATCTGCTCATAGTCGGCAGGAACGGCTGGCTCTAACAGGAATATCTCTATGAGAGCACCCGTTGACTTGTGGAAATGCATGCGGGCCTGTATGACGCGAGTGTTGTTGAACACCATGAGGGCATGCTGAGGCAGGTACTTCGTCAGATTGCAGAACCGGTCCTGACTGACCTCACCGTGATGATAGACCAGGAGCTTCGACTGGTCGCGCTGTGCCAACGGGTATTTGGCAATGCGGTCGTCGGGCAGCGGGTAGTTGTAATCGCTGATGTGAATTTGCTTGGTTTCCATATTCGGGCTGCAAAGTTACGAAATAAATGTGAATAGATGATGATTATTGCGAATATTTTCGTAACTTTGTAGGCTGAAAACTGACTAAAAGCGTGAATGACATGAAAGAAGACTACATACTGAACGAGCACAACAAGGAGGAGTTTCCGCCAGCGCACACGGCAGAGCACCTGCTGAACCAGACGATGATAAGACTCTTCGGCTGCGAACGGTCGTACAATGCACATATTGAGCGGAAGAAGAGTAAGATGAGCTTCCGGCTGGACCACAAGCCGACACGCCAGGAGGAGAAGGAGATAGAACGGCAGATGAAGTTGCTGATAGAGGAGGACCTGCCCGTGACGTTTGAGTTTGTGAGCCGTGAGGACCTGCCTGAGGGTATTGCCACCGACAGATTGCCGGACGATGCCTCTGACACCATCCGTCTGGTGCGCATCGGCGACTACGATGTCTGTCCGTGCATTGGCCGGCATGTCCGGTCAACGGGACAGATAGGACGCTTTGAGATGCTGGGCACCAACTGGGACGAGATGGAGCACTCGTTCCGAGTGAGGTTTAAGATTGTATGAACATGAAGCTTCAGAACGCTATCTTCATAAAGACCGGATAGTGGTCGGAATAGCTTAACTCCTGCTTGTAATAGGTAAGCCCCTTGACCCTCTCGTCGTGGAAAATGTAGTCGATGCGGACGCTCTTGTTCCCACGGAAGGTATTCATCCAGCCACTGCCGCACTCTTTGAAACCGTCAACAAGATTGCCAAGCATGGTGTTGTAGACGTAGGAATAAGGTACGTCGTTGAAGTCGCCGCAGACGATGAGCATGCGCTGGGGGTCGTCGTGCTTGCGGAGTTCATCGCGAACGGTGACGGCCTGACCGGCACGTATCATCATGCCCATGGTATAGTTGCCGTAGATGGCATTCAGCAGACGGTTACTGTTGACGTCGATTCCCTGGATATGCTGCTTGGCGGCCTGATGGAGGGTACGGTTGACACCCGTGGTCTGCAGGTGTACGTTGACCACACGGAAGGGTTTTCCGTTGACATCGATGTCGGCCCACATGGCGCTGTTGTTGGTATCTTCAAACGAGATGGTTTTCTGCCCTGTTATGGGATAGCGGCTGAAGACAACCATGTCACTATTTCCCACTGCCATATACGGGAAATAATTCTTGTAGTTCTCTGAGATATGTATATCGCCGCTGGTCTCGTTATACTCCTGGATGCAGAGCACATCGACCTTCTGTTTCTTCATCTGCGCCAGAATGTCCATAGCCAGGAAGCCCGTCGTCTCACGGCCGAAACCCGCCACATTATAGGTGGCAATCTTCAGACCTGACTGTTTCTCAGCGCTCATTTCGAGCGAACCGAACTGGTAGACGGTGCCTGTATAAGGTATACAACACAGGACGGTGACAAAGGGGATGACAGCCCAATGCCAGCGGCGCCTGACAATCCAATAGAGCAACAGCACCACATCGGCCAGGATAAGCAGGGGGAGCACATAGACAAGCATGGCCCTTGCCGTATTTCCTGCTGGGGGCACATCGCCGCCAAAGAGTCCAAAGACAGTAAAGCCCGTCATCAGGAAGGTGGTGATAAGAAACAGGAAAGAGAAATACTTGTAGATGGCTAACTTACCCATAATCGTGTTGCAGCGATAAAATTATTTTGTGTACTTTGAACAGATTTCAATGAGGTCCTCCACACGGAACGGCTTTGCCAGGAACTCGTCGCAACCGGCAGCCAGTGCCTCACGGATATTCTCGTCGAAGGCATAGGCGCTGAGGGCCACCACCGGCGTATTGTGGTTCACCTCCTTGATAATACGCGTGGCATCAAGGCCGTTCATATCGGGCATACGGATATCCATGAGAATCAGGTCGGGATGCTCATCCTCGTTAATGGTAACAGCTTCGATACCATTGCGGGCACGCAACAGGCGGTAGCGCTTCTGCAGGACAATGCGCACCAGCTCGAAGTTGCTTTCTTCGTCTTCAGCCACCAGGATGGTTTTCATGTTCGACTCATCAGGACGGTTGCTGACGTGGAGCGACCTGACATTGGTGGACGTAGTGGTACGGCTACTGGTAGACATGCCGCCGATGGAACCGTGGAAAGGCAGGGTGAAGGTGAACTTTGAGCCTTTGCCCACGGCTGACTCTACGCTGATATGGCCACCCATCTTCTCGACGATAATACGGCAAAGGGCAAGTCCCAGGCCATAGCCTTTCTGCTGTTCAGCATCTTTTGAGACATAGGTCTCAAAGATATGGTCTATGTACTCTGGCGCAATGCCGGTGCCGGTGTCCTGAACATAGAATATGATGGTATGGCCATCGTCAGCCACCCGGTAGCCGAACGTGATTCTTCCCTTAGTGGTGTGCTTCAGGGCGTTGCTGATGAGATTGGAGAGTACCTGTGTGAGGCGGTTCTCGTCGGTATTCATGGTAATCTGCATCGTCGGACTGTTATAATCCAGGACAACCGTTTCGGGGCAGCGGAACTTAAACAGCTGCCGGATGCTCTTTGACAGTACCTCCAGATTGACAGGTGCCTTCTTGATGACGATTTCGCCAGACTCCACACGCGAGAGGTCGAGAATCTCGTTGATGAGACTCATCAGACGGTTGTTGTTGCTCTCGATGATTTCAAGGAACTTCATGCGCTCCTCGGGGGAATCGGTCTCGGCAATTATACGCGAAAAGCCCTCAATAGCATTCAAGGGGGTACGTATCTCATGACTCATATTGGCCAGGAACAGAGACTTCATGCGACTGGCATTTTCTGCTTTGGCAGCCTTCTCCTCGTACTCTTTGAGCTTTCCGTTTGCTGCTTCCAACTGCTCGTTGGCTAACATCAACTTCCTGTTAGCCTCTGCAAACTTTTGCATCAATATCTCACGCTCATCTTGATTCATTTTTACCTCCCTATATAGATATGACCTTGCAAAGGTACGAAAAAGATTTTATACATGAAACAATTTAACAGATTTTTATCCTCTTTTTGCTTTTTCCCATGCTCCGCTGGTACGATGAGTGAGCAGATAGCCGACTCCACGGAACACATTGACATTCATGAACAAGAAATAGTAGGGCACGTAGAACAGCTTGCTCTTACGACCGATACGGGCCTGTAGCCAGCCCACAGCAGCGGCAGCATAGAACAACAGCTGGAGGACGGCAATGACAACATAGAGCGGGCCGGCTGACCACAGCACCAGGAGCAGGTTTAGGGGAATGAGCGCAAGCATGGCCAACGGTGTGACAGACCAGCGCAGCACGCGGTGGCTGACGAAAAGAAAGCTGACAACAGGATACCGGAAGGGGTTCATAAGTGAGCGGAGCCACCAGATGCTCTGCAGACCGCCAGCCGCAATACGACGCTTGCGCTTGGACTCCTCGTGCATGTTGGCCGAGCCGTACTCCATGGCATAGGCATCAGAGGTATAGGCAATGCGGTGTCCGTCCTTCACTATCAGCATCGACATCATAAAGTCGTCTAAAAGCGCATTGGCAGGGGCCTCGCGATAGTGAGACATACGGACGGCAAACAGCTCGCCGGCAGCACCCATGGCAGAATAGAACTCGCTGTCCCAACGCTTCAGCGTGCTCTCGTAGCGCCAGTAGAGGCCTTCACCCTGTGCGGCTATCTGCCCTTCGTCGCGTGCCGCCACACGTTTCTCGCCGGAAACGCAGCTAACATTTGCATCAAGAAACTGTCGAACAATCTCGCGTATAGAACTGGCATTCAGCATAGTATTAGCATCGGTGAATACCACATACTCAGCCTTGTTCTCGCGCAGGCCATGCTGCATAGCAGCAGCCTTACCGCGGCGCTCGGGACTGTAGACCAGCAGGATGTCGTCATACTGGCTGAGCAGTTCGTTGGAACGGTCGCTGCTGCCGTCGGTCACCCACATAACGCAGAGCTTGTCCTTGGGATAGTCAAGCTGACGTATGTTTTCCATCTTCTCGCTGATAATATCCTCCTCATTATAGGCACATATCATCAACGTGACATCGGGCAACTGACTGTCGGGGGGCAGCACAGGCAGAGGAGGCGACGGACGGAACAGGCGCTTCAGCAGCAACAGGACATACAGCAGGATGCCATAGCCCAGATAGGTATAGAACACGATGGCGAGACAAATCCAGAAGAAAACTTTCAGTGTTAACATATTTCTGCTTTTTCATGCAAAAATACAAAAAAGGAATGTAATGAGCAAGAAAAAAAGGAACATTCTTAATGTTCCTTTTACTTTTTAGTTTCTATCTCCTCTTTCATGTCGATGAACTGACGTTTTGAGTCGTAGAACTCATACTGCAGAAAACCTAACTTCTGAGAGGGGACGATGCGTACTCCTAAGCCGTACTTCATCTGCCAGCGACGTTTCAGCGAGATGACTCCCTGATTGATGAACGCCGCTACGTAAGGGTGTACATGCAAGTAGAACTTGCCGATGCCTATTTTATTGACCAGGCGGTCAATCTTGCTCTCTAACTGGTCGGTGAAAAGAATGCTCGACTTGATCTTTCCGGTACCGAAACAGGTGGGACAGTCTTCTTCTACATTCACATCCATGGCCGGACGGACGCGCTGACGCGTAATCTGCATCAGCCCGAACTTTGACAGCGGCAGGATGTTGTGGCGTGCACGGTCTTTCTGCATGTTCTTGCACATGCGCTCATAGAGCATCTGGCGGTCTTCAGCCAGGTTCATATCAACGAAGTCGACCACGATGATTCCTCCCATATCACGTAGTCGCAGCTGACGTGCCAGCTCGTCGGCAGCACCTAAGTTGGTCTCAAGGGCATTTGCCTCCTGACCGTTTTCCTTCTTGACGCGAGTACCGCTGTTGACATCTACCACATGCATGGCCTCTGTATGCTCAATGATGAGGTAGGCACCATGCTTATAGTTGACGGTCTTGCCAAAGCCTGACTTCAACTGCTTCGTGACATTGAAGTTGTCGAAGACAGGCACCGTGCCTTTGTATAACTTAACGATGTCCTGCTTTTCAGGGGCTATCATCCCCACATAGTCTCTCACCTGCTGGAAGATGGCCTCATCGTTAATGTGGATGCCGTCGTAGGTAGGATTGAACAAATCACGCAGGAGTGCCACGGTACGGCTCTCTTCCTCATAGACGAGCTGCGGACGCTGCTGCGTGCGCTGCACCTTCGTGATAGCGTCGTCCCAGCGCTTGAGCAGCATTTTCATCTCCTGGTCCAACTCGGCGGCACGCTTGCCTTCAGCCACCGTGCGCACAATGACGCCAAAATTCTTGGGCTTGATGCTCTGTATCAGCTGCTTCAGTCGGCTGCGCTCCTCGCTTTTCTTGATTTTTGTAGAAACATTCACTTTATCGCCAAAGGGTATGAGCACGATATAGCGCCCGGCAAAACTCAGCTCGCAGGTCAGTCGTGGACCCTTAGTGGAGATGGGTTCCTTCACCACCTGCACCATAACCTCCTGACCCACCTGGAGCGTTGTCTGCACACTGCCGTCCTTAGGCAGGTCCGGCAGGCGCGTGGCCTTTTGTATGGGATAAAGTTTTTTTCTGTCGCTCTGTACCTGTTTCAGGTATTTCTCATAAGAGCCAAATTGTGTGCCTAAGTCCAGATAGTGAAGGAAGGCATCCTTCTCATACCCTACATCGACGAAGCAGGCATTGAGTCCGGGCATTAGCTTGCGGACCTTGGCCACATAGATGTTGCCCACCGAGAACGAGGCCTCACGCCGTTCGTTCTGGTATTCCACCAGCTGCTTGTCTTCAAGCAGGGCGATGGAAATCTCCTTCGGTTGAACATCAATAATTACTTCACTTGTCATTCTTGTCGTAGGTCTTGTTGACTTGGGATAGGCGTTAAACTGATTTTACAAAAAGGGGTGTAGCGCGCTTGTCACGCGTCCACACTCCCTTCATTTCCTTGCGTTGTCGTTACTGAGCTTACTTGCTCTTATGACGATTCTTACGCAGTCTCTTCTTGCGCTTGTGGGTAGCCATCTTGTGACCCTTCTTTTTCTTTCCGTTTGGCATAGTTCTAAAATGTTTTAAATATTAATTTATTTGAATATCGGTTACTTCATTTTACCAATAAAACTCTTGGCAGGCTTGAAAGCCGGGAGGTCATGGGCGTCAATGACCAAAGTGGTGTTCTTAGAGATGTTACGGGCGGTCTTCTGTGCACGATGCTTTACAATGAAACTGCCGAAGCCGCGGAGATAGACGTTCTCCTTGTTCTGGGCGAGGCTCACGCGGATTTCTTCCATAAAAGCTTCTACGGTAGCTGCCACGTCCTTCTTGGCAATGCCCGTCTCTTCGGCTATCTTGTTGATGATGTCTGCCTTTGTCATGTCTGATTTTTACTTTAGAATTTAACTTTTTGCAATCACATTTTTATTTTGGACTGCAAAGATACTGTTTTTCAACGGGATATGGAAATTTTCTCGCATTTTTTTTCTAAAATTGTGCTTTTTCGGCATTCTTTTAGTAACTTTGTAGGCGAAAATCAATCTTATGCAATATGAAACAGACAAAAATAGTAGCTTCCATCAGCGACAGACGTTGTAGTGTTGACTTCATACGCCAGCTGTACGAGTCGGGGATGAATGTGGTACGCATGAATACGGCCCATGCCGATGAGGACGGAATAAAAAATATAATAAGGAACGTGCGCGAAGTAAGCCGCCACATTGGCATACTCATTGACACGAAAGGACCTGAGGTGCGTACAACAGGATGCGCTGAACCCATTGACTACAAAACGGGTGACGTGGTAAAAATCTTCGGACGCCCGGAGATGGAATCCACGCACGATATTGTCAACCTGACATACCCCGACTTCGCCAGCGACGTGGAAGAGGGTGACCACATCCTCTTCGACGACGGCGCTCTGGACATGGTGGTCATAGGTATCAACGGCCCGGCTGTGATTGCCCAGGTCACCAACGACGGTACTCTGGGCTCGCGTAAGAGTGTGAACGTGCCCGGACGGCATATAGACCTGCCGGCACTCACCGACAAAGACCGTCGTAACATTCTGCTGGCCATCGACCAGGACATAGACTTCATAGCCCACTCGTTTGTACGTTCTGCCGCCGACGTCCGTGCGGTACAGGCACTGCTCGACGCCTACAACTCAGACATCAAGATTATTTCAAAAATCGAGAACCAGGAAGGAGTTGACAACATTGACGAAATCATTGAGGCCAGCTACGGCATCATGATTGCACGCGGAGACCTGGGAATAGAAATACCCATTGAGCGCATACCCGGCATCCAGCGTATGATCATCCGTAAGTGTGTACAGGCACACAAGCCTGTCATCGTAGCCACGCAGATGCTGCACACCATGATCAACAACCCACGCCCCACGCGGGCTGAGGTTACCGATATTGCCAATGCCATCTATTCGCGCACCGACGCCCTGATGCTCTCGGGAGAGACGGCCAGCGGCAAGTATCCCATAGAGGCCGTACGCACCATGGCCACCATTGCCGAGCAGGCGGAACTTGACAAACACCGTCAGGGTGACATAGAGGTACCGCTGCCTGCCGACTGCGACATCAGGCAGTTCATGGCCCATGCCGCCATCGAGGCTACCGAACGGCTGGGCGTGAAGGGCATCATCACCGACTCCGTGTCAGGACAGACAGCCCGCCACCTGGCCGCTTTCCGCGGTCCTAACCCCGTGCTGGCCATCTGCTACAAGGACAAGCTGCAGCGACTGCTCAACCTCAGCTATGGCGTTATTCCCGTCTACCAGAAGGAGCATATCGGCTCTGATCGCCTCTTTGCTGCGGCAGTCCGCATGCTCCGGCAGAAGGGCTACGTTGAGGAGCACGACAAGATAGCCTACCTCAGCGGCAACCTGGGCGAGGGCGGCGGCACGAAATTCTTAGAAATAAATACGGTACGCGAAGCACTCGACAGTCAGTACAAGTTCCACCTGCCTCAGTATTAAACGGGAATCTTGTCGATGCGCTTCTGATGGCGTCCGCCCTCAAACTCAGTAGAAAAATACTCGTCCATAATCTTCCGGGCCATCTCCTCGTCAATGAAGCGGCCGGGCATCACCAGCACATTGGCATTATTATGCTGGCGGATGAGATGGGCTATCTCTGGAATCCAGCAGAGACCGGCACGGATGGACTGGTGCTTGTTAAGCGTCATATTAATGCCCTCGCCACTGCCACAGATGGCAATGCCGGGAAACACCTCGCCTGACTCGATACCACGGGCCAACGCATGGCCGAAGTCACTGTAGTCACACGAATCCTCGGTATAAGTACCGTAATCCTTATACTCGTATCCCTTCTCTTCGAGATACTTCTTGACAAACTGTTTAAGAGCATAGCCAGCGTGATCGCTGGCTATGCCTATTTTCTTAACTTCCATATCAGTAAATTATGCAAGCAGTTTCTTCACTTGTTCATAAACATTCTGGCCTGTGAAGCCAAGTTTCTCATCAAGCACCTTGTAAGGAGCAGAGAAACCGAAGCTCTCAAGTCCCCACACGCAGCCGTCGGCACCCACCAGACCTTCGAGGTTGACGGGCAGACCGGCTGTCAGACCGAACTTCTTCTTACCTGCGGGCAACACGCTCTGCTGATACTCCTTCGGCTGGCTGCGGAACAGACCCTCTGAGGGAACGCTGACCACACGCGTCTTGATGCCGTCGGCAGCCAGCAATTTGGCACCGGCCTCAAGTGTAGACACCTCGGAACCGCTGGCCAACAGGATGACGTCATAGTCGGCATCAGATCCGGCAACGACATAGGCGCCCTTGGTAGCCTGACTGTAATCGTTACCCTCAGGCAGCATCTCGATGTTCTGGCGCGAGAAGATGAGGGCTGTCGGCGTATCGACATTCTCCATAGCCATGCGCCAGCAGACGGTGGTCTCCTCAGCGTCGGCAGGACGGACAACGAGCACGCTGTTCTTGCCGTGATGGTTCTTCAGCTTCTCCATCAGACGGATCTGAGCCTCCTGCTCTACGGGCTCATGGGTAGGACCATCCTCACCCACACGGAAAGCATCGTGCGTCCAGATAAACTTCACGGGCAGCTCCATCAGGGCAGCCATGCGGACAGCGGGCTTCATGTAGTCGCTGAACACAAAGAATGTGCCGCAAGCAGGAATGACACCACCGTGCAGGGCCATACCGATGCAGCAGCAGGCCATTGTCAGCTCGGCTACACCAGCCTGGAAGAAGGCACCGCTGAAGTCGCCCTTTACAAGGTCGTGAGTCTTCTTCAAGAATCCGTTGGTATTGTCTGAGTTAGAAAGGTCGGCAGAAGCACAAATCATGTTGGGCACCTGCTCAGCCAACTGACCGAGAACGGCTGCCGAGGCACTACGGGTAGCGCTGCCGGCCTTCTGCTCAACCTTGCTCCAGTCAATCACGGGAGCCTTGCCGCTGAACCAATCCTCCAGCTGGGCAGCCTTCTCAGGATTAGCCTTGGCCCACTCTGCCTTGGCGGCATAGCGCTCAGCAACAATCTGCTTCAGCTCCTCGGCACGCTTAGCATAGAGCGCCTGAACCTCGGGGAAGATCTGGAACGGGTTCTCGGGATCTGCACCCAGATTCTTCATGGTCTGTACGAAATTGTCGCCACCAAGAGGAGCACCGTGGGTGGCGCAGTTGCTCTCGTAGCTGCTGCCGTCGGCCTTACGGGCACCCTTACCCATGATGCAGTGACCGATAATCAGCGACGGACGCTCCTTCTCGGCCTGAGCCTTCTTGATAGCATCGCGAATCTGGTCAACATCGTTACCGTCAATCTTCTGCACATACCAGCCCCAAGCCTCATACTTCTTGGCGGTATCCTCACAGGTCACCACCTCGGTACGCGTTGACAGCTGGATATCGTTGGCATCATAGAACATAATAAGGTTGTCCAGACCCAAGTTACCGGCAATACGACCAGCACCCTGGGAAATCTCTTCCTGGACGCCACCATCAGAAATATAGGCATAGATGGTCTGGTTCATGACATCGCCAAGACGGGCCTTCAGGAACTTGGCAGCGATGGCAGCACCTACAGCGAAGGTGTGGCCCTGACCCAGAGGACCAGAGGTATTTTCAATGCCACGGGCCAGCTCACGCTCGGGGTGTCCCGGCGTGACAGAACCCCACTGACGGAGATTCTTCAGGTCGTCCAGTGTATATTTGCCAATAAGAGCAAGCTGGGAATAGAGCATAGGAGCCATGTGACCGGGGTCGAGGAAGAAACGGTCGCGACCTTCCCAAGAGGGATTTTCGGGATCGTAAACCAAAAACTCGCTGTACAGGGTGTTGATAAAATCTGCACCACCCATGGCACCGCCGGGATGTCCGGACTTAGCTTTTTCAACCATTGACGCAGCCAGGATTCTGATATTGTCGGCTGCAAGGTTCATAACTTTGTTGTCGTTCATAATTGAGTTGTTAAAAATAAAGTTAGTACATATTTGGCCACAAAGTTAATAATTTATTCTGAAAGCGGACAACTTTTTCCTTATCTTTTTTCAACAAATGAGACATAAAGGAAAAGTTTTGTTATTTTTGGCACGGTGTTTGCAAAATATATTGTAAATTTGCATCCAATATCAAAATAAGGTAAAAGGAAAGAATGACAAGTCAGTTTTCACCTAAAGTGTCAAAAGTGCTCGCCTTCTCGCGTGAGGAGGCTGCACGACTGGCAAGCCGTTCGGTAGGGCCCGAGCATCTCCTGCTCGGACTGCTGAGGATGGAGGAAAGTCCGGTCGTCGATGTTTTCCGACGCCTGAATCTGAATCTTCAATCTGTAAAGACAGAACTTGAAGCAAAGGTAAGGGAAGATGAACTGGGAATGCCTATACACACCAGCGACCTGGTACTGAACGAAAAAGCCAGCAACATATTGAAATTGGCCGTACTGGAAGCACGCATACAACGGACAGAGAGAGTAGAAGAGCAGCACCTGCTACTGGCTATTCTGCATGACCAGGTGCAGAATGGCGCCAAACAAGTATTAGAACTAAACGACATGAACTACGAAGATGTACTCGCCATGCTGCATGCCCCCCAGAAGAGCGGCGTCAGCGATGGCATAGGCCTGCCTAACGAAGATTACGACGAGGAGGAGGAACAGCACGGTGGCGTCAACCAGACGTCAGGGCAGAACAGCCAGACAGCTACGGCCCAGGCTAAACAGAAGTCGAAGACACCGGTACTCGACAGCTTTGGCACCGACCTGACGCAGGCCGCCGCCGAGGGGAAACTGGACCCCTGCGTGGGCCGCGAGAGGGAAATCCAGCGCGTCATTGAGATTCTGGGCCGCCGCAAGAAGAACAACCCTATATTAATAGGTGAGCCCGGTGTAGGCAAGAGCGCTATTGTGGAAGGGTTGGCCCAGATGATTGCCCGCCACCACACCTCGCCCATGCTTTTTGGCAAGAAGATATACACGCTCGACATGACTGCCATTGTGGCAGGCACGAAATACAGAGGGCAATTTGAGGAACGGCTGAAGCAGCTGATGAAGGAACTGGAGCAGAACCCCGACGTCATCGTCTTCATTGACGAGATACACACCATCATCGGCGCCGGCTCCACACCGGGCTCTATGGATGCAGCCAACATCATGAAGCCGGCCCTGGCACGTGGCACGGTGCAATGCATCGGTGCCACGACACTCGACGAGTACCGCAACTCCATTGAGAAAGACGGTGCCCTGGAACGCCGTTTCCAGAAAGTGCAGGTGGAGCCGACCACCAATGAGGAGACGCTGCAGATTCTGCACAACATCAAAGACCGCTACGAGCACCACCACCACGTCAGCTATACCGATGATGCCCTGGCAGCATGTGTCAAACTGACAGACCGCTATGTCAACGACCGTTTCATGCCCGACAAGGCCATCGACGCCCTTGATGAGGTTGGCTCACGCGTACACTTGGGCAATGCCAGCATTCCGCCAGAGATAACAGAGAAGGAACAGGAGATTACGCATATCAAGGAACGCAAGCAGACTGCCGTCAAGAACCAGAACTACGAGCTGGCTGCCAGCTATCGCGACCGCCAGACACAGCTGGAGAAGGAGTTGGCAGAACTGAACAAGAAATGGCAGGAAGGCGAGGGCGACGACCGTCAGGTCATCACCGAGAAGGAGGTGGCCGACGTGGTGTCGATGATGACGGGGGTACCCGTACAGCGCATGGCCGAACAGGAGGGCATCCGTCTGAAGGGCATGGCTGCCGACCTGAAGCACCATGTGGTAGGACAGGACGGTGCCATTGAGAAGATGGTGCGTGCCATCCAGCGCAACCGCGTGGGACTGAAAGACCCCAACCATCCCATCGGTGCCTTTATGTTCCTCGGCCCCACGGGTGTGGGCAAGACATACCTGGCCAAGAAACTGGCTGAGTTCATGTTTGGCTCCAGCGATGCCCTGATACGCGTTGACATGAGCGAATATACCGAATCGTTCAACACATCCAGACTGATAGGAGCCCCTCCGGGTTATGTCGGCTACGAGGAAGGCGGACAGCTGACCGAGCGTGTACGCCGCCACCCCTACTCCATCGTGCTGCTTGACGAGATTGAGAAGGCCCACCCCAACGTGTTCAACTTGCTGCTGCAGGTGCTTGACGAGGGACGACTGACCGATGGTAACGGACGGTTCGTTGACTTCCGCAACACCGTCATCATCATGACCTCTAATGCTGGCACACGACAGCTGAAAGACTTTGGACGCGGCATCGGCTTTGCCGCTTCCTCGGGTTCGGCACTGGCCCTGAACGAGCAAGACAAGGAGCATGCACGCTCCATCGTCCAGAAGGCGCTCTCGAAGCAGTTCTCACCTGAATTCCTGAACCGACTGGACGAAATCATCACCTTCGACCAGCTTGACCTCGATGCCATCAAGCGCATCATCGACATTGAACTTGCCAGCCTGTACAAACGAATTGGCGAACTGGGCTTCAGCATCGAACTGTCTGACGAGGCTAAGGTCTTTGTGGCCACCAAAGGCTATGATGTGCAGTTCGGTGCCCGTCCGTTGAAACGCGCCATACAGACCTACATCGAGGATGGGGTCTGCGAGCGCATTGTCAACGGCGACATCGAACAGGGGACGGTCATTCACATCACGAAGTCTGCTGACCGCGAAGAACTGCTATTCAACTGACCTCACTGATCTTCCATCAGTTTCCTATAACGCGCACGCTTAGGCTCCTCAAGGCCTAAGCGTTGTGCTTTATTGGCCTCATACTCGCTGTAGTTACCCTCGAAGTAGAACACGTTGCCCTCGCCCTCGAAGGCCAGGATATGGGTACAGATACGGTCCAGGAACCAGCGGTCGTGGCTGATGACCACAGCACAGCCGGCAAACGACTCAAGACCTTCCTCCAGGGCCCGCAGGGTGTTGACGTCGATATCGTTGGTAGGCTCGTCCAACAGCAGCACGTTGCCCTCCTGCTTCAGGGCGATGGCCAGGTGCAGGCGGTTGCGCTCGCCACCGCTGAGCACACCACATTTCTTCTCCTGGTCAGCGCCGCTGAAGTTGAAGCGCGACAGGTAGGCCCTGACATTGACATCGCGGCCACCCATGCGGATGGTCTCATTGCCGCCGCTGACCACCTCGTAGACACTCTTCTGCGGATCAATATCCTTATGCTGCTGGTCTACGTAGCTCAACTTCACCGTCTCACCCACGCTGAACGTGCCGGCATCAGCTTGTTCCATGTTCATGATGAGACGGAAAAGGGTGGTCTTGCCGGCACCGTTGGGACCGATGACACCCACAATACCGTTGGGCGGCAGCATGAAGTTCAGGTCGCTGAACAGCACCTTCTCGCCGTATGCCTTGGCTACGTGTTCTGCCTCTATCACCTTGTTGCCCAGGCGCGGACCGTTGGGGATAAATATCTCCAGCTTCTCCTCCTTCTGCTTCTGCTCTTCGTTCAGCATCGTCTCATACGAGTTCAGACGGGCCTTACCCTTGGCGTGACGGGCCTTGGGGGCCATGCGCACCCACTCCAGCTCGCGCTCCAGCGTCTTACGTCGCTTCGAGGCCTGCCTCTCCTCCTGGGCCAGGCGCTGCGACTTCTGCTCCAGCCAGCTGGAGTAGTTGCCCTTCCAGGGAATACCCTCGCCACGGTCCAGCTCGAGAATCCACTCAGCCACATCGTCCAGGAAATAGCGGTCGTGGGTGACGGCAATGACCGTTCCCTCATACTGCTGAAGGTGTTGCTCAAGCCAGTCAATGGACTCGGCATCGAGATGGTTGGTAGGCTCGTCGAGCAGCAACACGTCAGGCTTCTGCAGCAACAGGCGGCAGAGGGCCACCCGACGGCGCTCACCACCGCTGAGGTTCGTGACAGGCCAGTCACCCGGAGGACAGTTCAGGGCAGCCATGGCGCGGTCGAGTTTCGAGTCCATGTTCCACGCGTCGGTGGCATCGATAATATCCTGCAGTTCTGCCTGGCGCTGCATCAGCTTGTCCATTTTGTCGGCATCCTCGTAGTATTCGGGCAGTCCGAACTTCACGTTGATGTCATCGTATTCTGCCAGGGCGTCATAGACGTGCTGCACACCCTCCATGACATTCTCCTTCACCGTCTTAGCTTCGTCCAATGGCGGATCCTGAGGCAGATAGCCCACCGAATAGCCGGGACTCCACACCACCTGACCCTGGTACTGCTCGTCCAGTCCGGCGATGATTTTCATCAGTGTCGACTTACCGGCACCGTTAAGACCGATGATGCCTATCTTAGCCCCGTAGAAGAAGCTGAGGTAGATGTTCTTGAGCACTTGTTTCTGGTTCTGCTGGATGGTCTTGCTCACTCCGACCATCGAGAAAATCACTTTCTTGTCGTCAACTGTTGCCATAGAGTATGATCTTATTAAGCTATTTCAAAAGCCACATCCATCATGTGGGTAAAGGTGGTCTGTCGCTCCTCTGCCGTTGTCACCTCCCCTGTCAGTATATGGTCTGAGATGGTCAGTATCACTAAGGCGCGCTTACCGGCACGGGCGGCATTCATGTAGAGCGCCGAAGCCTCCATCTCCACAGAGAGCACGCCCATGTTCATCCATTTGTCGTTATGAGCATTCTCTGAATAGAAGATATCGCTGGAAAGCACGTTGCCCACCTTGTAGCGATAGCCCAACCTGTCACAAGCATCGGCAGCGCTACGCAGCAAGTCGAAATCGGCAATGGGGGCAAAGGTGCCAGGCAGTTCATACTGTAAACCATAGTTGGAATTGGTGCAGGCACCCATAGCGATACAGAGGTCGCCCACATGCAAGTCAGGATGGATAGAACCTGCCGAGCCCACACGGATAATGGTCTTCACGTCGTAGAAGTTATACAACTCGTAGGTATAGATGCCGATGGACGGGATGCCCATGCCGTGTCCCATGACGCTCACCCGTTTGCCTTGATGGGTGCCCGTAAAACCAAGCATGCCTCGTACATTATTAAACTGTACCGCATTCTCTAAAAAATTCTCGGCCATGAACTTGGCGCGCAAGGGGTCGCCAGCCATGATGACGGTATCGGCTATTTCGCCATACTTCGCCCCGATATGGGGGGTAGGTGTCTTTTCCATAATTACAAAAATTAAAAGTTTGCTGCAAAGTTACGAAAAAAATGCGAACTTAGCAAAAATGCGAACCTAATTCTGCTGT
>CAMYZO010000078.1 GCA_947303855.1 uncultured Prevotellaceae bacterium
AACTCCTAACTCCTAACTCCTAACTCCTAACTCCTAACTCCTAACTCCTAACTCCCGAATCAGCCACTCCTGCCATTCGTCCCACTGCTCCTGGAACCAGAAGTGCCAGGTAGCCTGATAGGGTTTAATCTCCTTCGGTCCCGTTACGGTGTTGTAAGTGGCCCAGGCAGTCGTCGGTGGTACCACGTCATCACAGTAGCCGAAGGAGAACCATCCTTTCTGCTTGTCGGTGATGAGCCGGGCGAAGTTCACACCGTCGTAGTAGCGTGAGGTCTCAACCTCCTCTTGCTTCTTTTTCATTTCCTCGCCTTTCAGTTTGTAGAAGTAGTGCGGCCACCCGCAGGCAATGCCTCGCTGCGAGTTGGTGTGGTCGCAGAGGGCGGCATGCACGGGAGCATAGCATGTGACGCGGCGGTCCAGTCCAGCCGTGGCTATTGACAGGAAGCCGCCTTGCGAACTGCCTGTTACGCCTAATTGCTGGCCGTTCCATGGTGTGAACTGCTCAATATAGTCAATGGCCCGTATGCAGCCCAGTACCACGCGCTTGTAGTAGCTCTGGTCGCGGTTGTCCATGCCGTAGTTCCAGTAGCAGTTCAGCGCACCGTTGGCCAGGTCGTCGTAAACCTTCTGCTCCATGGTCACGGGGATGCCGTGAATGCCTATCTCAAGCGTGATGATGCCTTGGGCAGCCGTCCACACATCACCCTGGTAAGGGCGGACACCGGCACCCGGCACCCGCAGCAGGGCAGGGTAGCGTCCCTCCTTCACGGGCACGCATAATATACCATAGGTACGCGCGTTCCATCTTATATTATGAAATGACACCTCGTAGACGTTCACGTCCTTCGTGCAACGCTCTGGCAGCAACCGCTTCGTTGGCTCCAAGGCTGTGTAGCGGGCTTCCTTGATGGCGTTCTCCCAAAAGGCTTTGAAGTCGGCGGGCATCACCGTTGAGGGCTGCAGCTTCTCAGGTGAGAAGGCTGCGGCACAGGCGCCCCGGTAATCCTTGCCGTCAACGTGGGCCGTTACGTCAACGCGGTAGAAGCCGGGCTGGCTCATCTTGCCCGACAGCTTCACCTGACCGTCCTTCAAGGTGATACTTTTCTTAATATCCTGATACATCTCCGGACCGGCGGCATAGTCTATGCTGACATTGCTGACCAGTGTGCCCGAGCGGCGCACCTCTACCGTGAACTTAGCAGTTTCGCCTACGCGGTAGTTCCAGTCCTGATGGTCGGGCTCTACGGTCACAACGATGCTGTTGCCTCTGACTTGTGCCCCTACAGACAAAACGGTGAGGGCAGTGAATAATAGTAATACCAGTCTTTTCATGTTGTTGCTTTTGGTTTTTAGTTTTTTTCAATTACGCCACAAAGTTACATAATTTTACTAAAAGAGACTTGTATTTTCTTTGCAAAAACTCCCACTTCTGCAATTTTTTTTAAAAAAGTATCATTAAAAAGCAAATAAATGTTATGTCATATAAAGAAAAAACATTATCTTTGCACTCGACTTTTGCATCATAACTAAATAACCAAATAATTACAAAACCAACAAAACTAACCGTATGTATTCAAATTGCAGTAAAAAATCTGTGCTGGCGACGCTATGCTTGACTTCGCTGTTAAGCTATTCGCCACAGGCAATGGCTGCACCGGGTTCGGGAGCCAATCCCCTTCCCATGGAAGCGCAGCAGGCCAAAAAGATTTCAGGTGTAGTGAGCGATGCTATGGGACCGGTCATCGGTGCCAGCATCAAAATCAAGGGCACCTCTTCTGGTGTAGCCACCGACTTCGATGGCAAATTCTCGCTTCAGGCATCGCCGGGGCAAACGCTCGTCATCTCTTATGTGGGCTATCTATCCAAGGAGGTGAAGGTTGTTGCCGGACAGAACGTCTACAACATCACCCTCGAAGAGGACAAGCAGTTGCTCGACGAGGTGGTCGTCGTCGGCTATGGTACCATGAAGAAGAGCGACATCTCAGGTGCTTCAGCTACCGTAGGCGAGAATGCCATCAAGGGCTCTATCATCACCTCACTCGACCAGGCACTGCAAGGCCATGCCGCCGGTGTCAGCGCCGTTTCCACCTCTGGTGCTCCCGGCTCTGGCTCCTCCATCCGTGTGCGTGGTACTGCCACCATCAATGCCAATGCAGAGCCTCTCTATGTGATTGACGGCGTGATTGTGCAGAGCGGTGGCCTGACCGGTTATGACTACGGTCTGGGCGACGCTCTCGGTAATGGTAGTGTGTCCACCATCTCTCCGTTGTCAACCATTGACCCTCAGGATATCCTCTCGATGGAAATCCTCAAGGACGCCTCGGCAACGGCCATCTATGGTGCGCAGGGAGCTAACGGCGTCGTGCTCATTACCACCAAGCGCGGTAAGGCTGGCGATGCCAAGTTTTCATACAGCGGAACCCTGGCCATCAACCGCCAGTCCAAGCGCTTGGACATCCTCGATCTCCGCGAATATGCCGACTACTATAATGAGTATGTACGCCTGGGCGAGGCAACGGCCAATCCGCTGTTTGTTGACAGGGAGCTGCTGGGCAAGGGTACTAACTGGCAGGATGCCGTCTTCCGTACAGCCCTGACACACCAGCATCAGGTCAGTGCCCAGGGCGGTACCGACAAGGTGCGCTACTATGTCAGCGGCAGCTATATGAACCAGGAGGGTACTATCATCGGTTCTAATTTCGACCGTATGTCTGTACGTGCCAACCTCGACGCCGACTTGAAGTCGTGGCTCAAGATGGGGCTGAATGTGGCTTTCTCTGACTCTAATGACGACCTGAAGCTGGCCGATGGTGAAGAGGGTATCATCAACTACTCGCTCACCACCACCCCCAACCTGCCCATCTACGATATGGACGGCAACTATGCCTCCAGCTCGTACGAGGGCTCCAGCAGCCCTAACCCCATTGCCTTGGCTCTGATGAACACTAATAAGCTGAACCGTCAGAAACTCAATGGTAACATCTTCTTCGATGTGCAGTTCTACAAGGACCTGACGTGGCACACCGAGCTGGGCTTCGACCTGGGATGGAACAAGGCCGACACCTATCGTCCTATCATCAGTCTGGCCACCTATCACCAGAACAACAATACGGCTCACACGCAGAAGAACTCCAGCAAGTTCTGGCAGGTCAAGAACTACGTGACATGGATGCACACCTTTGCCGGCAAGCATAACGTGACGGGCATGGCTGGACAGGAGGCCTGGGAGTCGAAGTACGACTATATGAGCATCACCAACACGGGACTGCCCAACGACAACGTCCATAATCCTGCCCTCGGCACAGGCAATCCCTCAGTGGGCGAAGGTTTCGGAGAGTCGTCCATGGCTTCGTTCTTCACCCGTTGGACTTATAGCTATGATGACCGTTACAATGCTACCTATACCTATCGTTATGACGGCAGCTCCAACTTCGGTCCTGAAAAGCGCTGGGCCGGTTTCCACTCCTTCGCTGCCTCCTGGCGCTTCAACAACGAGCAGTTTATCAAGGCTTTCGCAGAGAACTGGCTGTCCAACGGTAAGCTGCGTGTAGGCTGGGGTCAGACGGGTAACTCCAGCATCGGTGCCTATAAGTGGGGTGTGGCTCTGAAGAACCAGACCTCGGCCCTGGGTTCCGGTAACCGTCCTTCCAACATTGCCAACCCCTCCATCCAGTGGGAGAGTCAGGAGCAGGTGAACGTCGGTCTCGACCTCGGATTCCTCAACAACCGTGTCAACCTCACTCTCGACTGGTATCGCAAGGAGTCTAAGGATATGCTGATGCAGCTTCAGCTGCCTGCCTACATGGGAACCAGCGGCAACGCCTCTTCGGCCCTGGCTGCTCCTTCAGGCAACTACGGTACCATCCGTAACACCGGTGTTGAAATTACGCTGAACACCCATCCCCTCGTCGGTAAGTTCGAGTGGGACTCTGAGTTCCAGATCTCCTTCAACCGCAACAAGCTCGTAGCCTTGAACGACGGTACGGGCAATGCCACCCTGAAAGGCTGGGGACAGTGGGGCGACCAGGAGCCGCAGGTCTCTCAGACAGAGGTTGGCGGCTCGCTCTTCAGCTTCTATGGCTATGTCTGTGACGGCTATTACACATCGGTAGAGGACATTGAAAACTCTCCCACACCGGTTCACCCGGCCTCCAACGGCGTCTATTCCAAGAATAGCACCGTGTGGGTGGGCGATATCAAGTACAAGGACCTCAGCGGCCCCGACGGTGTGCCCGACGGCAAGATTGACGAGTACGACCGTACCGACATCGGCTCTCCGCTGCCTAAGTTCACTTTCGGCTGGACCAATACCTTCCGTTGGAACAATTTCGACCTGAACATCTTCATCAACGGTTCTTACGGCAACAAGGTAGGCAACTACAACAAGTACAAGCTGACTCACATGAACAATACCTGGATCAACCAGCTTTCAGATGTCATGGACGCTACCCGTCTGGAGCCCATCGATGCCAGCAAGGACTACTCTGCAGGTATCGACCGTGGCGACGGTGTGATGATCTACAACTGGTATGACGATATCTACAACACCAAGATTGCCAACCCAGGTGCTCCTCTGCCCCGTGTCTCTGTGGGCGACCCCAACGACAACGACCGCTGGAGCGACCGCTATATCGAGGATGCCAGCTATATCCGCCTGAAGAATATCTCGCTGGGTTACACCTTCCCCAAGAAGTTGGTCAAGAAACTCTATCTGGAGACCCTCCGCCTGAATGTGAACATACAGAACCTGCTGACCATCACTGGCTACGACGGTTACGATCCTGAAGTTGGCACGAGTACACAGTCATCGTTCGTGTCGGGTCTTGACAACGGACGTTATCCCTCGCCTACAACGTATTCATTTGGTCTTAACGTAACATTCTAAATAGATAAGCAATATGAAACTCAATATAAAAACCATAGCGCTTGCAGCCTTTGCCGGTCTGGGGCTTGCCTCTTGCGAAGACTTCCTTGACAAGCCGACTATCGACAACTACAATGCCGACAACTACTACAGCTCCGATACAGAGTGCCTCTCAGGTACGTCCTATCTGTACAGCTCACCTTGGAGCGACTTTACACGTTCCTTCATCACCGTCGGTGAGGTGCTCTCAGGTAACTACTATCCTGGCACAAGCCCGTATCTGGACTTTACTCTTAACAGCTCTGATCCCGACCTGGGTTCCA
This sequence comes from uncultured Prevotellaceae bacterium, assembly GCA_947303855.1. Classification (GTDB taxonomy): domain Bacteria; phylum Bacteroidota; class Bacteroidia; order Bacteroidales; family Bacteroidaceae; genus Prevotella. Next base: position 5,188 of record CAMYZO010000078.1, read on the forward strand.
TGTCTAACTCGCTGTGGGCTGCGGTGGCTCACTGCAACACCATCTACAACTATATCAATGCAGCCAGCGGTCCTTCTGAGGCCGGCAAGAACCAGACCATGGGCGAGTGCCTGGTATGGAAGGCCGTTGCCTACTTCTTCCTGGTACGCTCCTTTGGCGAAGTGCCCATCATTCACGACAACAGCGCCGAGCTTTCATCGGGTTCATACAACTCCGTTTCCAAGGTGAAGAAAGCCGACATCTACGAGTATGTGATCATGACGCTGGAGAAGGCCATTGAGATACTGCCAGAGACTCCGCTGCAGAGCGGCCGTATCGACAAGGCTGCCGCTGAGGGCCTGCTGGCCAAGGTCTACCTGACCAAGGCCGGCGTGACAGGAACGCTCAGCACCGACGACCTGAACCAGGCTGTCACCTATGCCAGGCAGTGTATAGCCCATTCCAACCACCGTCTGATGAGCAATTACGCCGATGTGTTCCGCCTGGCCAACAACGTCAACCCGGAATGTCTGATCTCCTGGCGCTGGAATGCCAACAACAACCAGTGGACCGACCAGAGCTTCATGCAGAACGACTATGCTCCCAAGGGCTTTGGCGATGACGACTGCTGGGGACAGTGGAAGGGCATGAGCACGGACCTGCAGGAGGCCTTCGGCATCAAGGTGCTGGAGCAGACGCCCGATGTGTGGCTCAACCACCGCGACCAGCGCCTGAAGGCCACCATGATGCTGCCTGGCTTCACCTACGACTATTTCTGGACTGACAAGGGCGGCTTCGACTTCCTCCGCTTTGTCTATGATGACCAGTACAACCCGTCTGTGGAAATCCAGCAGGAGAAGCCCGCACTGGTGAGTCCCACCGGCGCATGGCCCGTGAAGCATCTCTATGGCGACAATGCCGACCATACGCTGGGCGTAGGCTATCCTGCCGCCCGTATGGCCAACAGCCTTGCCACACCGCTGCTCCGCCTCTCTGACGTCTACCTGGTGCTGGCAGAGGCCAAGCTACTGGCCTCCAACACTTCTAATCCCCAGGCCGCCTCTACAACCGACGCTGAGGTTCTCAATGCCATTAATGCCGTCCGCACCCGTGCCGGTCTGACAGAGCTGGAGTCTGTCTCGTTCGCCGACATCTGGAAGGAGCGTCGTCTGGAGCTGGCCTTCGAGGGCGACCGCTGGTTTGACTACGTCCGCGTCAGCTACTACAATCCTGACTACTGCATAGCTGAGCTGAAGGCTCAGAAGCGCAACACCAACGGCGGGCTGAATGAGATCTATGAGAACTACTACAAGACCGGCAACTGGGAGATTCCCGCCACTGCAACATACGATGACAGGACGCCGGCTCCTGTTGTAGAGCAGCTGATGGCGACTGATGCAGATTCCGGCAAGAAGTTTTTTGCACTGCCTATGACAGCCCGCGACGTAGTGTTCAATCCTAATCTGGCTTCCAGTGCTGAGGCACAGCATGTCGACGTGCGCAGCACCTATGGCTACTAAACCGATAATTGACAATAGAAACAGACAATGATTATGAACAACAAGATATTCAAAGGACTGATGCTCGCTGTTGCAGCATTTGGCATCACGGCACTTACCTCTTGTAAGGACGAGCCCGACAAGTTTGAGTCCACGGGCGGAACGCCCACCATCAAGTATATCCGTGGCATGTCGTCGGAAATCCAGAAGTGGAACGACGAACCCGGCACGCTCTACACGAACGGACAGCTGGTCACCAGCGCCTATCCCGGCAGCACCCTTGCCGTCATTGGCGACAATCTGCGCAGCGTCTATGAGGTATGGTTCAACGACCAGAAAGCCTCTCTCAACCAGAGCACGCTGACGGACAATGCCCTCTTTGTGACCGTCCCGGGCAAGGTGCCCGGCGAGGTGACAGACAAGATTTACTTCATCACCACCGGCAGCGACACCGTCACCTACGACTTCAAGGTCATCATCTCTGCTCCCTCTGTCAGCTCCATGGCCAACGAGTATGCAAAGGCTGGTAGCACCCAGACGCTGAAGGGCAGCTACTTCATTGACGACCCCGGTAAGCCCCTTACCATCAGCTTCACCGGCAAGGACGGTGCGCTGATACCGGCTGAGATTACCAGTATTGCCAGCGACTTCACCAGCGTCGACATCGTCATTCCTGAGGGGGCAGAGGCCGGTCCTATCGTGGCTACCTCTGTCTACGGCACCAGCAAGAGCACGTTCTGGTACAAGGATACCCGTGGTATGCTGTTCGATTTCGACCATGGCAACAGCGTCTCCGACATCGTGCTGGATATGCACGCCTGGAACGGCCACACCCTGACCGTTGACGACGGAACGGGCATCTCCGGCAACTACTGGCAGTTTGGTAACGGCACGGCTACCTGTGTCGGTACGGCAGACAACGGCTGGCCCGACGAGTCATGGTACTCATTCGCCTACTGGCCCGGTAACTGGGAGAATCCTGAGACCTTCAAGGCTTATCCTCGGCTGTTTGACCTCGTTGACCTGTCAGACTGGAGCAGCATGACGCTGAAGTTCGAGATGCTGATACCTACCTCCAACCCCTGGACCGGCGGCGCCATGCAGATAGTCTTTGCCGGTACCAACCGGACTACGTTCGGTGGCGGCGGTGTCGATGCATACGGAAACACCATTCATGCGCAGACCAACGATTATCTGAACGATCCCGCTGTGCCGCGCGCACTCTACCGCCCCTGGACTTCTACGGGTAGCTATGACACCAATGACGAGTGGATAACCGTTTCGCTGCCCTTGTCTGCATCGTTCGTCTATTCTTATGACGGCAATCTCTGTACTGCAAGCCTTTCTAAGGACTCCTTCGCAAGTGTCTGGATGGCAGTATATGGTGGTGGCATCGAAGGCTCAGACTGCCAGGCTATCATCAAGGTTGACAACATCCGTATCGTTCCCAACAAATAACATAGCAATAACCGTATGAAAAAGATATCTAATATTTTCATCCTGTTAGCGGTAGCCCTCATGGGGCTATCCCTGGCAGCGTGCAGCGAGGACGACTACAACACCAATCCGTATAGCAAGTCGGGTGTCAACCTGCTGGCTTTCGGACCGTCGCCCAATACCCGTTCACAGCAGATCCGCATTACGGGCACCAATATGCAAAGTGTGGACAAGGTAATCTTTGCAGGTGGAACCATTGAGAGAGCCGGAAAGGTAATCAACCTGACCGGTGCAGAAGTGGAAAGAGCTAACTTCAACTCGTCTGACAATGAGAACATCTATGTCACTATCCCTGAGGAGACGGTGCCAGGCAATATCCGCCTCATCGCTGGCAACGACACCATTATCTCTGAAGGCACCCTCACCTTCGAGGAGCCTATCGAGGTGACGAGCGTATCGCCAATAGAAGGTCTCAACGCCGGCGACGAGATCAGCATCAAGGGCGACTATGTCTATAACATTGCAGAGGTCATCTTCACCTCCGGCGTCTCTGGTGCTCCTGTGGCTGCTGAGGACTTTACCTATGTCTCGCGCAAGGAGATACGCCTGCTGGTTCCCCTGGCTGCCGAGTCGGGCACTATCACCGTAAACGATGGCGCTGACTGGGAAGAGGACTACAAGGATCCCGTCACCATCAACACCGCCTCTGTATCGGGCATCACCGCCTCTGCCGACTTTGGACAGCAGATACAGATTACCGGTAGCAACCTGCACACTGTCGAGTCCGTGATATTCCCCGGTGGCGTGTCAGCAGAGTTTAACGTGTCTGCCGACCACAAGACCATCACCGCCACCGTGCCTGCCGAGTGCAAGTCGGGTGCCGTCTCTCTGCTGCTCTATTCTGGCGCAGCCCTCTCTACCGGCGAGTTTGCCGTACCCACCGTTACCATCGACTCTGCAGAGCCTAACAAGGACCTGATTGAGGGCGACGTGGTGGTGCTGACCGGCGAGCACTTTGACCGTGTCACGGGTGTCACTCTGCCCGGCTATGGCGACCTGGATGCTGCCGACTATGTCATCGAGGGCAACACGCTGACCTTCCTGGTTCCCGCCGATATGTCTGACGGCAATGTGGTGCTCACTCAGAATGCTTACATCACAGCCAGCATTGCCGTGGAGATGCGCAAGATGAGAGGCGTCATCTGGATGGGTAAGGAGAACCTGAGCGGATGGAGCAACTGGGGCGTGTTCAACTGGAATGGTGATATATGGACTAAGTTCCAGCAGGAAATCACCGGTGCCGGCGAGCTGACACTCCACTTCGTCGCTACCAGCGACAGTCCTGTCTTCAACCTGCGCATGGGCGACTGGAGCACAGCCTTCAGCAACATCTCCATGCCTTATGGCGACGATGGCAACATCCGTCCCGCAGCCGATGCTACCGACATCGTCATCAGTCTGACAGCCGAGGAGCGCGAGGCCATGTTCGCCGATGGCGGTCAGGGTATCGTCATCTGGGGTGACGGCATCCAGCTGCAGTACGTGAAGTTCGAGGCTGCTGGCAATGGCGTGACACTCTGGAGCGGTGAGCTCGGTCCTACCAACTGGAGCGGCGACAAGACCATCTCTCTGACCGACGACATCAAGGCTCAGCTCGAACCCGGCAAGCTGATGGGTATCGAGTTTGTCTGCGACGAAGGCGGCGGACAGGTTGAGATCTGCGGCTCTTGGTGGACTGGTCTGGAAGGGCCGAAGAACGTCTATGGACGTGACGGCGAAGGCCGCGCTATCATGAACTTTGGTGCTGATGTTACCAAGTTTGAGTGGGAGCTCACACAGGGCGATATTGACATCCTGCTGCAGCAGGGGGCCATCCTCTTCGTAGGCAATGGCGGCCTGACCATTACACGCTGGTATGTAAAATAATACCGTCTGTCTATCCAATAGGGGCACAACCGTCTGATTGTGCCTCTATTTTTTAACTATACCGATAAAAATAGAATAACATGAAAAGACTGAAAACACTCCTTGTGGCAGCCGCTGCCCTGCTGTTTTCGGGCAGTGCGGCTGCCGACATTCCTTCAACCCCCGTCACGGCCTCGACGGATGCAGCCAAGAAACTGTACAGCTACTTTGTTGAGCAGTATGGACAAAAGAGCATTTCCAGCGTCATGGCTGATGTCAACTGGAACAACAGCTGCGCTGAGAAGGTCAACAAGCTGACGGGGAAGTATCCCGCCATGAACTGCTACGACTTCATCCATATCTACGTGCCCAATCAGGGCAGCAACGGGTGGATAAACTACAACGACATCACACCCGTTACCGAGTGGTACAACGCCGGCGGCATCGTGCAGCTGATGTGGCATTTCAACGTCCCCAAGAGTGAGTCGGCCGAAGTGAAGACTGACGGTTCCGGTGTCACCTGTACGCCCAGCGAGACCACGTTCAGGGCATCGAATGCGCTGAAAGATGGTACATGGGAGAACAAGTGGTTCTATCAGGAGATGGACAAGGTTATTGCCGTCGTCCTGAAACTGCAGCAGGCAGGCATTGCAGCCACCTGGCGGCCCTTCCACGAGGCTGCCGGCAACGCTACGCTCAAGTCGGGAGCCTCCTGGGGCAAGGCCTGGTTCTGGTGGGGCTACGACGGTGCCGAGACCTACAAGCAGCTCTGGCAGACCATGTACGGCTACTTCAGGCAGAAGGGTGTCAACAACCTTATCTGGATATGGACCACGCAGAACTATAACGGTGACAGCAACAGCTACAATCAGGACACCGACTGGTATCCCGGCGACCAGTATGTCGACATGGTGGCCCGCGATCTCTATGGCTACAACGCTGACAAGAATCAGCAGGAGTTTACCGAGATACAGGCCGCCTATCCTAACAAGATGGTGGTGCTGGGCGAGTGTGGCAAGGGCGACAGTGGCGACCCCGGCACGATGACTGACTGCTGGACCAAGGGTGCCAAGTGGGGCCATTTCATGGTGTGGTATCAGGGCGGTCAGGGCTCTACCAGCACCATGTGCAGCGACAGCTGGTGGAAGAATGCCATGAGCAGTGCCAACGTCGTTACCCGCGACCAGCTGCCTAACCTGGTGCCCGGGAAGGTGGAGTTTGAGACGGCTGCCGCTGCCGTCAAGAACATGGGACTGGGCTGGAACCTTGGCAATACGCTGGAGGCCAACCGCCAGACGGTGACCGACATCACCTCTGCCGGCTACTGGGGACAGCAGGACCTGGCCTCGGAGACCTGCTGGGGACAGTTCTATACCAAGCGCGAGCTGCTCACCATGCTCAAGAATGCCGGCTTCGGCGCCATCCGCGTGCCCGTCACATGGTATAACCACATGGACAGCGACGGCAATGTCAATGCAGCCTGGATGGCACGTGTCCGCGAGGTGGTCGACTACGTCGTCAATAACGGTATGTACTGCATCGTCAACGTCCACCACGACACAGGTGCCGACGGCGATGGCTTTACGTCGTGGCTCAAGGCCGATGCCACCAGCTACACCAACAACAAGGCACGCTACGAGAAACTCTGGCAGCAGATAGCCACGGAGTTCAAGGACTACGACGAGCACCTGCTCTTTGAGAGCTACAACGAGATGCTCGATGCTAACAACTCGTGGAATTATGCCTCGTCAAAGAATAGCGGCAGTTACAGTGCTGCCGACGCCCTGAAGTCGTACAATGCCATCAACAGCTACGCCCAGAGCTTTGTCGACGTGGTACGCGCTACGGGCGGTAACAACGCCGTACGCAACATTATCGTCAATACATACGCTGCCAGCAACGGTAGCGGCACGTGGAGCACCCACCTGACGGAGCCGCTCACCAAGATGAAGATGCCCACCGGCGAGGGCAGCCATATTATCTTTGAGGTGCATGCCTATCCTAACATCGAGAATCTTGCCCAGGCAAAGACCGAGGTCGACAACATGCTTAGCGGACTGAACACCAATCTCGTCAACAGGCTGGGAGCCCCTGTCATCTTCGGCGAGTGGGGTACGAGCCATGTCGACGGCGGAGCCGGCAAGACCGACTATGACTTGCGTCGCGCCGACATGCTGGAGTTTGTCGACTACTTCGTCAAGAAGACCAAGGCGAACAACATGGGTACCTTCTACTGGATGGGACTCACCGACGGCATGTCGCGCCTGCTGCCCGCCTTCAATCAGCCCGACCTGGCTTTGAAGATGCTTCAGGCATGGCATGGTTCCAGTTACAACCCGACACTGCCGGTGAAGTCTGACTTTGGCGATGCCACCCTCTCGTGTACCGTCAACTACAACAGTCAGTACGGCGAGTTCAATCTGTACAGCGGCTCCCTCAGCGCGTCTGACTATAAGTACCTCAGACTGGAGTTGGACGGCGTTCCTGCCAGTGGCAGCCTGCAGGCCAAGATTTATGCCGATAATGAAAAGGCGGTGAAGATAGCGGCCAAGAACACCAACATCCAGTTCAGCGGTGCGGGCACCATTTCGCGTATCACCCTGCAGTGGCTCAGCGGTAGCATGGGCAGCGTCAAGATCAAAAAGGCCTATCTGGTGAAGCAGGACAACAGCCGCGAACTTGTAGAGCCCAGCGTGTTCTGGGGTTGCGACTACTCCGACCTTGACATTACGACGGGCATCCGTGAGGTTGTCTACAAGACCGCCTCGTCTGCCGACATCTACAACCTCAACGGTCAGCGCGTACTCTCGCCTACCAAGGGCATTTATATCCAGGGCGGCAAGAAGTATTTCAAGCGGTAGGACTGTCGTTGATGACCTTATATGGCTTTCGTCTCTGTTCCTTATATGGAGACGAAAGCTTTTTTTAACCCTCACCTCTGACACCCGACACTTAACTGCCTGATTATCAGGTGCCCCCGGCGGTGTGGAAGTAGCACCTAAGTAGCACCCGAAGTAGCACCTAACGCACATGACCTGCATTTTTCTGCGAGAGGCCTGGATTTTTTCATGAGAGGCCGGGAAATTTTTCTGAGAGGCTTGGAGCTTTTCATGAGAGGCCGGGAGTATTGGCATACAAATAACACCTGAGGTGCTTGGGTGCTACCTCAGGTGCTACTTAGGTGCTACTTGTATGTGTCTGCAAGTAGCTGTAATGCAAGCAGTTAAGTGTCGGGTGTCAGAGGTGAGGGTTATTGCTTTCCTAATATATAGGACGTGGTATTATTTGTCGCTTCTGAAAGGAACCACGGGCAGGTTGCGTATGCTCTTCAGGTTGCCAGGCTGGAAGGCCTTGAAGCCGTAGCGGACAGCGGTGGGAGCCTTGACGCCGGGGGCTGTGACAAAGACCGACTTATGGCTCTCGTTCAGCACGGCGGTGGCCTCATGGAACTGTCCGTCGGCACCGGCCAGCTCGAAGCCCCTGATGTCCTGCCAGGGCGACAGACCCTGCTCGGCGTATTTGAAGAACACCTCGATGGAGTCGCCATGCACCTCCATGCGGTCGTATTCCGGCGAGTCGCAGACGATGTCCTTCATGCCGTAGGTGCGGTTCAGGGCAAGGTAAGCCAGACGGTTGCCCACCTCACGCTTCTCGGCAGGGTGTATCTGGTTCACCTCATAGGGCTGTACCAGGTCGTTGGTGCAGATGATGCCGCTGTTCTCGATGATGCTGGCGGCACGGTGCTGACACTCGCGGAACAGCGGGGCACTGAGCCACTCGTTGCCGTAGCCGCCCCAGGGGGCAATCTCTACCAGATAGAAAGGCAGCGTCTGGGCGGTGCCGCCAAACTCCCGGCGCCACACGTCGGCCATCGTCTTCAGGCGCTCAGGGTAGGTCTGCTCCTTGCCAACGTTCGACTCGCCCTGATACCACAGGAAACCGCGGATGGTGTAGTGGCGCAGGGGGTGCAGCATGCCGTTGTACATGATGATGGGGGTGTAGTAGTGCCACCAGGAGCCGTTCCAGCCCTCCCGTTGCTCTTTCTCTATGTCAACGTCGCTGTAGGTTTTTACAATCTCTTCGGGTGTCCAGCCTTCAACCTTGGAGCCGCCCCAGGCGCAGGCAATAACACCCACGGGCACATCCAGTACGCGCTGCAGCATCTGGGCGAAATACCATCCGGTGGCGCTGAAATGGGCTGCTGTGGCGGGCGACGGCACCTGCCATTTGCCCGGGCAGGTCTCCACGGGTTTTGTCTGTCCGTTCTGCTTGATAGGGGCCACGCGCACCCACGGGTGTTCGGCGGCGGTGGCTATGGCTTCGTTGTTGCCGTTGACGGGACAGTTCCAGAAACCCTCAAGGGGCATCTCCATGTTCGACTGTCCGGAGGCAAACCACACCTCGCCGATGAGGACGCGGCTCAGCGTCAGCTGCTGCCGGCCGTTCTCAGAGAGCACTATCTGGTGCTCGCGCTTCTCGGCGGCAGGGGTCTTGAGCAGCAGTTGCCACTGTCCGTTCTTGTCGGACCTGGTCTCTACGGCCTGGGCAAGCCAGCTGGCCTTGGCACTGACGGTGGCCCCAGCTTCGGCCGTACCCCATATTCGGGCGTCGGTCTGTTGTTGAAGCACCATGTTGTCGCCCACTATCTCGGGCAGCACAATCTTAGCCGTTGTATCTCCGGCACAGAACCATCCGGCCAGGAGCGAAAGAAAAAATGTCTTTTTCATTTACGATTTACAATTTTCTATTTACGATTTTGATTTTCAATTTTCAATCTTCAATTTTCAATCTTCAATCTCCCAATGATTTCCAGCGTCGTTGTGTCGCAGTCGAACACTGAGTTCAGACCCTGCTGCTCCTGAGCAGGGTCGCAGGTATAGTCGTCGCCCACCTGCCACTGCTCATGTGCAGGACGGGCCTCGCCGCCCCATCCCCAGAAGTTGCAGCCGTAGACAGACGGTTCGCCGCCTACCAGTGAGAACATGAACTCGTAGTAGCGGTCGCGGCCGTTGGTGGGTGAGCCTGGCGTGAAGACGAAACCGTCGCGCGGGTAGCCGAACTCCTCAATCACCAGCGGCTTCTGCAGACGCTTGGCCACGGCCACGTGGCGTTCTATGTAGTCGGCGGTCAGCTGGCAGGCGCGCTCCACGTTCTGCTGCAGCGAGTCTTTGTTGGCCCAGCTCCAGTTATAGGGCCACACGTGGGCGTTGATATAGTCGATGTTGGGGTCGGAACAGATCTGCTCGTAGAGGGCAGAGTCCATCTCGCAGCCCCAGATACCCTCGGAGCCGATGCTGATGAGGTGGTTGCCGTCGAGGCTCCTGATGAGCTGCGATGCCTTGGCCAGCCACTTGGCAAAGGGCTCCTTGGCCTCCTGGCTGAAGGCGCGCGGCTCGTTGCCTATCTGCCACGACATGATGGTGGGGTCGTCGGAGTAGGCTACGTTGGTATAGCGGTTGGTGCGCCCGATGATGTCGCGGACATACTGATAGAACAGTTCGTGAGCCTTCTCGTTGGTGGCATACTGGCTCATGGCCTCCATGAAGGCAGGATAGCCCACATCGTCGGGGCGCGGCATGGGTTTCCCTAAAGCCTGCTCCAGATAGTAGCCGTAGCCGCCGCTCCATTCCCATGAGTTGTTCAGGTAGAGCACGGCCTTCATGCCACGCTTGCCCATCTCCGTCAGCAGGTAGTCGAGACCGGCCAGGATGGTGTCGTTATACACGCCCGGGGCCTCCTGCAGCGTAGGCTCCACCTTGGTCTTAACACCGCGACACCCGTCGCTGCCCACCAGGATGCGCAGGTTGTCAAGGCCCAGGGCGTGCAGCTTGTCAAGTTCGCGGCCCAGCCGCTCACGGTTGCCGCCCTGGCCCTCTGAAGCCAGGATGGCACCATACCAGAAGTTGGTGCCAATGTATCGGTATTCCTGACCGTCGAGCACAAAGCCCGCTCCCTGTCGCTCTACAAAGCCTGTTGGTTTTGCAGCTTCTTTTTTGGCGCAGCCCGTCAGCAGCAAGGCTGTCATCAGTAGCATGGTTGTAAGTTTCTTCATGTTTATGTGGTTGTTTTTTATACAATGACTTTCGTCTTGCAATACTTCTCGCGGAATTCCTTGGGGCTGAGACCCTTGCGCTTTTTAAACAGGCGGTTGAAGTTGCTCAGCGTGTTGAAGCCGCAGCAGTAGCAGATTTCTGCCACCGACGTGGTGGTGTCAACCAGCAGGCGGGCGGCGTGCCCCAGGCGCACGTCGACGATGTATTCGTTCAGGTTCTTGCCGGTGCGCAGCTTGAAGAACCGGCTGAAGGCACTTGGCGTCATGCCTGCCAGGTCGCTCAGCTGCTGCAGCCGCAGGTCGTCGACGTAGTGCTCGCCAATGAAGTTCTTGACCTTCAGCACCCGTCGTGAGTCGCTGCCAACGTCCACCTTGGCAAAGGCCGAGGAGGCCAGCTCGCGGGCACCGTCCGACTTCGACAGTTCATAGAGGATGGCAAACAGTTCCTGGACGGCCGGGAACCCCTCGGAGATGGCAGAGAGGTGCGTCAGCCGCGGGTAGACGGCCATGATGGCACGCATGGGGAAGACCAGACCCTGGCGGGCCCGCATCATCATGTTGTAGATCGATTTGAAAGGATTGGTCCTGTAGATGGAGTCGGGCGCGTCGAATTTTACGTAGAACTGCACCGTTATCTCATGAATATCGTCGCTCTTGCAGTCGCCCTGCTCCCAGGCATGCTCCAGGTCGGGACTGGTGATGAGCACCAGGTCGCAGTCGCCAATGGTCTCGCGGCTGTCGCCCACCACGCGCTGGCAGCCGGCCCCGTTCTCAACGAAGTTCAGTTCGAAAAGCTCATGCTGGTGGATAGGGTAGGTGAATTCCTTCTTGTGGCGGTCGGCCACATACATGAAGTCGTTTTCGCCCAGAGGGGTTATCTCATGCAGCACTTTCGTTTCCATCGGTTAGTATCATGTGTTTCAAAAAACTGAAACGCTAAAGTGGAGCTGGAGGGAGTCGAACCCTCGTCCGCACAAGGAAACCATACGCTTTCTACACGCTTATCTTGGCCTTCGTTTTCGTGC
>CAMYZO010000079.1 GCA_947303855.1 uncultured Prevotellaceae bacterium
GGCTCAGACGACGGCTCAGACGGCTCAGACACGCCCATCATCCCCAGCACTGTCTACTTAGACAAATACATCACCTTGACACCCGACAGTTTCGACATTGCTGCCCATAAAGTGTACTACCACTACACCGTCAACGATGACTACGACGCTACCATCATCCCTGAAGTTGACAGACTGAAAATCAAGATTACCAACAACTACGGAGGCACTATCGAGGTCAACGATACGCTGGTGAGTAAGGGCGACAAGGTCACTGTCACGGTGAAGCCCAATCCGGGCTGCAAACTGAAGCAGATCAGGACCATTCCTGCCGACATACTGAAAGACGAATTGGCCGGTGCTTCCCTTAACGACCAGATTTCTTTCACCATGCCCCTCTCACACCTTGAGCTGATTGCTGAGTTCAGCGTCCCCATCACTAAGGCCGAGCAGTTCGACAGCCTCTCTATGCAGTATGGCGAGTTCTACCTGGAGGGAGACCTCAATTTAGGCAAGAAATGGGACAAGGACGTAAGACTCTATGGACACTTCGACGGCAGGAACCACCGCATCACCTACGGCGGCTCCAAGAGTCTCTTCTACCGCGTCTACAATGATGCGTCCGTGCGACATTTAAGTGTCAAGGCCAACGTGAAAACCAAGGAGCCCTACCTTGGCGGAATAGCCATGTATAACAGTGGTACCATCGAGGACTGTGAGGTCAGCGGTGTGGTGAACAACACCCAGCGGCCTTCAGCCGTTGGCGGCGTGGCCGGACAGAACGTGCCCGACGAAGGCAGAGGCGGCATCATCTCTCGCTGCCACGTCGTCTGCAACTCCATCGGCGGACCCACGGCATACGGCATAGCCTTTCAGGAAGCGGGCGCTACCATCAGGGACAACGTCTTCAGCGGCCGCTTTGCCCGTCGCGACGGCCGTGTATATATGATTAGCAACGACGAGCTGAACAGCACCATCCAGGACAATCGCTATGTGGGCAACGATGCCAACGCAAGGGCGGCCCTCGGCAGCGGCGTGACGGCGGCACATCCTGCCGACCTGGTAGACATGGTCAGCGACATGACCGACTATCCCGTCTTTGCCGCCAGCATCAAGGCCATCTACGACGGCGGCTATACCGTTACGCTCGCCACGTCTGATTCTGTCCGTTCCGTGAACCTGTCGACCCAGAAAGCCGCTGCCGGCACCACGGTCAGCGCCACGGTGCGCGTCTACGGCAACCTCCATCTTGACAGCGTCACCGTCGCAGCCCTCGACGGCAGCAGCCCCCAGGGCTGCGCGTTCACTGATAATATGGACGGCAGCTATGCCTTCTCGTTCGTCATGCCCGAATACAATGTCCGCGTCACCTTTAAGACTGCGGAGGGACAGTTCATCTATACCCCCCAGCAGTTTGCCGCCATCAACGATGTGAATGGCACATACTTCCTGGCCCGCGACATCGACCTTTACAACTGGGAAAGACAGGTAGTGCTGAACGGCAACTTCTACGGTCGCGGCCATACCATCAGGTATCACGGCGAGGGCGAGTGCAGCGGTCTGTTCCATAGAATCAGGAAGGGGTCATTGCTTGAGGGCCTGCGCGTCTACGGCTTTGTGGAGTCCACTGTTGACGCCGGCGGCATTGTCCTTGAGAACCAGGGAACCATCCGCGACTGCCATTTCAACGGCCGTGTATCGAAGCTTACGCGCAAATCGAAGAAGAAGAGCAAGCGTGCCGACGACTACGTGGCCGCCATTGCCTGCGTGGTGAACAAGAAGGACGGCGTTATCGACCACTGCTCTGCCACGGGCAAACTGATATGTGCCAGCACCCAGGATGTTATTGACAAGAACCCGCTGTGCTGCTATCAGGACGATTCCAACATCAACGGCAGCCTCTGGATTGACTCGGTCTATACCAATCAGAATCAGGAACTGCTCAATGCAGCAAACGCAGCCCGCACCGACTATCCCGTCTATGCCCAGGGCATCCTCGACAAGATCAACCCCTGCGTCATCGTGGGCCGCGACACCATCTACGTGGAGAATGGCGCGACGCTCGACACACTCACCCTCGTCGACGGACAGCCCTTCAGCTGTTCGGCCGACATCACGGTCAACCACGTGGTCTATCAGCGCAAAGCCATGAGCAGCCTGGAGCAGTGGGTGCTTCCCTTCGCCTTTGACCGCATCGCCGGCGACGGCTCCTTCGAATACCACCCGACCATCAAGAATCATGAACTGCCCGACATCTTGCCGGGACAGACGCTGACGCTCTCAGGCACACCCTCTGACATTGCCTATAAGGCCAACGAGCCTTGGCTGGTAAAGGGCGAGGCCACCGAATACGTGCTGACCAACAACGGCGGCCCCATCACCATCAAGGCCACCGGCAACAACCGCATCGAGCGCTATGCCTCGCTCATAGACAGAGGCAGCTTCTACGCCACCTACCAGAGCATACCTGGCCAGACAGCCAAGAGCAACCTGCTGTATGTCTGGGATAGCGCCAAGCAGCTCTTCGCCTTCACCGGCGATACCGACACCCCTGCCGACATCAAGCCGTTCCGCTTCTATGCGCAGTTCTACAACCAGACCAGCAAGGACTTTGTGAAATACGGTCAGACAAACTGGGCAAGAAACGAGACATCGTCGGCCAGAAGGAGCCACGCCACCGCCCCGCGCCACCTGGCCTCGGTCATGGCCGACGGCTGGCAGCCCGTGTTCCTCGACCCGCGTCAGCCGCAGAGTGTCACGGCGCGTATGCTCGACTACTACGAGGTGGCCTACCTGACAGACATCCGCTCTGAGGTCGTCGACGAGGAAGCCGACGAACCGCTTTCCGCCGTGTCGCTCGTCTATCGGATGGTTGACAGCCGCATGGACCTGCCCAAGGCACTCCCGCTGCTGGTACGCGCCAAGCGCTCGGATGCCGAGCCGCTGGTGAACGAGAAGACGGGTGCCGAGATTGACACCCTGCTCACACTGTCGCTTATCCGCATGCTCTTGGAAGACACGGAATATGAGATTGCCGACCTGCCCGACTTTGAGATGCCCCACTACTGGTGTGCTTCCTTCGGCAACCGTCTCGACATCTGGCCTCTGCCCTCGCCTGAGCGCTATGCCGATCTGTCGGAATACGAGTGCATGGTGTTCGACGACACCTACTTCGACCAGTCGTTCCGCTATGCCGACACCACCGACACCCGCACCACGACGCCTATGAGTTATTGCATCACGATGCTCGACTCCGACACTTACGAACTGCTGCCGCTGATGGGCAACCGCGTTTCCGTAGAGTTCATAGGCTCCCCCAACGCCTCCGAAGGCGGGGTGACCAGCGTTGAACTTCCCTCCGCCGGAGGGACTGAGGGTGACATCTACAACCTCAGCGGACAGCGTGTGGACGCATCGTATAAGGGAATTATTCTGCAAAACGGACGAAAAACAATCAAACGATGAAAAAGATATTTTTGGCGCTGACGATGCTGCTTGGCCTCGGCAGCACGGTATTAGTTGAGAAAGCAACGGCTGACGACGTCGTCTTTGTTCCCATTTTCAACAACGATGACTGGGACAATTTCTGCAATGAAGTGGAAAAGGCCAAGGGCAAGTATTGGGTTGATGCCCGCTTAGAGGCCGACCTCACGGTCAGCAGTTATGCCGGCAGAGGCACTGCCGCTCCCTATCGTGGCACCTTCGACGGTAATGGCCATACGCTGAATGTTAACATTAGCCGTTCAGACAATGCCAGTTGTGCCCTATTCTCCTATGTCGGCTCTGTGACCATCAAAGACCTGCACCTGACGGGTACAGTCAGCGGCGGAATTCATTCCGCCGGTCTTGTTGGCTATGCTGTCGATGGCGCTAGTACTATCACTGTCAACCGTGTGTGGGTATCGACAGATGTGACTGCATCGGCCACTCACGCTGGCGGCATCATTGGTCATTCAAACCGTGCAGATGTATATATGAACGACTGTCGCTTCGATGGCTCGATTACCACCAACAACCTTAACAACAGTTCGTATGCCGGCTGCATCATTGGTTGGTGTAACGGCGGCGGCTGGACCATGCACCGTGTATATAATTGTTATACCAGTGCGACGGCTTGGAGAATATGGTTCAGCGTAGATTACAATGCTAACACGGGTGCTACTAACGCTTGGGGAAGCAATGGTAAGAGCAGCCTCACCATTACCAATACCGCCTGGGGCGACTGGAGGGTGTCTTATTACAATAAGAACGACCAGAACGAGGTGGTTAACCTGATGAACGCCGAACGGGGCGATTCTTGGGGGCTTGTCGATGGCAAGGCCGCTCCTAAAATGAATTCTACCTCGCTTGCTGCCGATTGGAAAGAATTGTCGGAGGGCAGTTCTTCAGGCTATACCCTTTCTTCGGGTAAATACTATATTACTAAGGATATAGAGTTTTCAAATAATAATGCCGGCGGAAGCGGACTGTCCATTTCCGGTGT
Source organism: uncultured Prevotellaceae bacterium (assembly GCA_947303855.1). Classification (GTDB taxonomy): domain Bacteria; phylum Bacteroidota; class Bacteroidia; order Bacteroidales; family Bacteroidaceae; genus Prevotella. Next base: position 4,463 of record CAMYZO010000079.1, read on the forward strand.
CGTACATATCTATATACCTAAGGGCGTCACACTCACAGCCAGAGGTGCTGGTGGAAGCGGACGGACTGGGGGCGGCGCAGGCATCCACCTGCCCAATGGCAGCACGCTCTACCTGGAAGGTGGCGGCAAGGTGATTGCTACCGGCGGTGATGCCGCCGACGGTGAAAGGGGTGGCAACGGTACCGATGGTTACTTTGACGGCTCCAGCATGTATGCTGGCAAAGGAGGCTATGGAGGTGCCGGCGGCGGCGGTGCCGGTGCAGGTATAGGTACTCCGGGCGGCACTGGTGCCGGGCGACAATCCGGTACAGGCAGCAACTCGTGCAGCTATCTCGGTTCGGCAACCGGTATAACTGGTAATGGCGGTAATAGCGGCAGCACTGCTGCAGCCATGGGCACCCTCTTTGTCTATTCGCCGGGCATCCAGGTCCAGGCCACGGGTGGCTCCAAGGGCAACGGCGGTGGCGGCGGTTATCCTGGCGGATGTCTTGAACAATGTGCCTGGGAGTTCAATTCTGTCGCCAGTGGTGGCGGCGGTGGCGGCGGCGGTGCCGGCGGCGGCCATGCCGAGGGTATCGGCACCGGCGGTGCTGGCGGTGGCTCCGGTGGTAGCGGTGCCGCCGGCAGTTGTACGTCTGCCGGTGATTCATTACAGAACGAACCCGAGGACTTCTATAATGCCTGGGCCGGTGGTGGCTCCGGCGGTAAGGGCAGCGACTACAATGGCGGTCAAAGCGGCAGGAAAGCCGAAATGACGACTACTGCGTGGGGCTCAGCCAAAAACTATGAGTATTTGGGCAGAGACGGCGGATCTGGTGGCTCTGCCGGTGATGGCAGTGTAAGCCACGATACCGATTATGAGTACACCATACAGTATAACGTGCTGGACCGGTTCGGCGGTAAAGTCATGAACACGGCTAAGGCCGGCTATAACTCAAACTCCGACTCTGAGCATATCATGGTCATTATTCCGCCAACCTACACCTTAGGACTGGTACAGGTCGACCACTATGTGTCGCGGTGGTACACCAACGAGCATGGCAACGGCAGTTCGAAAGGGTCTTACGACGGCCACTATATTGGCAAGGGCGTCACCCACCTCTATGGCGTGTGGAATAACTACAGTGACATTTTCCCTGTGGGATATGGCACCAAGAGCAATCCGTTCATCATTGAAGGCGGTGACCTGCTGGAACTGGCCGACTATGTGAACGAGGGCGGCAACACGCGCAATGTGTATTTCAAGCAGAAGGGCGACATCCTCGCCTCATATATCCTGGAACGCAACAACAGGGGGAAGAACTGGACACCCATCGGACATACCCGACCCTTTGAGGGCGACTACGACGGCGGCGGCAAACTTATCCGCAAGGTCACGATAGACAAGCCCGACTACGATGCCGTGGGCATCTTCGGAAAGGTGCTGGGCTCTATCCACAACCTGGGAGCCGAGGACGTGACCATCAATTCCAGCAGGGAGAATGCGCGTTGCGGAGCCATTGCCGGTCTGCTCTACGGCGATACCGAACTGCAGATATCCGGCCGGATGAGCAACTGCTATGCCGCCAAGAACACCATCTCTGGCGCCTACGCAGGCGGTCTGGTGGGCCAGATGACGGACAATGCCTTTATGACCCATTGTCATGGCTACAAGAACAACGTGCAGGCCACCGTGGCCGGCGGTGGTATCACCAGCCAGATTATCGATAAGGCAAAGGCTGAACTCTGCTTCACCACCGAACCTGAGATATCCAGGAAAGGCGGCCTTACCAATACCCGTAACTGCGAGCGCGGCGTCACTGAAAAAAGGATGGCCAGCGGCGAACTGACATGGACGCTGAACGACAAGACGGGTTTTGGCACGGCCTGGTTCCAGGATATTGACACGGAAACCAATCACGATGCCTACCCGGTGCTCGACAGCATCAGCAGCCCTGTGTTTACCGACGGGACAAATTACTCCAACAACTCCCTGGGCACCCTCTTTGCATTCAAAGGCAAGGGCACACGCGTAGACCCCTTCCTCATCAACAGCAAGGAAGACCTGGAGAAAGTGGCCAACTACTGTAATCTGGGCAACAAGTCGTCGGCCGTCTACTTCCTTCAGACTGCCGACATCGACCTGAACGGTCAGAAGATAGCGCCTATTGGCAATACTCAAAAATACGCCTTTGACGGTATCTACGACGGTGGCGGCCATGCCATCCGCAATGGTAAGATAAAAGACAATACCTTTGCAGGCGTATTCGGTGTCGTCACCGGTAAGGTGAACCGTCTCCAAGTAGAGAAGTTGACCATTAATTATGAGAAGAGGGACGGCCGCTCTGGCGGTATCGCCGCACGCCTCAAGGGCCAGGGCGAAATCAGCAACTGCTTCGTCAAGGAATGTACAGTGATGAACAATGGTACTCAAGGCTATGATGGCCAAGGCGTAGCGGGAGGCATTGCTTCCGACATGTTCGACCAGTCTGTCATCAGAAACTGCCTTGTCCTGAAGACCACGATGAAAGCTACCAGAACCGGATACATCTGTAGCGACACGAAGATTGATACAAAAATCGTGCGATGCTATACCGACGGAGCCTACCTGACAAGTTACGACAACCAGGGCGCCAGCACCGACTCCTACACTAGCGTGAGCGAGCGCACCCTGACAAGTGGCGAGGTATGCTATGAACTGAATAATTGCGACAACCTCAACCCCGAACCTGTGTGGTATCAGAACATCAGCGAAACCAGTGTCAGGGACAGCATCCCGGTGCTGTCAAGCGATCATGCCATGGTGTTCAGCCGGGACGGTAACTACACCAACGACGCCGTAGACATTGGCCGACTGGGCAAGGGCACGCAGGAGAACCCCTATAAGATAGCCACGCCGAAGGACCTGCAGGATCTTGTCCTGACCATCGGCCTCCAGAAGCGAAGCAACTTCTATATCCTGCAAACAGCCGACATCGACATGAAGGACTCGCTGATGGTGCCCATCGGCACCTGCACCGCCGGCTTCGCAGGCCACTACGACGGTGGCGGCCATGTCATCAGGAACATCAAGATGCGGAACTACCAAGGCGAGTCCATGGGACTCTTCAACAACATCTCGGGCATCGTGGAGCGTCTGGGCATCGAGAACAGCACGTTCGTGGCCGACGACAAGATTACCCGTGTGGGCGCCTTTGCCGGCAAACTGACGGGCAAAGGACAGTTGCGCAACTGCTACGTCAAAGGCAGCAGGATGGACATCAACAACATGCCCGGCGTCGTGGTGGGTGCCTTGGTGGGCGAACAGGCCGACACGACGCGCATGGAATGCTGCTACGGCTACAAGAACGAAGTGACGGGACAGAACGACAATCTGAAGCACTACGGCTACATTGTAGGCTATATAGGCAGCAGCGCCACTGACAGCCTCGTCTTCACCGACGGCCCCACACTGTGTGCCGACAAGCAGCCGGGAGCCAAGAACATCGTACAGTCTGAAAGAGCCGTCTCCGACTTCCGCTTCAACTCCGGCGAAGTGTCGTGGCTGCTCAGTGGCTCGAAGGATTACTCCACGGCATGGCGCCAGACCATCCGCACAGACAGCACGCCGGTGCTCAACACCAGCCACCCGCTGGTCTACCGCCGTGAGTGCGGCCGCCAGGCACTGTATATCAACAACGACGAAGAGGCTTACACCGCAACGCTCACACTGGATCCTAACCATGACGGCCAGGCGGCCTCAACGGTAGAGGTGCTACGGGCCGACGACCGGTACTACGTGCCGGAATTCGACCTCCTGCCTTATGCCGTAGAGCAGACGAACTACGATTTCGCCGGGTGGTGTACCGACAAGGACGGCAAAGGAACATTCTACCCCAGCAACGGGAAGTTGCTGCCTAAAGACAACCTCAAGCTCTATGCCATCTGGGATATCAAGGTGCCCTCTGTCATATCGCTCAGCGGCCGACCCAAAATCGTGTCGCTTGCGGAACTGCGCAGCGATACACTGCTATACAAGGTCTACGACGACGGCGGCTCCAACAGTCCTTACGGCTACAACTACAACGGAAAAGTGCTGCTAAAGGCTCCGGCAGGCCATTACCTCTGCCTGACCGGAACGGTGGCTACTGAGGCTCCTGACGGCGACGGCAAGCCCCGCGACTATATGAAGGTGTATGAAGACGACCCGAGGCGCGGCACCGTGGAACTGACCAACGAGAAAGACGAAAGCGTCTTCTGCAGCAAGACGGATGGCGCCAAGGAGGACATTGGCAAGATCATGAGCTCAGGCGAGGAGATGATTATCGAGTTTGTGTCAGACGACGAAAACTGCTACGACGGTCTGGACCTCCTGGTCACCGTTCTGCCGAAGGTCCTGCGTGAGATGGGCCAGGGTACTGAGAGCGACCCGTTCCTGGTAGAAACGCTCGATGAACTGAAGGCCGTTGACACCTATATCCGCCTGACGGGCGACAGCAAAGTGTATATCGAGCAGATTGAGCATATTGACATGGCGGGCGAGACCTTTACGCCCCTGGCTTCTAACGTGGGGAGCTTCGAGGGCCACTACGACGGTGGCGGCTACGAAATACGCAACATGAAGATGGACGCCGTCAGGGGACAGGCCGCAGGACTCTTCAACAATGTCAGCGGCGTGGTGGAGCGCCTGGGCATGGTGAACTGCACGCTGAAAGGCGTTGCTGACGATGCCTGCGTAGGCACCATTGCCGGAAAGCTGAGTGGCAGCGGAAAGGTGCGCTACTGCTATGCCCTTAACAACAGTGTCGCCAACAACGGCACGAGCGGCGTGGCCGGTGCCTTAGTGGGCGAGCAGACCGACCGTTCGCACGTTGAGTCGTGCTACAGTTACCACAACGCGGTCAGTGGCCATACCGACAGCAACAGCAACATCGTAGGCCGCGTGAGCGGTAATGCCACGCAGAACCTGCTCTTCACCGACGGGGCGGGTACCGACCTCTTTGCCTTCCGCACCGGCGAGATATGCCATGCGCTGAACAGCGTCATGCCGGACGACAACATCTGGCGCCAGACCATAGGAACCGACAGTCTGCCGATGATGGAAACCGAGGAAGAGCCCAGGGAAATCGTCTATGAATATGCCGGAGAGGGCGTCAAGGGATATACCAACGATGCCATCCCCACGCTGTTGCGCTCGGAACTGGTCGATGTGGTGACTAACGACAGCGTACTGGTGTATGCCGTCAAGAACAGCCTTATCAACCTGGGCGAGATTCACATCAACCACAAGCACTTCGTCTACCACGGATGGAACACCAAGGCAGATGGCAGCGGTGACTTCTATCCGAAGGATACCGTGATGCTGTATAGCGAGGAACTGAAACTCTACACCCACTCTGACATGGTGGTCAACATGGCGAAGGACGACAGCGAGAAGATCTCGGTCGACATTCCCAAGGCCATACCGTTTGCCAAGGTCTTCGACGACGGCGGCAGCGACAGCACGTACACGGCCGGCACACGCTACGTGACGCTGATAGCCCCCGAGGGCAGCGTACTGCAACTGAAGGGCAGCGTGGCGGCGAAAGCCGCCGAGGGCGCGGGCACACCGGCCGACTATCTCGCCGTCTACGACGGCAACTATTCGGCCAACCTGAAGGACAGTTGGAAACTGGCCAACGGCAGTGCCATGAGCGGCGAGGGATGGAAGTACCTGTACGGCAGCACCACGGCCGGCGAGCCTTACGATGTCGGCACCCTGTCGAGCAGCGGCCGTGAGATGACCATCGTCTTCCATACTACCGGTCAGGACGACACCGCCTACCCAGGCCTTGACCTCACCGTGACGCCTGTGCCTGTGGAGACGGCCGTAAGCGACCTGGGCAAGGGCACTGAGGAGGAACCGTACCAGGTAATGACGGCTGCCGACCTGAAGAAACTGGGTGCCTACGGCAAGAAGACGGGCGTGAATGATTTCTCTGTCCGCCAGACGGCCGACATCGACATGGAGGGGCTGCCCATGGAACCGCTGTTCGGCGGCTCACAGGCCTTTAACGGCTACTATGACGGCGACGGCCACAGCATCAGCAACATGACGATAGACGGCTATTCCGGAACGACGGTGGGACTCTTCGGCACCGTCAGTGGCAGCGTGAAACGTCTCGGCTTGGAGAACTGCACCGTCAAGTCCTCTACCAACGATGCCCGCGTGGGTGTCTTGGCAGGACTGCTGACCGGCAGCGGAGCCCTGTCCTACAGCTATGTCAAGGGCAGTACCGTTACAGCGTACGGCGATAATAGCACGGCCGGTGCCTTGGCGGGCGAGATGACCGACAAGTCCAGCATCGTGTCCTGCTACGGCTTCCAGAATGAGTTCAGTGTAAGGCCCGTCGGTAGCGGCATCAGTCACTACGGCCATATAGCCGGCGACATGGGCAGTGAAGCCACTCAGCGGCTGGTTGTCACCGACGGACTCTACTTCTGTACCGACAGACCGGGCGAGCAGGGCAAGATTGACATGGCCTTCAACCGTATGTCGGCAGCCAGCTTTGCCTCGGGCGAGGTGTGCTTTATACTCAACGAATTAAGGAGCGGCGGCGCCAACTGGCGTCAGACCTTGGGCAGCGACGGCACGCCCGTCACCAACGACAGTCACGGGGTGGTGTATCGTTACCCGTTCAACCAAGAGTTTGCATTTAGCAACAATGCCGAAGCAGGTACCGTCACGCTGCACTTAGCGAACGTCCTCGACAGCAATGGCGACAAGGATGTAGAGGTGATTGCCGGCTCCATAAAGAGTCTGGCAAGCTTGAAGATGGAGCTTGAACGGTTCGACCTGACGGGATGGAACACGAACCCCGACGGCACAGGAACGGCCTATGCCCTGGACGGCTCTGTCATGATGAACGAGGAGCTTACGCTCTACGCACAATGGAACGCTGCAAGCCCATTCCAGGTGGCAACGGCTGCCGACCTGAAGGCTCTGGCCGAATACATCTGCCTGACGGGCAACAGCGAACTGACAGTGGAGCAAGTGGCCGACATCGACTTGACGAATGTGACCATGAAACCTGTCGGGCATATCCATCCTTTCCGTGGAACCTACGACGGTGGCGGACACATCATCCGCAACGGTGTCATCAGCGCCCCGGCCGCAGCTGGTGTCTTCGGTAACGTCGCCGGAGAGGTGAAGTGTCTCGCTGTGGAGAACATGACCATTACGGCTGAGGAGCAGGACGGCCGTGCGGGCGGTATTGCCGCCTATCTGGTGGGAGAAGGAAAAATTCTCGACTGCTCAGTCACGGGAAGCAAGGTAAGCTGCGCCGGCATCGGCATTGCGGGAGGCATTGTGGCCGACATCTACGACCAGGCCGTCGTAGGCAACTGCCTGGCTTACAATAACACGGTCAGAGCCACCAGAACCGGACACATCTGTAGCGACACGAAGGAGGGCACTGCCATCCACCACTGCTATACAAACGGCGATCATCTGGTAAGCCAGGAGGCACGCGGCATGACAGCATATTGCGAGTACGCTCCGATGCTGCAGGAGACCGACTTCAAGAGCGGCAAGGTGTGCTTCCAGCTCAACAACTTCCAGAGCGAGAATACCGTATGGAGACAGATAATAGGCACGGACGAACTGCCGGTGCCCGACAAGAGCCATGCCACCGTGTACTGCCACCAGACCGGGCAGACCCCGCAGAAGCTCTTCTCCAACTCGCAGGAACAGCCCGAGACGGTCACCATTACGCTTGACTATAACGACGGCTCGGGCCATGTGGAGGTCATCACTGCCCTCCTACAACACTCCGAAGACGAGACCGACCTGGCCTTCCCGCTGTATCGCGGTCTCAGACCCAAAGATGATGGCAGTCAGGTTGTCAAATGGACGAGCAGATCCGACGGCCAAGGAACAAGTTATCAGCCAGATGACATGATTCAGCCCTTCGATAATATCACCCTGTATGCGCAATGGGGCTTTGCCATCTACAACAGGCAAGATTTCCTTGATTACGGAGAAAAGAGAAGTAATCTCTATCTGATGCAGGACATTGACCTTGGCGAGTGGAACAGAGACAACGATTTCACCCTGGAGGGACACTTTGACGGAGGCGGTCACACCATCAGATACAGCAGTCAGTCTGATTGCAGAGGACTATTTAAGACTGTTGAGGAAGATGCTTCTGTAAGGCATCTCCGGGTGGAGGCAAACATATACACTTCGAAAGACTGCGGTGGTATAGCCTGCAACAACTATGGCAACATCAGCGACTGTCACTTCAGCGGTACCATTCGCGAGAACGGTTCGGGATGGTGGCACAACTACATTGCCGGTATCGCGGTAAATGTAAAATACGGTGGCACCATCGACCATTGCTCCGTAACGGGTTATATACAGGAAAGCGAGGATGCGTATCATATCACAGATCCGGATAGAGCTAATGAGAACTACTGGACCTGGATAGACCCCAACAACCATTCTCAATATGCTTCCCTGAGAGGGACAGCCATGAGCATGCTGGCCGATTATCCCGTCTATGCCAAGGGTATTCTCGACGTGGTGGGACCGGAAATCGTCGTTGGCGACAACACCATTGAGGCCGTCAACAGCCATGTGAACTCGCTGACCATCGTCGACGGCGAGCGCTTCAGCTGTCCGACAGAGGTGACGGCCGACCAGATTACCTACCAGCGTCAGGGCACTAACAATGCCTACGAGCCCTGGGTGCTGCCGTTCGACTACACTATTGATGAAAGCATGCTCAATGAAGGCGACGTCAAGTTCTATCGCTTCGTGAAAGACATCTATGGTAACATTCAGATGCGGGAAATCAGCAGCGACGAACCTTACCAGGTGAGTGCCAACGAGCCGCTGGCCTTCCAGGCACCGGGCGACCAGACGTACTCCTTCGACATGAAGCTGATGAAGGATGGCACCTCACAGCCGATGACCATCAGGATACCGGCTGACCGTGTGGCTGCATCTATTGCAAGCAAGAACGACATGGCACGTGTGGTGGCCTCCTACGAAGGTGTCACACCCGACGTGGCTGCCGCCGAAATGATGTACTTCTGGGACAACGACCAGGACGACTTCGTACTCGCCGACGGCGAACGCGATTTGCAGCCCTTCCGCTACTACCTGCAATACATCAACAAGGCGACGGGAGCGCTTGAGAAGTATGAGGACACCGACTGGGCAAGCATGCAGACCAGCGGCGCTTCGGCACGCTCACTGGCTCAGAGGAGGGTGGCACGACGCTCCCCGCTCTCGACGCTGACCGACGAGGGATGGCAACCCATCATCCTCGACCCGCGCGGCTCTCAGGAGGTGACGGCAAAGATGCTGGAGGACTATGACATCCTGGGCCTCTGGGACCTGTACGACGAGGAGTCGGCTCCCGGCACCAGCGACAACAGCTTCGCCGTGTCTGTCATCTATGTACCGGTAGAGGCCGGCATGACGCTGCCTGTGGCCGTTCCGCTGCTGGTGCGCGCCAAGCACGCCAATGCCGAGCCGCTGGTGACCGAGCAGATGGGCCGCGAGATAGATGCCCTGCTGACGGAGGCTGCTGAGAACATGAGCGAGGAAGAGGTGATGGAGGCGTTTGAAGAGATTCACTACTGGTGCTCGACCTTCGGCGGACGCTACGACGTATGGCAGTTTGCCCTGCCTGAGAAGGACAGTCTGCTGAATGAATACGGGGCACTGGCATTCACCGGCAACGCCGCCGACCAGTGCTTCTATCGCGTCCCGGCTTCCGATGGCGCCAGCATGAAGCCCATGAGCTACTGCTTCACGGCCTACGATGCCCGCACCTTCGAAAACCTGCCGCTGGCCAACAACCGCATCGAGATTGTGGTTCTTGACCTCGCAGAGTTAACGGACATTGAGGCCGTCGACCCGAGCCGCGCTCAGGACGGCAGCAGCGACGCCTACAACCTGCAGGGCCAGAAGGTGGACGACAGCTATCATGGCGTCATCATCAGGAATGGCCGTAAGGTACTGAAAAAGTAAATTATCCCTTCACCTCTGACACCCGCCCTGGGTGTCAGAGGTAAGGGTTAATTTCCCTTTACATTATAATAGCTACTCTTAGGGTTCATCGTTGTAGCCGAACGACTGTAGTTCCTCGTCAGTTACATCCATCAGCCTCTCGCAAAAATCTCCCAGCCTCTCGCAAAAATTTGCAGGCTTCTCACAAAAATTAATTCGATTCATACTGTCATCTGTCATATTTTCAACTTATCTTACTGTATGCCAATGATTTATTAACAAATCAAACTGTCATATACTGTCATATACTGTCATGTCGGCCCATAGCTCAGGTTTGCTCCGGGCAAAGTAGGAGTTTGCTCCGGGCAAAGTAGGAGTTTGCTACGTCCAAACGCCGAAAAGCCCATAAGCAGCGCAAAACATGACAGTATATGACAGTATAAAACGAAAAAAATATTGCCGTAACACACTGGAATACAATTACATATCTTACAACATGACAGATGACAGATGGGTTTACCAAATACACGGCATCGAGCACGCCCTTTCTGCCTACTACGACATCACCCAAAGACCGGTAAGAAGGTAACTATTTGGAAGAGGATACCTATTTATGATTAACCTACTTTGAAGGCTGTTCTGAGGATGTGACAGACAAAAGCCTAACTTTTGAGTATTGCACAGTTGAAGGAATCGCCGTACCTTTGCACCCAGATTTTTAGCCATTAAGATAAGATAGAAATGAACGCAACAATTGTTATTTACGGTTCCTCTACTGGAACGTGCGAGGCTATCGCAGAGAAGATAGCCCAGAAACTTGGCTGCGAGGCCATTAACGTACAGGACTTGACAGCTGATGTTGTAGAAAGCAACCAGAACCTGATTCTCGGCACTTCGACATGGGGTGCAGGTGAGTTGCAGGATGACTGGTACGACGGTCTGCGAGTGCTGCAGGGTGCCAATCTTGCTGACAAGACCATCGCCCTCTTCGGTTGTGGCGACTGCGAGTCGTATGGTGACACTTTTGTAGGTGGCATCGGTGAGTTGTATAATGGTATCAAGGAAAGCGGTGCCCGTTTCGTGGGTGCTGTCAGTACCGACGGTTACACCTTTGATGACTCAGAAGCTGTCGTTGATGGCAAGTTCGTGGGACTGCCCCTCGACGATGTGAACGAGGATGACAAGACGGATGCCCGTATCGATGCGTGGGTAGCTGAAATTTCTCCAAACCTTTAAACTTTTAGTGTATGCAGCAGACGGTGAATCGACAGATGACAGAGCAGGTGCTCCCTCCAGAGGCCAAGGTGTTAATGAATCACATCTATGAATATAAGAAAGGTGTGCGCAGGATGATACTCTTCACCTGCAACCGCCGTTTCGAGGCTTTTGCCACGAACCGTCTGTGCCGCCAGTCCATCGACTACGTGGTGCAGCCCGCAGGCAAGGAGAATGTCAACGTCTATTTTGGTCGCAAGGAGTGTCTCGACGCCATCCGCCTGTTTGTCACCCGTCCGCTGAATGAGCTGACGCCCGAAGAGGACTTCATCCTTGGGGCTATGCTTGGCTACGACATCTGTGCCCAGTGTGAGCGATACTGTGAACGCAAGGGCAAGTGTAAAAAATGCCAGCATGCCCAATAAATGGAAACGATACTCATAGGACTCCTTATGCCCATGCTGGGCATCGTGCTCGACTCGGCTGTGGTATTATTGTATGGTTTTAATCGATGGCAAATCGCTTCATAGAATTACCGGTTTCTGGCAGATCTGCGATTATCCATACCACCTGTGCTCTGCCGATGGTGTCTGGCCAGTCGGCGCATCGTCTGCTGCTCCAGTTCGTAGGCTCGCTCAATCTGCTTCTGGGTGAGGAACTTCGAGTACTCCTTGTAGTACTTCTCGCGCAGGTCGAGAATCTTCTGGCTCTGCTCCATGCGGGCCTTGTTGGCCTGCTCGGCTTCTGCCTCAGTAGCATTTTCACTTTGATGACGCTTTACGCGAGGTCCCAATGCCCACACTTCTTTTTGGTAGGCGCAGTAGGTTGCGACATACTTCTGAGTTGTGGCATCGTCGAGAGCCAGATCATGGGCAATGTGACGGGCCTGCTTCTCTGCTAGTTCCTCGCGACTCAAGCGTTGCTGGTTGTTACTCTGTGCAAAAGTGTTGTTGCTGCTGAACAGCATGGCGATGGCGATTACCATCATTGAAATCATTTTATTCATAATCTTCTGTGTCGGTTAAATCATTAATATATTCTTCATCTTCGTATACGGCAATCAGGAAATCCTTATCGTCGGTTGAGAGGTTGTTGAAAGCCAGTTCCACGCTGGCAAAGTCATCAGCTGATATCATATTGTCCTTGGTGAGCATGGGCTGTACGACAAAGAACAGTGCAACGGCAGCAGCTACGGCAAGGAGAGAGCGGATGGCGATAATAGCTGTCTTACTTCGCTTCGGTATGGCTGTCGTCTCACTTTTCTGGACTTTTACCTCGTCCATCACGCTTTCTTCCAACTTCGTAAAGAAGTCGTCTGGTACGGTGTAAGGC
>CAMYZO010000080.1 GCA_947303855.1 uncultured Prevotellaceae bacterium
GTGAACATCGGCACGCCGTCGACCACCCACAGCGGCTCGCTGCTGGCCGAGAGCGAGCCCTCGCCGCGAACGCGAACGTTGAAACGGGGACGCGAGTTGTCGGGCGTGTCGCTGTTGATGTCGATTTTCACGCCGGGCACCAGTCCGTCGAGCATCGTGTCGAGGCGCCCTTTCGGCAGGTTCTCCAGTTCCTTCGAGCCCACCTGATAGGCCGAGCCCACCAGGTCGGAGCGTTTCTGCACCGTTCCGTAGGCACCCACGATGACCACGTCCTTGATGGCCGTAGCGTCATCCTGCATCACGATGCGCTGTCCCTGCGTCGTCTCAATCCGTCTTGTCACCGTCTTCATGCCAATATAGGTGTAGACAAGCGTCACGGGTAGCAACTCCTTGACAGTCAGCGTGTACTGGCCGTCGATATTAGTGGTGGTCATGTTCTTCGTGCCTTTCTGCTGCACGGTAACGCCGATGAGCGGATCGCCCTGGGCGTCAACCACCGTTCCCCGCAGGATGACATCAGCAGCCCATAGAGGAACTGCTGCCACCAAGGCCGCAAAGAACAACAGGAACTTCAGTATTCTCATAACGTGATCTTTATATTTCGTCTGTTTATTTTCTAACCATTACCGTACCACCTTCCGGCCGCCGACAATATAGATACCCCGGCCGACGGGCGTGGTGACACGACGGCCCAGCAGGTCATAGACAGCCTCGTTATGGGTGTCGGAGCCTTCACGGATTCTATCGATGCCAACAGGAGCCTCGCTGCTGATCTCCAGATCGTCTATCTGCCACCAGTACTGCAAACCTTGGTTCGACGTGTCGTAGCAGTTGAAGCGAATCTTCATGTCGTCTGAGGTATAGGGTGAGAGGTCGAGCGTAATCTTGGTGTAGGTCAGTGCCTTCACAGTGTTGCCCTGTTCGTCGCGCGGATAGTCCTTCAGCACGTCGAAGATGGTGTTCCATGTTGAGCCGCCGTCGCTGCTCACCTCTATCATATATACTGGCGGATTCACCTTCGGCGTAGCATTGCCGCCGTTGGTGTGCGAATAGAAAGTCAGCGTCCGACCGCCGGCAAAGCTCTTGGAGGTCAGCTTGGCGTCCATGTGAACATCCTCCCAATACACATCCTTCATCGTCATGGCGTGAGTACCGCTGTTGGTCATGTTGGTCAGTTTGCCCGTGGTTGAACCTTCCGTATACTGCCAGCCGCGCTCCTTCTCACCCTCATAGGTAATGACCCAGCCATTGGGGTTGGCCGTGTTCTCGAAGTCATCGAACAGGATAACAGCCGATGACAAGGGTTCCTGAATGACGGTCAGCGTCTTAGACAGATCTGGGTCAACGGAACTGATAAACGTCAGTGTGCCCTGACGCGGCGCACCGCTTGTGTTGTCGCTCTCAGCATAAATGGTCATTGTTGTCGTATTGCCATCCTGAGTCTCAGGCAGAAAACCTAACCAAGGAGCATCCGGATTACTATATACAACCCATTCACCATCGCTGGAAACCTTCAGCGTAGCAGCACTTTGTTTAGCGCCCTTCAGCGTCAGCGTCTCCTCAGAGAGAATCAATTGTGTCTTCATCTTCAGCAGGTTGAAGCTGATGGTCTCGCCGCAGGCCGTCACGCCGTCGATGGCGAAGTGGGCCTCCGTGCCGTCACTGTAGAAGGGTTTTTCTGCGGCCAGTCCGCCGAAGGCCGTTCGGCCGCTCTCCTGGCTGAAGGCCGCCTTCAATATGTCGCCGTCAGCCGTCGTCGTGCCGCCGGGACGGAACACATACTGCTCATCCAGGCGCGTGGTGCCGTTATAGTTCACATTGCCGCCCGAGAGGGTGGGGTTCACGCGGTAGACGATGAGTCCCGACTCGGGGATGGTGGCGTCGTAGCCCTCCTGCTTGCGGTATTCCACGACGAAATATTCGTCATGCCCCACGGGCTTGATCTTATAGGCTATATGCTCCTTGCTCTGGCCACCCACGGGGTTGAGGGTGTAGGTGCCGGGAGCCGAGATCTCGGGAATCTCGTCCACCCACTTGCAGTAGCGCTGCTTGGTGTAGACGGTCATCTGCTGTGCCTGCTGCTGGTTGTCGCTCATCAGGTCCCACACGCCCACGGGGTTCAGCTTGCCGCTGGCGTGGTAGAGGTCGTAAGTGCCTAAGGAGTGCGACATCTCGTGGCAGAGCACGCCGGTGTTCAGGCGCAGCCCGTTGAAGTTGGAGCCATAGCCGTTGGCATAGTCGAACACCATCAGGTAGCTCGTCATGCGCTTTCCCTTGATGCGTGGCGACTTGTCGGCAGGCAGCATCAGGTCTGAACGGTGGGGCCAAAGCAGATGGCGGTTGCCTATTTCAGAACCGTTCGACAGCACAATGGTCAGGTTGTCTACGATGTCGTCGCCGTTCTGGTCAACAACGATGTCGTCGGTCAGCTGGCTGTTCAGCAGGTTACAGATTTCCGTGACCAGCGTCAGTTCGCGGTTGGCCTTCTCTGTGTCATCCTCATAGCCGTCGGGAGCCACCGACGATTTCTCTTCGTAGTAGGTACGGGGGCGGGACACCTGAAGAGATGACACCTGACTGCCGGTCAGCAGTGGCCAGAACGAGCTGCGCCACGACAGCTGCCCGTAACTGGAGCGGCGGAAATAGGCGTAGACGGAGTTGTCGCCGTCGGCCTCGCCATTAAACAACGTCTCGTAGAACGAGGGGGCATACTCGAAAGCCTTCTTGCCACTCTCCTGGTCGGTCTCCGCCTCGTCGGCAAAGCGCACGAAGCAGACCAGGTTCTGCAAATCACCTGTGTTCTTGTCAAAAGCCTGTGCTGCAAAAGGCTTCGTCGTAGCACAAAGCAGTGCTACCATTGTCCATATACATCTTTTCATTCCTATCATCTTTTCTTGCTTGCATACAATTTCGATGCAAAGTTACGGTTTTTTTTCATTTTCAGTAGCGAACTTGCAGATAATTCTGCTATTTTTAATAATTTTGCAGCCAAACAGCACCATGATGAAGAAAAACAGATTACTTATATTCCTGCTGTTGCTGGTGCCGCTGCTGGCACCCGCACAGCAGCTTCCGCGTGATACGAAGCTGCGGATGGGACAGTTGGAGAATGGACTTACCTATTATATCTATCCTAACCGGATGCCGAAAGGTGAAGCCGTCTATCGCCTCTTCGTCAATGCAGGCTCGGTCAACGAGCGCGACGACCAGCAGGGACTGGCACACTTCCTGGAGCACCTGGCCTTCAACGGTACGAAGCATTTCCCCGGCGACGGCATCGTCAGGTTCCTGGAGTCGAAAGGTGCTAAGTTTGGGAAAGACCTCAACGCCCATACCTCGTTTAACGAGACTGTCTACAAGTTACAGCTGCCGTCTGCCGACCCGCTGCTGGTTGACACGACGCTGACCATACTGAGCGACTGGGCCGGCGGACTGCTCATAGCCCCCGACGAGGTGGAGAAGGAGCGTGGCGTCATCCTCTCGGAATGGCTGTCGCGTGGCGGCACCCAGACCGACAACTCCATGAAGCTGGTCATGGAGATACTCAACGGCTCGCCCTATTCCAGGCGCATCACCATTGGCGACACCGCCGTCATCCGTCATGCCTCGCCGCAGACCATTCGCGATTACTACCAGCAGTGGTATCGCCCGGAGCTGATGGCGGTGGCTGTGGTAGGCGATGTCGATGCCGGCCAGGTGGAGCGGATGATTCGTGACAAGTTCGCCGGACTGTCCGGGGGTGTCGGCAAATCGGGAGTGCCTGCTCATCCTGCCATTCCCGAGTACAGCCAGACAGAGGCGCATATAGCCGCCACCCCGAACGTCAAGAAGACGGAACTCGACATGCTGATGCTGCTGCCGCAGCCCCATGCTGTGCAGACGGCTGCTGACTATAAGCAGTATCTCTTGCGCAGTATGGTGAACCGGCTGATGAAGCAGCGGTTCAATGCCCTGTCGTTCGATGACCCTTCTTACGCCAAGGGTTCCGTGCAGTATAGCCCCTTCCTTGGTGCCACAGGTGTCACTGACGCCTCAGTAGAACTGACGAAGGGCAAGCTGCGCCAGGGAATCGCTGATTTCGTTGCCGCCCAACAGCAAATCTACCGCTATGGCTTTACGCAGTCTGAGATTGACCACGCCAAGAAGACGCTGCTCCATTCGATGCGCAACAAGGTGGAAAGCGCGAACAGCGTGCGGTCGGCCAGTCTGATGGACGAGATTTATGCCGACTTCTATGACGGCAACCGTCTCATCTCGCGCAAGGACGAGTTGCAGTTGTTAGAGCAGATGCTGCCGGCAATTGACTCGCTGGCCATGGCAGACTTTGTTCGCCAGACCTTTGAGACGCGTCCTCAGCATTATCTGTTGCGGGGAGGAGAGGAAATCGCTCAGGAGTTCAGCGATGAGAACGACCTGCTGCTGCTCATCAACGACAGCCGCCGGCAGCCCGTCGCCCGCTATTGGCGTCATATTGACGTGCCTGAGACCTTGGTCTCGCTGCGTCCTGCCAATCATATCGTCAGCGAGACGGCTATTCCTGAGATTGACGCCACGGACATCCGTCTTGACAATGGTGCAAGGGTTATCTTCCGCCATGCCGATACCGAGCAAGACCGCGTGACGCTTTCAGCCTTCCGCAAGGGCGGACAGTACGGCCTTGACAGTACGCGCTACTACACCTCGCTGGTAGCTCCAAGTGTCATCGGCCTGAGCGGTGCCGGGGATTTCAGCCGCGAGGGTATGAACCTCTTTCTGGCCGGCAGCACCGCTTCCGTCAGGCTGTTGGTCGACAAGCTGCGCACGGGTGTGGCCGCCTCTGCTCATACGCCTGACGTTGAGACCATGTTCCAGTTGTTGTGGCTGCGCTGGACACAGCCCCGACTCGACACGAGCATTGTCCGTATGACACTTGACAAGCTGAAGGAGGGCTACCGTCTGAAGCAGGAGACGCCTCAGGACAGGTTCAGCCGTGAACTGAACTGGCTGATGAGCGGACGTAACTATACCAACGCCGTGCTGACGGACACGCTCATCGACAAGTGGGTGCGGACGGACGACATGCTGCCGCTGCACCATCGCTTCTTCGGACCGGCAACAGGCTATACTTTTGTTGTCATAGGCGATTGCGCATTAGACGAGATACGCTCCTACATCAGTACCTATATCGGCGAGTTGCCCCGGGGGCAGGCTGATACCGCATGGGTAGTGGGCACCAGGCAGATTCCCCATCAGGACATAGCGTTTGTGAGGGCTGCCAGCGACCAAAAGAAAGCAACGGTCTCGCTGGTGTGGCAGCAGGATAAGCCCGTGGGCGACCTGCAAGTACAGGAAGTCTATGCCACCGTCTTGAAGTCTGTGCTCCGCTCGGTATTGCTGAAACGGCTGCGCGAGGAGATGGGCAAGGTCTACAGCGTCAGTGCCTCAGTGGCCAGTGGGCGCTACCCCAGCTATCTTAGCCGCAGCACGATAGCATTTGTCTGCCAGCCCGATGATGTTGACACGCTCATCAGTGCCACCCGCCAGGAGTTGCAGACGCTCTATGATACCCCGGAACGCTTTGACGGTTATCTGGAGGACGTCAAGCAGAATCTCATCAAGGAGCACGCCCTGCAGCTGCAGCAGACGGCTTATTGGACGTCGTGGATGCGCAACTCCGTATATAACAACCAGGAAGACTGGACATGGTTCGGCCGGTATGACGATGTGGTGAAGGGCATGACCATGAAAGATATTGCCGACTATGCCCGCCATGTGCTGCACAACGGGCATGAAGTGAAGGCGGTGCTGCTGCCTGAGCCTGAGCCGCCACTGCCGCCAGCTGTCGTTACCGGTACCGTCTTCGACGACCGCAATGGCAATGGCCGTCAGGATAAGGGCGAGCGTGGCGTCAGGGGAGTGCCTGTCAGCAATGGGGACACCATCGTTGTGACTGATAAGAAGGGGCGGTATCAGATACCTTACAAAGAGGGTTATTCCCTGATGCCGATACTTCCGGCAGACTATACGCTGACGGCAAGCCGTGTTGTCAATGCGGGCTTCTACTATATGGAGCCGGGGCGGGCTTGGCGTGATGAATATGCCAATTTCGCCCTGACGAAGAAACCCGTACACCGCCGTTTCCGGCTGAATGCCATCGGCGATGTCCAGGTGAGTAACTATCAGGAGCTGGAGTATGCCACACGCACGCTCTGGCCAGAGCTCCTGACGCCTGAAGACTCTCAGTCTGCCGCCGCAAAGACGCCGTTTGCCGTCAATCTCTTTCTTGGCGACTTGGTAAACAACAATTTGACGCTTTACGAGGATCTGCGCACGCTGATGGAGAAACTGCCCCAGCAGACCTGGACGGTGTTGGGCAACCATGACCGTGACGCAGACTCCATCCGTGCCCGCCAGGTGAAATCCTACGGTGGGGCGTTCGGTGCCGATATGTATGCCTTCAACGAGGGGCGTGTGCATGTCGTCGTGCTGAATAACGTCTATGGCGTGGGGACGCGCGGCTATACCGGCCAGCTGTCGGAGCGCCAGCTGAATTTCCTGCGTCAGGATTTGAAGTATGTGCCCAAGGATGTGCTTGTGGTGTTGAGCATGCACATACCTTTGGCTCATACCAGGAACAGCGCCGAGCTGTTGCGCTTGCTGAAGGGTAGGGGCGATGTGCTGGCGGTGACAGGCCACATGCACCGTGTGGGACGTTTCTTCCTGCAGGGCGAGGGTGTGCGTATCCATGAACTAAGTGCCGGTGCCTCCTGCGGTTTCTGGTGGGTGGGCGAGCGTGACACCTATGGGGTGCCTGCCGCCCTGCAGCAGTGTGGCACGCCTCCCAATTACTTTGTGCTTGACTTCGATGACAACCGCTACAGCCTGCGCTGCAAGGTGACAGGTGAAGACGAGCGGCGGCAGATGACCCTCCATGTGACGGGCATCGATACCCTTGACATGCACCTGCGCGACATGAAGGACGTGCCGGCTGGGATGCTGATGATGACTGTCTATGGCGGATGTGACAGTACTGTGGTCCGCTGCCGCCTGGATGGTGGAGAGTGGCTGGTCTGTAAGAAAGAACTGTTGGTGGATCCCAATGTCAGCCGTGCGCGTGAGATGAACCTGCAGCGGGCCTATCCAACGAAATTTAACCGCATGAACCCTTTGCGTCAGCAAAAGTCGAACCAGATGTGGACGTTCGTGCTGCCAGACCCTTATCGCAGGGGGGCGCATACGGTAGAGGTTGAGGCTACCGACCGTTGGGGCTTCCGTGCCAAGGGACGTCGCAGCTTCTGTTTTCCGAAGGGTAAGGAGTAGTTATAAGACCTCAGTGGCTGACATCCAATAGGGATTCTCCTACGCTGGTTTAGGGTATTTCCGTTTGGCCGTCTCCGGGATTTTTGCTACTTTTGTACCGTGAAACCCAAAAACAACAGAAATGATGAAGAAAATGTTAATATGTTCGCTTGCAGCACTCCTGATGCTGAGTAGTTGCGGCAGTTATCAGGCAGCAGGTGCCTACACGGGTGCCCAGTTCGGCTCCATCATAGGCTCCGCCATCGGCGGCATCTCCGGCGGCTGGCGCGGTCATGATGTCGGCACCCTCGTAGGTCTGGCTGGCGGCGCCGTGGTGGGTGCGGCC
Source organism: uncultured Prevotellaceae bacterium (assembly GCA_947303855.1). Lineage (GTDB taxonomy): Bacteria > Bacteroidota > Bacteroidia > Bacteroidales > Bacteroidaceae > Prevotella. Next base: position 7,625 of record CAMYZO010000080.1, read on the forward strand.
GTGGGGGCTGCTGCTGACAATGCCAGTAAAAGCCGGCAGCCCGTTTACGATGCGAGCGGACGGGGCGATGACCGCATCATGATGGATGCTCCCGTGCGGAGTGGCTACAACACCATAGGGCCTGCTTCTCTGGAAATCAGCCATGTTGCGATGATTGATGCCAGCCGTGACGGCCATCTGACGCGTGGCGAGGCCGCTCATGTGGTGTTTGAAATCACCAACACGTCTTCGGAGCCTCTCTATAGTGTGCAGCCTTCTGTCCGCGAGGTGTCGGGCAACAAGCACATCCATATCTCAGAGAACATCCTTGTGGAGTGCATCAAGCCCAAGGAAACCATCCGCTATACGGCTCAGGTGAAAGCCGACAACGGCCTTCGCAATGGCGAAGCCCTCATCCGCGTGGCTGTCTTCCAGGCCGGACGCGAGGTGGCGTCGCAGACCCGTGACCTGCGCATCGTTACTTCGAAGCGTTAGCCGACTCCTTGGCGGTTTCATGCATGTCGCGCCGTACCGCCTTGTGGTCTATACGTGGCTCATCCTGCTGCCAGACGGGCAGAAGTCCCGCCGGCTCAATGTCGGCCAGGTCGAACTCTATCTCGGGCACCTCCATGTCATCCTCCGGCTTATAGGGGATGACGGAGGTGCCTATCCGTTCTATCGTCACCGGCACTACGCCCGAAGCCAGCATGCCGATGGCCTTGGCGGCTCCCCATGACAGGTCTACCACGCGCCCTCTGGCAAAGGGGCCTCTGTCGGTGACGCGTACCACCACCTGCCTGCCGTTGATGGTGTTTGTCACAAGCAGCAGCGTGCCAAAAGGGTAATTCCTGTGGGCACAAGTCATGGAGTCGTGGTGCAGCCGCTCGCCGTTTGCCGTTGTGCGGCCTGTCCACTTCTTAGCGTAATATGATGCTTTGCCGTGTTGCACATCCTGTGCTACTGCGGGGCTAAAGCATAGGGTAAGGAGAACAAATACTATAGTCCGCATCATCTGTCTGCAAGTTTATCGTAACTTCCATTCCGCCAAGCGGCGAGTCTCGGAAGAGAAATTGATACCTATTTTATATATCGTGCGACCATCGCCTTCAAAGGGCTTGGCATACTGCTTGTCCTCTATCTGTTGCAGGGCAATGTCGGCACTCTGGTCTATCTTTGGTTCAAGAATGTACACGTAGTTCTTTGTTTGCACCAGAATGTCCATTCTTCCGTCGGTGGTATGGCGCTCTACGTCGACATAAAGCCCCAACAGTTTAAACAGCGCCCAAAGGGTGTTTTGAAAATACAGTTCGGCCTTGCCCGCCACTTGGTAGTCGCCGCCATCGAAGAAACGTTCTACACGCTGCATGAACCCTTCGGCATTACCCGACTGGACATCTCTGACGAAGTTGGCAATATACGTCTGTGGCTTTTCGGCTTTGTTGGGACTGTAGAACGGAACGAGGAATTTCACGAAGCCCTCTTCCACCTCTCGGTTGGGAAATCCCAGGCGGTAGGTCTTGAACGTTTCGTCATAGCCTTTGATGGTAAGATAGCCGCTCTGATAGAGCAGTGGCAGTGGGTTCTCGTCCATCACGTCAATAGAGTTGAGCGTGTCCTCAAAGAGCTCTTCACGCGTCATCATCTCCAAGGGATAGCTGGTCTTCTGCAGTTGATAGATTAAGAAGGTAGGTGTGCCTGTCTCAAACCAGTAGTCGCGGAATGACTGGTTCTTTAGTGTGTTGAGCAAACTAAACGGATTGTACATTCCAACAGTATCTACATTGAAATGATAGCCGTCGAAATCGTGACGCAGACGCTCGTAGCATGCGTCTTTTGTGAGACGGTTTCTTGTGGCCAACTCAGCAACGCTTTCGTCGAAATACTGGTGAAGTTCTTCTTCAGAAACACCACAGACAGCATTGTATTGAGAAAGCATCGTGAGGTCTTCAAGGTTGTTCAGGTCGCTGAATACGCTGACTTTTCCGAATTTTGTAACGCCCGTCAGGAAAGCGAACTTAATGTAGCGGTCGTAAGTCTTCAATACGCCGTAGAAAGGTTTTAGCGTACTGCGATATTCCGCTTGCAGCTCCTCGTTACCGATAGCCTGTAGTAATGGTTTGTCGTATTCGTCGACCAGAATCACCACCTGGCGTCCTGTCTGTTCGAAAGCGCGACGGACGATGCCCATAAAACGCGCCTCTGGTGTCTTCTCATAATCTTCCCTGCCGTAACTTTTTTCCCAGAGAGACAGGTGTGTTTCCAGCATGTTTTCCAGTGCTTCAGGGCTTGTGTATCTCCCGACATTCAAGTCTAAATGCAGAATGGGATATTGTTGCCAGTCCCACTCCACCGTGTCGGCAAAAAGACCTTTGAACAAATCACGACAGCCCGAAAAGAATGCCTCTAAGGTACTTACCATAAGCGATTTGCCGAAACGCCGAGGGCGCGAGAGGAAATAGTATTTCCCCTCGGAAATCATCTTCCACATGTGCGGTGTCTTGTCTACATAAACATATCCGCCGCGGCGTATCTCGCCAAAGTCCTGGATGCCTATAGGATATTTCATGCCTTACATAATTTGTTGCAAAGATACGAATTTATTTCAAACTGACAAATGATTTGGTAAAAAAGGTGAGGAATCATGCCTGTTGTGCAAAAAAAATCGTAATTTTGCAAGCGTAAAATAACTTGTATCTGTTATTACCGTTGCAGAAAATGACAGCAAAAGGACTGAGCGGCAACGCACTGAAAGTGATTGCCATCGTCGCCATGACGATTGACCATCTGGCATGGGTGGGCATTGAGACCTACGAGCAGGCGGAGACACCGCTGCAGATTGGTCTGCACTGTATCGGGCGTCTGACGGCTCCGATGATGATATTCTTCGTGGCCGAGGGCTATCACCATACGCACGACTTCCGCCGCTACTTGCACCGTCTGCTCATGCTGGCCGTGGTGAGCCACTTTGCCTTCTGCTATTTCAATATGTCGGGCTTCAACCCGCTGGACAATCTGCTCTTCAATGCCACGAGCATCGCCTGGCCGCTGCTCTGGGGACTGATACTGCTCAAGGTGTGGGACACGGAGTCCTTGGCACGATGGAAGCAGGTGGCCGTCACCATCGTGGCCTGTCTGTTGTGATAAGAAAACATGCGGGGAGGACAGTCATGACGACTGTTCTCCCCGCAAGGTGTTATCAGATGTGTTCAGGCCGATATGGGCTATACGATGCCCTGCGCCATCATGGCCTTGGCCACCTTCATGAAGCCGGCCACGTTGGCACCCTTCACGTAGTTGATATATCCGTCGGACTCGCGGCCATACTCTACGCACTGCTCATGGATGCCCGCCATAATCTGGTGCAGGCGCTGGTCAACCTCAGCGGCCGTCCACGACAGGCGCATGGAGTTCTGCGACATCTCCAGACCGGAGGTGGCCACGCCGCCGGCATTGACGGCCTTGCCCGGTGCAAAGAGCATCTTGGCGGCAATGAACTTCTCGGCAGCCTCGGCCGTGCAGCCCATGTTGCTCACCTCAGCCACGCACAGCGGCTTGTGTGCCAGTATCTGGTCGGCATCGTCGCCGTTCAGCTCGTTCTGTGTGGCGCAGGGCAGGTAGATGTCGGCCTTCTGCTCCCACGGTTTCTTGCCGGCAAAGAACTGTGCCCCCTCAAACTCCTCGGCGTAGGGCTGGCAGATGTCGTTGCCCGAGGCGCGCAGCTCCAGCAGATAGTCAATCTTCTCAGCATCCAGTCCGGCCGGGTCGTAGATGTAGCCGTCGGGTCCGCTGATGGTCACCACTTTCGCTCCCAGTTCGGTAGCTTTCTTGGCAGCCCCCCAGGCCACGTTGCCGAAGCCCGACAGGGCGATGGTCTTGCCCTTGATGTCCAGTCCGTGCTCTGCCATCATCTGGTGTACGAAGTAGAGGGCACCGTAGCCCGTGGCCTCCGGACGCAGGATGGAGCCGCCCCACTCGCGGCCCTTGCCGGTGAGCACGCCCTGGAACTGGTGCGTCAGCTTCTTGTACTGGCCGTAGAGGTAGCCAATCTCGCGGGCTCCCACGCCGATGTCGCCGGCCGGCACGTCCTCGTCGGGACCGATGTGGCGGTACAGCTCGGTCATGAATGCCTGACAGAAGCGCATCACCTCGCCGTCGCTCTTGCCGCGTATGCTGAAGTCGCTGCCACCCTTGCCGCCACCCATGGGCAGCGTGGTCAGTGCGTTCTTGAAGGTCTGCTCAAAACCGAGGAACTTCAGGATGGAGAGGTTGACAGAGGCATGGAAGCGCAGTCCGCCCTTATACGGGCCGATGGCGCTGTTGAACTGCACACGGTAGCCCAGGTTCACCTGTACCTCGCCCTTGTCGTCGACCCAGGGCACGCGGAACGTGATGATACGCTCCGGCTCCACGATGCGCTCCACGATCTTGGCTTTCTCAAACTCCGGGTGTTGGTTGTAGACGTCCTTGATGCTTTCCAGCACTTCGCGTACAGCCTGCAGATACTCTAACTCGCCTGGGTGTTTGCGCTCCAGGTCTTGCATGATTTTTGTTACTTCCATAGTGTAGGTTATTTGTTTTAAGGTTCTTTGTTCGCTAAATATCATTCTGTTACTTAGATGCCGCAAAAGTAAGAAAAATATCGGTAACTTCCAAAGAAATTGCCGATTATTTTTCTGGTTTGGTTGCAGAATGTTAAAAAACCGTCGCAGTTGTAGGGTCTCTGTTTCGCGGTCTGTAAAATTGTAGTCATCCACGGCTACACCGAAGACAAAACTACGTTTGTCAAATGCTTCTTTCATTGCGACTTTTCCTTTTAACGCCGCAAAGATAGTCTTTTTTCTTAATAACACAAACTTGTGTTACACAAATTTGTGTTATACAAGTCTGTGCAATGTGCTATTGTCGTTTTTTAACAAACTGTCGACCCAGATAAAAAGCGGATGGGAACTCACTTCTTGTCTGCTGAGCTCAAGCGACTTTTGCTGTAATGAAAAACCGCCGGGAATCCTTGCGTGGAATCTCGGCGGAAGTCTCTGTAGGTCTACTTACCTTCTGTGTACGTTTCGATGTGGCAGGAGTGCTGCTTGGTGTCGCGGTCGTAGTTGATGCCTACGAGCAGAAGGTTGTTGATGTACTGCGCCACCTTGGCGGGGTACTGCCGGCGCTTAATCCTGCTTACAGTTTTTTTGCTGTAAACTTTACGAGATTTCAATGCTTTTTGACACCTTGGCCTCTTTCTCCTGCTTGGGCAGTGTGACGGTCAGGATGCCGTCGGCAACGCGGGCCGAAATCTTGTCCTTCACCACATCCTCAGGCAGCGAGTAGTTCTGCTGGTAGTTGGTGTACGAGAACTCGCGGCGCAGGTAGTGCTGCTTCTTGTCCTCCTCCTTGTGCTCCATCTTGTTCTCGATGGCGATGCAGAGGTTGCCCTCTTCGTTGAGGCTCACGCGGCAGTATTCCTTCTTGATGCCGGGAGCGGCCACCTCCATGGTGTATTCTTTTTCGTCCTCCTTAACATTGACGGCCGGAGCGGTTGTGGTGCTCTTCGTACGCGGCATGAAGTCGCTGTTCATAAACTCGTCAAACACTGTGGGAAACCAACTGTTCATTACTGGTAGCATAATCATTACCTCCTAATTCTATTGTTTAAATGGTTAAACGTTTGTTACTTTTTCTCTTAGCCTGAGCGTTTGCTTCGGCTTTCGCTTTAGGAAGTGCAAGTTATGTGCCAACGGCTTGTTTCTGTCAGAATGACGCATAATGATGACAATTTGACATCCGTTATTAGTCTTTTACTAGTTGTCCCGCTGGCAGCAATGCGTTCAAATATTCTCCCTTAATACTTAAAAACATCTTTAAACGTTCGTATATTGTCTATTGGTTAATATTTTATAAAATATACTTGTGTTTAGAATAAAGAGACTGGTGAGATACGTAGCGGACAGGTTCATTTGTCGGATGAGTACACCTACTACCTACTGAAGTTTGAGGAACACGAACACTATCCGTTGACTCGTATCGAGATGGCTTACTACGATATGGCAAAGTTGTGTTCCATCCACATGATGCCCTCGCAACTGATTGACATCGGTAGTGAGCGCCATTTCCTGACAGAGCGTTATGACCGGCGGAACGGACAGAAGATGCACACGCAGACGCTGGCCGCCATGATGCCTGATGCTTCATCATACGAGGATTTGATGGATGTATGCCTGAAACTCAAGTTACCATACGCCGAGGTTGAAGAAACCTATAGGCGGGCAGTGTTCAACATTCTGACAACCAACGTGGATGCACACATCAAGAACTTCTCGTTCATGATGAAAGAGGGGGGCGATTGGCACATCACACCAGCCTATGACCTGACCTTCTCATGCTTTAATCCAGGCAACAGGTTCGATCCTGCTCACTATCTGAGTCTGAACGGAAAGACCATGAATATCAATGCCAATGACCTGCTGTCATTGGGACGTATCTATAATATCAAGAATCCAAACGCCATTATCAAGGAATGTGTAGATGCTGTTATGGAGTTCAGAACGATTGCTGCCCGTTATGGTGTCAGCGAGCCTTGGATTGACAAGGTGGAGCGCCACTTTGCCGAGATGTCGCCCGACCTGTTGTCGGGTCTTCATGGCTACAAGCCGCGGTGACTTGGAACGAGCTTAAATGATGCCCCCTGCTTTATATTACCTTTTTACCTCTACATCAAGTGGTTGTTGCCGGGCCAGTAAAAAGCCGTCGATACGTGATTGCCATTCTGCTTGTGAACGAACGTCGTACTCACTCCACGCGGCACCAAAGAAATAGTGGAAACGCTGTCCGCTCTGATAGCCTTTCATGATGCCGAGGGCATGACTCTCCTGTTGGACGATAGTGACCGGCTGGTCTGGGAACAGCAAGGCCGAATAAATCTGGAACTGATGACGGTCTGGGTCAACGGTGGGGTCGGCATAGTGTACATAGTCCTTGCCTATAACCACGGGCTTCGGGTCGGCGGGACGGATGACCAGTCCGGCTGCAATATCGGTAGGCTTCTCTAAGCCGTCGTACCACACGGTGGCCTCGCAGAAGTTGGAACCCTTGTCGAGCGACAGGATACGATGCTCGGTGACACCGTCTACAGCAGCAAAGTCCACCTGAACAGTAAAGCGCAACGGGCCCTTGTCTTTTATCTTAAATGTCTTGTAGCACCAGGGAAAGACAATCTTGCCGTCGCGCATCAGGCAGGGCGTTCCGCAACCCAGGGTCGGTCCCACGCCATAGCAGTCGAGACCTTTGCCGTAGTCCCAGTGGAAATTGAGCATCGGATCATGACGATATAGTTCGTCGAGTATCAGTTCTGGTGTGCGCTTGATCCACACATCATGACCAAACCCCTTCTCACCTGTACGCTGCAGGGCAGGGCCATAGAGACGGAAACCTATACGGTCGTTCTCAAAGGCGAGGTCGTCCTTACGCTCAGGGTATTGGCGTCCGCCCACCCATGAGGCTACAGGAGCGGGGGTACCGGGCTGTATGGTGAATACTGCTTTCCCGTTGGGGCGGACGTGTACGTAGAGTAATACCTGGCCGTCGCGGGTCAGCTGGCTGGCCTGCTCTATGCCGAAGGCATCGCGAACGATGATGCCCTTCTTGGCAGGGAAAGGCAGCTCGCTGGCGTTGAAGGCTATCAACTCCTGACGCTGGGCTGCTGTAGGATTACTAACGGTTACCGTTACTGTTTGTGCTGACGCTGTTAGCAGGCACAACGTCAGCAAGGCAAGAAGGAATACAGTCTTTCTCATCTTAAATCTTCGCCAGCGCCTGCTTGATGTCGTCGAGGATGTCTTCCACATCCTCAATACCTACCGAGAGGCGGATGAGGTCGGGAGCCACGCCGGCTTCGCGCAGCTGCTCGTCGCTGAGCTGGCGGTGGGTGTGGCTGGCGGGGTGGAGCACGCAGGTGCGGGCATCGGCCACGTGGGTGACGATGTTAATCATCTGCAGCGAGTCCATCCATTTGATGGCTGTCTCGCGGTCGCCCTTCAGTCCGAAGGCAATGACGCCGCACGAGCCGTTGGGCAGGTATTTCTGGGCCAGGTCGTAATAGGGGTCATCCTTCAGTCCGCTGTAGTGTACCCAGGCCACCTTCTCGTTGTCGTGCAGGAACTCAGCCACCTTCTGGGCGTTCTTGCAGTGCTGTGCCATACGCAGGTGGAGTGTCTGCAGACCGAGGTTCAGCAGGAACGAGTTCTGCGGGGCGGGAATGCTGCCCAGGTCGCGCATCAGCTGTGCCACGAGCTTTGTGGTATAGCCCATCTTGCCGAAGGCCTTGACGTAGGTCAGTCCGTGGTACGACTCGTCGGGCGTGCAGAGGCCGGGGAATTTGGCCTCCCCCTGCCCCTCCGAAGGAGGGGTGAACGGACCTTCCCTGTGCGTACAGGTCATCCAGTCGAAGTTGCCGCTGTCTACCACGCAGCCGCCCACCTGTGTGGCCAGACCGTCCATGTATTTTGTGGTAGAGTGGGTCACGATGTCGGCGCCCCACTCAAAGGGACGGCAGTTTACCGGGGTGGGGAAGGTGTTGTCCACAATCAGGGGCACCCCGTTCTTGTGGGCTATGCGGGCAAACTTCTCAATGTCGAGCACGGCGCAGCCGGGGTTGGTGATGGTCTCGCCGAACAGGGCCTTGGTGTTGGGACGGAAGGCAGCCTGAATCTCCTCCTCGCTGGCTTCGGGGCTGACGAAGGTGCAGTCGATGCCGAGTTTCTTCAGCGTCACACCGAAGAGGTTATAGGTGCCGCCGTAAATCTCGTTGGAGGTGACGAAGTGGTCGCCTGACTGGCAGATGTTGAACAGCGCGTAGAAGTTGGCAGCCTGGCCGCTGCTGGTCAGCACGGCTCCCACACCGCCTTCCAGGGTGGCAATCTTGGCGGCCACGGCATCGT
>CAMYZO010000081.1 GCA_947303855.1 uncultured Prevotellaceae bacterium
TGTGTGCCAGGTGCTGAAGAACGGCTCCGTAGGCTTCGAGAACCCCTGGAAGTAATATCAGGTAAGATTGAGATAACCGTCTGTGCAACGAATCGTTGCACAGACGGTTTCTTTATTGTTGGCTCAGGCCGACGGTCATAAAAAAGAAGAAAATGTTTTGTTTACCCCCCGTTTTTTCGTAACTTTGCAGGCTGAAACGAAAACGGAAAGAAAAAAGTATGATTGTCTGTATAGCAGAGAAGCCGAGTGTGGCACGCGATATTGCACGCATCATCGGGGCCACAGCCTCGCACGACGGATATATGGAGGGCAACGGCTACCAGGTGACGTGGACCTTCGGTCACCTGTGTACGCTGAAGGAGCCGGGCGACTATACACCGGCATGGAAGTCGTGGGCCCTGACTCAGCTGCCCATGGTGCCGCAGCGCTTCGGCATCAAACTGATAGAAGACCAGGGCATCAAGAAGCAGTTTGCCACCATCGAGCGGCTGATGCAGCAGGCCGACGGCATCGTGAACTGCGGTGACGCCGGACAGGAGGGTGAGCTGATTCAGCGCTGGGTGATGCAGAAGGCGCAGGCCAAGTGCCCCGTGAAGCGGCTGTGGATATCGTCGATGACCGACGAGGCCATCCGCGAGGGCTTTGCCAACCTGAAGGACCAGCAGGACTACCAACCGCTGTACCTGGCCGGTCTGTCGCGTGCCATCGGCGACTGGCTGCTGGGCATGAACGCCACACGTCTCTACACGCTGAAGTATGGTCAGAACAGGCAGGTGCTCTCCATCGGCAGGGTACAGACGCCGACACTGGCCCTCATCGTGAACCGCCAGAAGGAGATTGACAACTTCAAGCCCGAGCCTTACTGGGTGCTGGCCACCGTCTACCGCGACACGACATTCACGGCGACGAAGGGGAAGTTCACCAGCAAGGAGGAGGGCGAGCAGGCTTTCCAGACCATAGAGGGCAAGCCCTTCACCGTGACCAAGGTGGAGAAGAAGGAGGGCAAGGAGCAGCCGCCACAGCTCTATGACCTGACATCGCTGCAGGTGGACTGTAACCGGAAGTTCGGTTTTTCGGCCGAGATGACTCTGAACCTGATACAGGCGCTCTACGAGCGGAAGTACACCACCTATCCGCGTGTTGACACGCAATACCTGAGTGACGACATCTACCCCAAATGTCCGCAGACGCTGAACGGTCTCTACCAGACGAAGTTTGCCGGCGTGGCCCCGTACGCCGAGCTGATAAAGCCCATCGGCGGCAAGCCCCTGAAGAAGACGAAGCGGGTCTTCGACACGTCGAAGGTGACCGACCACCACGCCATCATCCCTACGGGGGTGGTGCCGCAGAACCTGAGCGATGCGGAGCGTAAGGTGTTTGACCTGGTAGCCCGCCGCTTTATAGGAGTGTTTCTGCCCGACTGTAAGTTCTCGACGACAACGGTGCTGGGCGAGGTGGAAGCCTCCCCCGGCCCCTCCGAAGGAGGGGAGAAAGGAGTGGAGAAAGGAGCTGTTGAGTTCAAGGTGACGGGTAAGGAGATACTCGACCCAGGATGGCGCGTGGTGAGAGAGGTCTCACCCAACCCCTCTGAGGAGTCGTTCTCCCCTCCTTTGGAGGGGTCGGGGGAGGCTCCAGAGCGCACGCTGCCCACCTTTGTGAAGGGCGAGAGTGGCGACCACAAGCCTACGCTGACTGAGAAGATGACCACGCCCCCACCCTACTACAACGAAGCCTCGCTGCTACGGGCCATGGAGACGGCGGGCAAGTTTGTGGAAGACGAGACGCTGCGTGCCGCCATGAAGGAGAATGGCATTGGCAGGCCGTCGAGTAGGGCCGGCATCATCGAGACGCTGTTCAAGCGCCATTACATCAGGCGCGATCGCAAGCGACTGGTGGCCACGCCGACGGGCATAGAACTGATAGACCTTATCCGCGAGGAACTGCTGAAGAGTTGCGAGCTGACGGGTATCTGGGAAAAGAAGCTGCGCGACATTGAGCACAGGAAGTACGACGCGCAGCAGTTTATTGAGGAACTGAAGGCGCAGGTGACGGAGATTGTGAACGAGGTGATGGCCGATGCCTCTAACCGCCACGTCGCCGTGACCACCGAAGAGGACCTGAAGAAGAGCAAGAAGCGCGCCGCCCCGGCCAAGAAAAAAGAGAAGGCGGCAGCGGCAGACCCGCTGGTAGGACAGCCCTGTCCCGTCTGCGGCAAGGGGCATATCATCAAGGGTAAAACGGCCTACGGATGCTCAGAATGGAAGAGCGGATGCACTTTCCGTCAGCCCTTTAAGCAATAAAAAGCCCACCCACAGCGTTATAACAAGGTATGCGCAGACTTTTCACCATATTATATATAGCGTTGGCAACGGCCCTCCTGACGGGGTGCGGGGCCGACTCTGCCATGAAGAAGGGTGACAAGTTCTACGCCTTAGGCGAATATTTCGACGCCGCCACACAGTATAAGAAAGCCTACGCCCAGACACCCACCAAGGAACGCGCCCTGCGCGGCCAGCGGGCCATGAAGATGGCCGACTGCTATGAGCGCATCAACCAGACGCAGCGGGCCGTGGCTGCCTACAACAATGTGGTGCGCTACAAACAGCAGGACTCGCTGACGCAGTTTCACCTGGGTACGCTGCTGATGAAGAACGGCGACTACAAGAACGCGGAACGGGCCTTCCAGCAAGCCATCGACAGTCTGACGGGCACCGACAGTCCCTACCAGCTGCTGGCCCGCGAAGGACTGAAGGCGGCACGCCAGGCCCCCGACCTCAGGAAGAAAGACTCAAAATACAGCGTGAAGCGCGAAGACCTGTTCAACTCGCGCCGTTCCGACTTCTCGCCCATGCTCTGTGGCGACAACAACGACCAGCTCTACTTCACCTCGACACGCAACCAGGCCCAGGGTGACGAGCTGAGCGGCATTACCGGCATGAAGCCCGCCGACATCTTCTTCTCGCAGAAGGACGACAAGGGCAAATGGGGCAAGGTGCAGACCATAGACTCGGAACTGAACTCTGCCCTGGACGAAGGTGCCTGCTCGTTTACCCCTGACGGGCGGACGATGTATCTGACGCAGTGTAAGACCGACCCCGACTATCCCCGCTATGCCACCATCGTCACCTCGCAGCGCAGCGATGCCGCATGGAGCAAGCCCACCGACCTGGCCATCAGCCGCGACACACTCTCTACCTTTGCACACCCCGCCGTATCGCCCGACGGCCAGTGGCTATACTTCGTCAGCGACATGCCCGGCGGACAGGGAGGCTACGACATCTGGCGCGCCGAACTGCTACAGAGCGGCGTGGGGCCTGTTGAGAACTTAGGGCAGCCCATCAACTCGTCGGGCAACGAGATGTTTCCCACGTTCCGCCCCAACGGCGACCTCTACTTCTCCAGCAACGGGCATCCGGGACTGGGAGGACTGGACATCTTTATTGCCAAACCGACGGAAACAGGGTGGATGATGGAGCATCCCGGCTACCCGCTGAACTCGCAGGGCGACGACTTCGGCATGACCTTCGAAGGACTGCACAACCGAGGCTACTTCTCATCGAACCGTGGCGACGCGCGTGGTTGGGATCATATCTACTCGTTTGAGAAGTCGGAGGTGCTGGTGACGGTGAAGGGCTGGGTCTACGAGATGGACGGCTATGAGCTGCCCGCCGGACAGGTGTACATGGTGGGCAACGACGGCACGAACAGGAAGCTCAGCGTCAAGGGCGACGGCTCGTTTACACAAGAGATAGAGACGGGGGTGGACTATGTGTTCTTGGGCACTTGCAAGGGATTTCTGAACCACAAGGAGGAGTTGCGCGTTGACACGGCTACGGTATCAAACGAGTATGTGCTGCAGTTCCCCCTGGCCAACATCTCGGCACCGGTGCTGATAGAAAACATCTTCTACGACTTCGACAAAGCCACGCTGCGCCCGGAGTCGGCAACGGCCCTGGACGAGCTGGTGAAGCTGCTGAACGAGAACCCCAACATCACCATCGAGCTGTCGGCACATACTGACAGCCGAGGGTCGGATCAGTATAACGAGCGCCTGTCGCAGCGGCGTGCCGAGAGTGTGGTGAACTACCTGATAGACCACGGCATAGCCGCCGACCGTCTGACGCCGAAGGGTTATGGTGAGATGAAGCCCAAGACCATCAAGCGCAAGGTGGCTGAACGCTATCCCTTCCTGAAGGAGGGCGACGTGCTGACGGAGGCTTTTATTGCCGGCCTGAAAGACCCGGTTCTGGAGGACAGCTGTCACCAGCTGAACCGCCGGACGGAGTTCATCGTGCTGCGCACTACCTACGGCATGTTCGACGAGCAGGGCCGACTGAAAAATCTGCCGAAGCCGAAGGGCACGACAGAAGCCGAAGCACCGAAGAGCCAGGACGACAGCTGGTTCTGACCCACTTTGCTACAGCACGCTCCAGCGTTCGCGCCCGAACACCTCAGCCATTGCCAAGAGTCCTATGACACCTGCCGATGCAGCAAGCATCAACAGCTGGTGCTGAGTGGGCGGCGTATTGACCAGCATGAGCAGACCGTAGGCTATCATCTCCCATCCGCGCAGGAGGACAAACAGCAGCAGGGCCGCCATCACGCAGAAGGCTGTCCACAGCCGGCTGAGCGTCAGCACACGCCTGTCAGGGACATGCTGCATGACACGCTCCGTAAAACCGTCGTCAGAAACAGTGGTCTGGCGCGCCTCCTGGAAAAAATTCTCTAAAAGCTGATTATCTGTCATATCCGTTCTGTCTTAAATAGTTTGCTACTTTATCCTTGCCACGCTTCAGGTGCGACTTCACCGTACCCACGGGCATGTTCGTAATGGCGGCTATCTCGTCGATGGAGTAGCCGTCGATGAGCTGCAGCGTGATGCAGGTGCGCTCATCGTCGCGCAGCACGGAGAGGGCACGGTAGACATCAAGACGCTCGCCACCACCCGTACTGAGGCCGGCACGCTCAGGCATCTCTACCAGCGGCACGGGGACATGCGACCGCTGATGGTCGTAGAACACGTTATAGGCTATGCGCGTCAGCCACGTCAGGAAAGAAGAGGTGCCGCGGTACTGCGCAATGTGGGTGTAAGCCTTCAGGAACGTGTCCTGCGACAGATCGTCACTCAACGCCTCGTTGCCCAGCGTCAGGTTCAGGAAGAACCGCCGCACAGGCGACTGGTACTGGCGCACAAGCTGGTCGAAAGCCCGCCTGTTGCCCAGCACAGCCACCTGCGTAGCAAGGGTGAGGTCGTTGAGTCTGCCCATCGGTGGTTAGAATTTCCGCTCAGGCATGACAATCCACAGCACAAAGTAGAGCAGCACACCGCTGAAGGCCGTGAAGAACGTGAGGAAGGCGTAGGCCACACGTACCAGCACGGGGTCGAAGTCGAAATACTCTGCCAGTCCGGCACAGACGCCGGCCAGCACTCTGTCGTTAGAGCGCGTCAGTTTCTTTTCCATAATCTTTTTTATTTTCTGTTTGAAGTTTTCACAATAGCCAGTTTACCCAGGCCGATGACCGCCACCAGAATGCCGATGCCGATGCCCAGCGAACTGTCTAAATAGCCAAAGAAGGCCAGCAGGCCCACGCCGAGGAAGGTCTGGCGGATACCTGTCTTCCACAGCTCGTCATCGGTCTCCTTATGCTCCACCAGCAGCTGGTCGGGAATGGGCTGTCCCTGTCTCATGGCCATTTCGGCCAGTCGCATCTTCTGCTTGCGGTTGCGATAGATGAAGAAGAGTATCAGACCAATGATGAGTACCGGCGAGAAGACAAAGATAATCATCAGTATCATCAGCACGAAGGCCATGCCCATGAGCCCCTCAGCACCGAAGTCGCCCAGGATGTCGTTGATGAGACTGCCACCGCTACCGGAATAGCCTCCTATGCGGTGGTGAGTGCTGACAACGGTGGTGTCGGCCACGCCGGTGGTGTCGCTGTAGGCCTCCAGTGCATCGTCCTGCCTGGTGGAATCGACAAGTTCCTGTTCATTGGTAGACTGCTGACTTTGCGCAACAGCTGGCGGCGTCTGTCCTAAGGCAAGCAGCATGGTAAGTGTAATCAAATACTTTTTCATATTTTTCTGTTTTCTTTGGGGTTTTCTTTAGCTGTTAGACGTAACAATCGTGAAATTAGTTGCAAAGTTCGCAGTTTTTTTTTAATTTTGTGGCCGAAAAGCAGAAAAAACATGCAGCTACCCGAAGATTTTATAAGGTACACACGCGCGATGATGGGCGAAGAGCGCTTTGAGCAGTATCTGCAGGCATTCAACGGCGATGCCCCGGTCAGCATCCGTCTGAACCCGCTGAAAGCAGCAGGCATGACGGTTGCTGAGGGCGAACCCGTACCCTGGTGCCAGGAAGGCTACTACCTGCCCCGGCGTCCACAGTTTACCATGGACCCCCTGCTGCATGCCGGCTGCTACTACGTGCAGGAGGCCGCCTCGATGTTTGTCAGCCACGTGCTACGGCAGTACGTTTCCCGCCCTGTCAGCATGCTCGACCTTTGCGCCGCCCCGGGAGGCAAGTCGACGGCAGCCATCGCCTCGCTGCCCGCCGGCAGTGTGCTCTTCTCTAACGAACCCGTACGCCAGCGCGCCAGCATCCTGCTGGAGAACATCACCAAATGGGGCTACCCCGACAGCACCGTCACCAACAACTACCCACGCGACTACCGCGCATCGAAACTGCGTTTCGACGTCATCCTCTGCGACGTCCCCTGCTCCGGCGAGGGCATGTTCCGGAAAGACCAGGCCACCATCGGCGAATGGAGCCTGCAGAACGTGGAACGCTGCGCCGCTCTACAGTATCAAATTGTCCGAGACGCATGGACCTGTCTGAACCCAGGCGGACTGCTCATCTACTCTACCTGCACCTTCAACACCAAGGAAAACGAAGAGAATATTCAGCTGATACTCAATGAGTTAGAAGATTGCTATGTACTACCCGTAGACACGCAGCCGGCATGGAATATCACGTCATCGCTGCTTGAGGGCTTCACCGAACCCGTCTACCGTTTTGTCCCCGGCATCACCAAGAGCGAGGGACTGTTCCTCTGTGTGCTTTGCAAGGGAGAGCCGACACTAAACGGACAAAACAAGAGCGTAAAAGAGATTCCCATTTTGTCCAAAACAGGCAAAATTCGGCTAAATTTGCTGTCGCCTCCCAAGTCACCTCCGACGACCGTAGAGACCAGCCTCAACTACCAGCAGGCCATGGCCTATCTGCGTGGCGAAGCCCTGATGCTGCCCTCCGATACGCCACGCGGTACGGTCAGCGTCACGTTCGACGGACATGTGCTGGGCACGGTGAAAAACATCGGCAGCCGTGCCAACAACCAATACCCCAAGGAATGGAGAATCAAAACCACCCACATACCTACTGATTATGAAACAATACTTAGACATACTTAACCGCATCCTGACCGAGGGCACCGAGAAAGGCGACCGCACGGGTACAGGCACCCTGAGCATCTTCGGCACACAGAGCCGCTACAACCTGGAAGACGGATTCCCGCTGCTTACCACGAAGAAGTTGCATTTAAAATCAATCATCTACGAGCTGCTGTGGTTCTTGCGTGGCGACACCAACGTACGCTGGCTGCAGGAGCACGGCGTGCGCATCTGGAACGAATGGGCCGATGCCGACGGAGAACTGGGTCCCGTCTACGGCCACCAGTGGCGCTCGTGGCCCGACTACGAAGGGGGCACCATCGACCAGATACAGATGGTTATCGACCAGCTGAAGAACAACCCCAACTCGCGCCGCATGATGGTCTCGGCCTGGAACGTGGCTGAGGTGAACAAGATGGCCCTGCCGCCCTGCCACACCATCTTCCAGTTCTACGTGGCCAACGGCCGGCTGAGCCTGCAACTCTACCAGCGCAGCGCCGACACCTTCCTCGGCGTGCCGTTCAACATTGCCAGCTACGCCCTGCTGCTGCAGATGATGGCACAGGTGACGGGCTACAGGGCCGGCGACTTCATCCACACCACCGGCGACACCCACCTCTACCTGAACCACCTGGACCAGGCCCGGCTGCAGCTGACGCGTGAGCCGCGTCCCCTACCCCGTATGGTGCTCAACCCCGACATCAAGTCGCTCTTCGACTTCCGCTACGAGGACTTCCAGCTGGAAGACTACGACCCCTGGCCCCACATCAAAGCCGACGTCAGCGTATAGAATTAACTCCCTTTAACTGACCGTTACGCTACTAAGTCGCCAAAAAGTATTATCTTTGCAAGCGCAAACAGAAAAAGACTATGGAAGAATATATCGTTTCCGCACGAAAATACCGGCCGATGTCGTTCGACACGGTGGTAGGCCAGGCGGCCCTGACGACGACGCTGAAAAACGCCGTCAAGACAGGCAAGCTGGCTCATGCCTACCTGTTCTGCGGCCCCCGGGGCGTAGGCAAGACTACCTGTGCCCGCATCTTCGCCAAGGCCATCAACTGCCAGAACCCCACCAGCGACGGCGAGGCCTGCAACGAGTGCGAGTCGTGCCAGTCGTTCAACGAGCAGCGCTCGCTGAACATCTTCGAGCTCGACGCCGCCTCGAACAACTCGGTGGAGCACATCAAGACGCTGATGGAGCAGACACGCATACCGCCCCAGCTGGGACGCTACAAGGTGTTCATCATCGACGAGGTGCACATGCTCTCAACCGCTGCCTTCAATGCCTTCCTCAAGACGCTGGAGGAGCCGCCGGCACACGTCATCTTTATCCTGGCCACCACCGAGAAGCACAAGATTCTGCCTACCATCCTGAGCCGCTGTCAGATTTACGACTTTGAGCGCATGACGGTGCAGAACACCGTGGCCCACCTGAAGCATGTGGCTGAGAAGGAGGGTATCAAGTATGAAGAGGAGGCGCTGGCCGTCATTGCCGAGAAGGCCGACGGCGGCATGCGCGACGCACTCAGCATCTTCGACCAGGCCGCTTCGTTCTGTCAGGGCGACATCACCTATCAGAAGGTGATAGAAGACCTGAACGTGCTGGATTCGGAACACTACTTCCGGCTGGTAGACTACGCCCTGGAGAACAAGGTGTCGGAGGCGATGGTGCTGCTCAACGACATCATCAACAAGGGTTTCGACGGCGGACTGCTCATACAGGGCCTGGCCAAGCACGTGCGCAACGTGCTGATGGCTAAGGACGCACAGACGCTACCACTGCTTGAGGTGAGCCAGAAGCAGCGCGAAAACTACCAGAAGCAGGCCGAGAAGTGCCCCACAACATTCCTCTACAAAGCCCTGCAGCTGATGAACCAGTGCGACCTGGGCTACCGGCAGTCGTCCAACAAACGCCTGCTGGTAGAGCTGACGCTGATAGAGGTAGCACAGATAACGCAGCCCGACGACGCGCCTGGCAGTGGGCGTAGGCCCAGACGATTAAAATCCCTGTTCAAGCACCTGATACAGCAGGCACAGCCCCGCAAAACGGCCCCGCAGGTAGCCGTGGCTGCACCCGCTGGTCAGACGAAGGCTCAGAGCACCCAGACGGCACAGACGGCTGAGAACGCTCAGAGCCCACAGAAGCCCCAGCCAAAGCTGAAAGTCGGCTCGCTGGGAATGTCATGGAGCAATCTGCGCAAGATGTCTTCTGCCAAGATGACCATCCTGCCGGGCACTCCCGGCACCGGCTCCTCCGACCGTCAGCAGGAGGAGGCCGCTTTCACTCAGGACGACCTGGAACTGCAATGGATGGCGATGTGCAACCGCATGCCCCAGAAACTGGCAGGCATCTCCAGCCGTATGAAGAACATGACCCCCGTTATCACCGAAATTCCCAAAATAACGGTGACGGTAGGCAATGAGCTCATCAAGGAGGACATGGAGAAAATCAAGGGCAGCATCGTTGCCACGCTGAAGATGTATCTGCACAACAGTTTCATCGAACTGACCATCGCCATCGAAGAGCATCCTGAGGATGTAAAGATACTGTCGCGCAGCGAGCAGTTTGTAGAACTTACCAAGACCTACCCGGCAGTAGAAAAGCTGCGCCAGACGTTCGAATTAGAATTAGCATAAGTAAGCAAAAAGCAAGAGAACATATTATGAAATTGATGAAGAATTTCTTGTCGGCCGTCGTCCGCATCTGGCATTTGCCGTTTGTCAAGTACGGCGTCATTTCCATCATTGGCGTTATCCTGGTAGGCGCTGTCGGCGACAACAGCCTGCTGGCCCATATACGCAACAAGCAGTATATAGGCGAACTGGCTGACGAGATTAACAAGTATAACGAGCAGGCAAAGGCCGACATGCGCAAAATCAGGGAACTGAACCGCAACCCCAAGGCCATGGAGCGCATAGCCCGCGAGCGCTATTTCATGAAACACGACGACGAGGACATCTTCGTACTGAGCGACGATGACCGTTCACCACAGTTTATTGCCAGCGACGATGAGACAACTGAATAGCTGGCAGAACGCCATCTTCCTGACAGGCGCCACCCTGATGGTAGTCGGCGCCGGGGCCAGTCTGCCCGGATGGACCGTTGCACCCTACCTCTACGCCATAGGGGCCGTCGGCTTCACGTCGATGCAGATGCTGCAACGCTACGAGGGCCCCAGCCTCACCATCCGCCGCCTGCGCCGCATCATGCTGCTCAGCGACATCCTCTTCCTCCTATCGGCCGTGCTGATGTTTGCCAGCCAGGGCAACGTGTTCCATATTGATCATCTCACCTATCTGCAATACGTCTACAACAAGTGGGTTGTCACCCTGCTCATAGCAGCCATTCTGCAACTGTACACTACCCACAGAATTAGCCATGAACTTGAAAAAGAGGTCAAAAAACTATAAAAGATTGCATGGTTGTTTTAAATTGCGCAAATTTTTTTCCGTACTTCAATATAACGTTGTACATTTGCAGCGTCTTGAAAAAACAACTCTATGAATAAGATAGTCTACGCATTGGTCGTCGCCAGCGCCCTGGCATCATGTGCCGAGAGTTACTCGGTGCAGGGTGCATCATCAGTTTCGGCCCTCGACGGCAGCAAACTCTACCTGAAAGCCATCAAGGACAACGAGCTCAAAAGCATTGACTCATGCGAGGTGGTACACGGCCAGTTCCGCTTTGCCGGACTGCTCGACACCGTCCGCATGGCCAACCTCTTCATGGATGAAGAGAGCATTATGCCCGTGGTGCTGGAAAAAGGTGAGATTAACATCAAGATTGACAATGCGTCGCAGACAGTCGGCGGTACGCCGCTCAACGACCGGCTCTATGAGTTCATCGACTTCCACAACCAGTTAAACAACCAGATGGCCGAACTGCCGCACAAGCAGAGCCAGATGCTGCTTGAAGGCATCGACGAGGCCATCATCAACCAGCAGCTTAGCATGGAGGGCAATGAGATAGCCCGCCGCGAGGACAGTCTGGTAACCAACTTCATCATCGAGAACTTCGACAATGTGCTCGGCCCCGGTGTTTTCATGATGATGACCAGCGGTTTCCGCTATCCCATGCTGACGCCGCAGATAGAGTTCATCATGAGTAAGGCCACCGACAAATTCAAGAACGACCCTTACGTGAAGGACTTCTACCAGGTGGCCACTGAGAATCAGGCACGCCAGAACGGCCTGCACGAGGAGGAGATGCCGCCAAAAGGCCCGCAGCCCCCACTGACCAACGTTCCTAAGACGGAGACGGATGAGACTACTGATTGAGGGCGGCACCATTGTCAATGAAGGCAGGACGTTCGACGGCAGCATCGTCGTCGACGGTAGCAACATACTGACCATTACCGAAGGCAACACATGTCCCGAGGTGTCTGTCGATGAGACGATAGACGCTTCGGGATGCTTCATTCTGCCGGGCATCATCGACGACCACGTACACTTCCGCGAGCCGGGACTGACCGACAAGGCCGACATCGACACAGAGAGCCAGGCTGCAGCTGCCGGCGGTATTACCAGCTACTTCGACATGCCTAACACCGTGCCGCAGACAACCACGCTTGAGGCCCTTGACGAGAAATTCCGGCTGGCCGCCACGAAAAGCCACGTTAACTACAGTTTCTTCTTCGGCGCCACCAACGACAACAGCACGCTCTTCCCCCTGCTCGACCGCAGCCGCATCCCCGGCATCAAGTTGTTCATGGGCTCCTCCACGGGCAACATGCTTGTCGACCGCCAGGAGGCTCTCGACCGCATCTTCGCCACGGCCGGCATGCCCATCATGGCCCACTGCGAAGACACGGCCATCATCAACCGCAACATGGCCCTGGCCAAGGAGCGCTATGGCGACGACCCCGGCGTGCGCCACCACCCCGAAATCCGCAGCACCGAAGCCTGCTACGCGAGCACCCGTCTGGCCGTCAGTCTGGCCAGGAAGCACCACGCCCGACTGCACGTAGCCCATATCAGTACGGCGAAAGAGTTGGAACTGTTTCAGGACGATACGCAACATAGTACACCGGGCAGCATCACTGCCGAGGCTACCGTCAGCCACCTCTACTTCTGCGACCGCGACTACGCCCAGCTGGGCACGCGCATCAAATGCAACCCCGCCATCAAGACCGAGGCTGACCGCGAAGCCCTGCAGCAAGCCCTGACCGACGGGCGTATCACAGTCGTCGGCACCGACCATGCCCCCCATCTGCTCAGCCAGAAGGAGGGCGGCTGTGCGCGTGCCGTCAGCGGCATGCCCATGCTGCAGTTCTCGCTCGTCACCATGCTCGAACTGGTAGACCACGGCGTGCTGACGCTCACCCAGCTTGTCAACCTCATGTGCCATAATCCCGCCCGCCTGTTTGGCATCTGTCAGCGCGGGTTCCTGCGGCCGGGCTATCGGGCCGACATCGTGCTGGTACGTCCCGGCCATGCCTGGACGGTCACCCGCGACTGCATCCTGAGCAAGTGCGGCTGGAGCCCCATGGAGGGCCATACCTATCTGTGGCGTGTGGAACGTACCCTCTGCAACGGCTACACCGTCTACCAGAAAGGATATGTCGACACCTCCTACGTGGGCGAACCCTTATGTTTCAATCACGACGCATGACACTCGACTATGACATAGGTGACGTTTCACCTTATATTAACTGGATATACTTCTTCCATGCCTGGGGCAGCAGCCGCATGTCGCTGCCTGAGCGTGAGCAGCTGCAGGCCGAGGCCGAGCAGCGGCTACAGCGCTATGCCGGACGCTACCGCACCCACGCCGTCTTCCGTCTCTTCAAGGCTTACAGCGAAGGCGAGGACATCGTTGTGGAGGGTCAGGATGCGAGGAACGAGAAACGAGAAACGAGGATACCTTGCCTGCGCCAACAGCAACAAGGCAGCGACTATCTCTGTCTGGCCGACTTCATAAACCGCCAATCGGAGACAGGAAATCAGACATCAGAAATCGGCGTCTTCGTCACTTCTGTCGACCAGGGCATGGAGACCGACTTCGACGGCGACCCGTATGAGAAGATGATGATGCAGCTGCTGGCCGACCGCCTGGCAGAGGCCACTGCCGAGAGACTGCACGAGGAGGTACGGCGCCGCTACTGGGGCTATGTCCCCGACGAACAGTTATCCATTGCCGAGATGCAACAGGAGCACTTCAAGGGCATCCGTCCTGCCGTGGGCTACCCATCACTGCCCGACACCAGCCTCAACTTCGTCCTCGACGAGCTGCTCGACATGAAGCAGATAGGCATCCGCCTGACAGAGAGCGGTGCCATGAAACCGCATGCCAGCGTCAGCGGTCTGATGCTGTCGCTCCCTGAAGCCCGCCACTTCTCTGTCGGAAAGATTGGTTACGACCAGCTGGCCGACTATGCCCGCCGGCGCGGTCTGCCACTGGAACTCATGCGTAAATTCTTAGGAGGAAACTTATGAACATCCCGATGCTCCTGATACTGCTCAACCCCGACACCTACCTGTGGATCATGGCCGGTGCTGCCTGCTTCGTCTCGCTGGTGCTCCTGCTGATACGCCACTTCACCCGTCGCCGCTGGCTGCGTCGCGTATGGCTGCTGCTCGTGCTGGCGCTATGGCTCCTGCTGATCGACGGTATCTTCATCACCCCACGACAGCTCACCGTCCGCCATGAGGAGTTTGTCTCTGCCGACCTGCCCGAAGCCTTCGACGGCTACCGCATCCTGCACTTCAGCGACGCCCATGTTGCCTCCTACACAGGCTGGCGCCAACCGCTCCTGGAACGTGCCATCGACAGCATCATAGCCCAGCAGGCCGACCTCATCGTCTTTACCGGCGACCTGCAGAACAAACTGCCCGACGACATCACGCCCTACGTGGAGCAACTGTCACGCCTGAAGGCCCGCGACAGCGTCTTCGCGGTATTGGGCAATCATGACTACCCCATGTATGTTGACTGCGACCCCTACACGAAGATGGACCTGCTGGAGACTACTACCTCGCTGGAAAGCAAGATGGGCTGGTGCCTGCTGAGCAACCACCACCGCATCATCCGCCGGGGCAACGACTCCATAGTCATTGCCGGCATGGAGAACGACGGCGAGGGCCGTTTCCCACAACTGGGCAATATCAACCATGCACTTTACGGCCTCAGCAGGCAGACCTTCATCGTCATGCTCGAGCACGACCCTACGGCCTGGCGCCGCAAGATTCTGCCTGAATGTCATGCCCAGCTCACCCTCAGCGGCCACACCCACGGTGGACAGCTGTCGCTGCTGGGTCTTTCGCCCGCCGCCTTTAACTATCAAGAGCACAGCGGCATGTACCACATCGGCCATCGCGCCATGAACGTGTCAACGGGACTCAGCGGCGTTGTTCCCTTCCGCGTCGGCGTCCGGCCTGAGATTGTCGTCATCACCTTAAAAAGAAAAAAATCACAATAAGCAAGTGCTATGAAGAATCTGCTGCATATCCTCTATTGCATCTATCAGTTGCTGATAGGCATACCTGTCGTCATCGTCATCACCATCGTCACGGCTCTGGAAGTGGGCATTGGCTGTGCCATCGGCAACGGTCATTTCTGGGGCTACTACCCCGGCCGGTGGTGGGCCAAAATCATCCTGCGCACACTGCTGATACCCGTCAAGGTTGAAGGGCGTGAGAACCTGGAGCGCAACCAGTCGTACGTCTTTGTAGCCAACCATCAGGGAGCTTTCGACATCTTTCTCGTCTATGGCTTCCTGGGCCGCAACTTCAAGTGGATGATGAAGCACCAGATCAACAAGATTCCATTCGTGGGCTTCGCCTGCCGTCGCAGCCATCAGATTATGGTCGACAAGCGGGGTGTCAGCAAGATTAAGAAAACCTACGACGATGCGCGCCGCATCCTGCAGCAGGGCTACTCCGTCGTCGTGTTCCCAGAAGGAGCCCGCTCCTTCACCGGCCACATGGGCGTGTTCCGCAAGGGAGCCTTCGCCCTGGCCGACGAGCTGCAACTGCCCGTCGTACCCCTGACCATCAACGGCTCCTTTGATATTCTGCCGCGTATGCGCGACTGGCACTTCGTCACGTGGCATCCCCTGCGCCTCACCATCCACCAGCCCATCTACCCCGTCGGCCAGGGTCCCGACAATGTCAACGCCACCCTCCGCCAGGCCTACGACAGCGTCATGTCCGCCCTCGTCCCCGAGTATCAGGGCTTTGTCGAGAATCCCGACCAGTAGCCGCTACGCGTTGCAATAAATAATTCTGCCGAAAGTTTTGCACTTTCGGCTTTTTTCATTATCTATGCGGGCGAAAAACCAAAAAGCGAACAATCATGTGTACTGTTACATTATCTTACGATCAAAACAACACTCTTGCCCGGCGAAAGCTTGCTGCCTTATTGGCAACGGGGTTGTTCTCGCAACAATTACCTGACGCCATCGAACCTACTTTGGACGAGAAGCAGGAGAATCGTGAAGTAATAGAAGCATTCTTGAATCACTCAAAGAAGAGTATGTCACACGTTATTGCGCGTTACTTATGAAATACCATCAAAGAGATATTGTCGAAGTGAACTTTTAACGCGACATCTATCGGCGACTTGGTTCCATCAAGGAAAAGTATTTCAACGAAATAGTTGACAAGACTATCGAATCAATTTTTTGACGACAAATAATGAGAAAACCTTTTAAACGAGAAGTGACTATGACATAGCAACAGTACGAGTGAAGGGGAGGCCGATGGTGCCAGGCACCGCGCTCCCCAAAGGGACAAACAAACACATTTAACTATTAACCTGAATAGGAATTGTGCGTCAGAGTCCCGTCCGCTTTACTTTTTAGATACTTGAGCTTTCTGCTCTTGTTCTCCCCTAATCGAAACCGCCAAACTTCGTACATGAGAACAAGTATGCTGAGGTTCATGCCCGATAGGGCGTGGGCTATATCAGTGCTTGTTTATGTACATGGCGCTTGGCGGTGCCAGATTAGGGAATAAGCATCGGATGGTTTCACGCCTTTTCTTATTCCTAAATCCAAGCAATAATGAAGAAACGATTCTCATTTATGCCACTGCTTTTGTCTTTTTTAAGAGTATCATGGCTTGTCACAATGTTATATGCCGAAAATGTATGTAGTGCTCAGGAACTGACTCTCTTTACAGGCAAG
>CAMYZO010000082.1 GCA_947303855.1 uncultured Prevotellaceae bacterium
CTGAGCCAGGATCAAACTCTTCATTGTAAAAATATCTTCTTTCCACTAAGGGAAATTCTCTGTGCTCAAGGACTACTATCCTTCTCTATCAATTGACAGTTCGTTACTTTCTACCCAAGTACTCCACAAAGGAAGTACTCGCTTCTTGTACTACTTGTCTGTTTATGTAAATCTTTCAAAGAACTCTTTCTTTTGGCGCCCCGCCCGTTATTGAGCGAAAGCGGGTGCAAAGGTACACACTTTTACGTTACCCTCCAAATATTTCGGCAATTATTTTTCAAAAATACGAAAGATTTTCGCGTTTATTTACAATTTTGCCGTTTTTACGAGGAAAATGCTGGTTTCGTAGAGCATCCAGATGGGCAGAGCGACTACAAACAGGGAGAACACATCGGTTGTTGGAGTGACGATGGCGGCGATGACCAGTATGGCCACGATGGCATGGCGCCTGTAAGTGGCCATCATGGTGCCATTGATGATGCCCATGCGTCCCAACAGCCAGCAGACGACTGGCAGTTCGAAGATGACTCCCATCATAAAGCTCATGCCTATGAGGGTATCGATATACGACTGCAGGGTCAGCATGTTGGCCACGTCGGCGCTCACCTGGTATGTGCCGAGGAAACGTACCGTCAAGGGGAATATGAGCAGGTAGTTGAGCACGACTCCCAGCATAAACATGATATATGACGAGCCGACGAGCCATACGGCGTAACGCCGTTCGCGTTCATAGAGTCCTGGCGAGACAAAGCAGAAGAGCTGATATATAATATAAGGTAGAGCAGCCAGCAATCCTACGTACATGGCCACACGCATGTGTACCATGAACTGCTCTGTCAGTCCGGTATTAATGAGTTGTATAGAATAGTTTGAGAATCCCAGCAGGCGTGACGTGACGAAGTCGTTGCTTTTGGGTGCGAGTATGATTTTGAAGAGCGGCTCTTTCAGTATGAAGGCGATGACCGCCATGACCACAGCGACTGCTACCATCTTGATGAGTCGCCCACGCAACTCATCAAGATGGTCCCAAAACGTTGCATACTCTGAGGAATCACTCACGGTTCTTGGGTAATGAAGTATCGTCTTCTATTTCCTTCATGCCCTCTTTAAAGCTTTTGACGCCCTTGCCCAGTCCCTTCATCAGTTCTGGTATTTTCTTGCCGCCAAAGAGCAAGAGTACAATGAGTGCTATGACGAGCACTTCCTGCATTCCGAGTCCAAACATAAGTATATTGCTATTCATAAACCTCTTCAATATCGTTTCCCTCATCAGCGTCAGGCATGAATTCGCAAGGATTGTAGCCCTCATCGAGGTCGAAGACCGCATTCTCGCTGTAGCCCAACTGCTTGTCGGCATACACCTTTTTTATATAGTATGCAAAGATGGGCAGAGCCATGGATGCACCCTGTCCCATTGCCATGCTGTCGAAGTGTATGTCGCGGTCGTCGCCGCCTACCCAGCATCCTGACACCAGGTCGGGTGTCAGTCCCATGAACCATGCGTCGCTGTTGTTGTTGGTGGTGCCGGTCTTTCCTGCCAGTTCACCTTTCAGTTCATATCTGAAGCGCAGTCGGCTGGCTGTACCTCCGTCGACGACGGCCTTGAGCATGTAGAGCATCTTGCAGGCAGCCTCGTCGCTGATGACCTCGTTCATGCGCGGCTGGAAGTTAGCCACCACATTGCCTTCGTTATCCTCAATCTTTGTGACAAACATCTGGGCGGCCCTGATGCCGTGGTTGACGAAGGTGGTATAGGCGCTGACCATCTCGCCGACGGTTATCTCGCAGGGGCCCAGGCAGAGAGCCATCGAGGGGTGTATCTCCGGGTTGTTGATGCCGTACTCGTGTAGCAGTTGCACAAAGGCGTCGGGATTGAGCTTGCTCATGAGGTAGGCCGAAATCCAGTTGTTCGACTGCTGCAGCCCCCACTTCAGGGTCACCATTTCTCCGTAGCGTGAGTGGCTGCCGTTACGCGGCGTCCAGGGTTTTCCTGCCACGATGTAGGTCTGTTGCACGTTGGGAGCCACGTCGCAGGGCGAGAATCCGTTCTCCATGGCGAGCGAATAGAGGAAGGGCTTGATGGTTGAGCCCACCTGCCGGCGTCCGTCCATCACCATGTCGTAGGCAAAGTGTGTGAAGTCGAGTCCGCCGACATACGCCTTGACATGTCCGTTCTTGGGGTCCATGCTGACGAATCCTGTACGGAGGAACGACTTCAGGTAGCGTATAGAGTCGAGTGGTGTCATGAGCGTGTCCACCTCGCCATGATAGGTGAAAATGGACATCTCCGTCTTGGTGTTGAACGCCTTCTCTATTTCGTCATCGTCAGCCCCGGCCTGTTTCATGGATCTGTACCTGTCGCTCTGCCTGACAGACCGCATCAGTATTTTCCTGACTTCAGCCGTAGTAAGTTTGTTTGAGAACGGGGCCGTTGGTTTTCTGCTGTTCTCCTTGGTGAATGCCGGCTGCAGGTATTTCACGACGTGGTCGTAGCAGGCCTGCTCGGCATATTTCTGCATGCGCGTGTCGATGGTAGTGTGTACCTTCAGTCCGTCGGTATAGATGTTATACGGTGTGCCGTCCTTCTTCGTATTTTTGTTACACCAGCCATACAGGGGGTCGGTTTCCCAGTTGATGCTGTCGATATGGTATTTGACGGCACCCCACGACGGATAGTCAGACGGTATGGGCTTCTTGGCCATCATATAGCGCCGCAGGAAGTCGCGGAAGTAGACTGCCACGCCCTGCTTGTGGTCGGCCACGTGGAAGTTGAGCGTCAGCGGCTCTGCCTGCTTGCTCTTACACTCCTCCTGGGTGATATATCCGGCCTTGGCCATCTGCGAGAGAACCACGTTGCGGCGCTCGCGGCTTCGTTCTGCGAATCGCACGGGGTTATAGTACGACGGATTCTTGCAGAGTCCCACCAGCGTGGCCGACTCTGTGAGCGTCAGGTCAAGGGGCTCTTTATTAAAATAGGTATTGGCAGCCACCTTGATGCCCACGGCATTATGGAGGAAGTCGAACTTGTTGAGATACATGGTCAGGATCTCGTCCTTCGTATAGTTGCGCTCCAGCTCTACGGCGATGACCCATTCGATGGGCTTTTGCAGGAGTCGTTCCAGCGATGTGTGTGCCGGCTTCTCGGTGAAGAGCTGCTTGGCCAGCTGCTGCGTGATGGTAGAGCCGCCACCTGCCGACTTCTGTCCCATCAGTCCGCGCTTGACGACGGCACGCCCCAGGGCATAGAAGTCGATGCCCGAATGCTCGTAGAAGCGCACATCCTCTGTTGCCACTAGGGCCTGTACCAGCGATTTGGGCAGTTTCGAGTAGTCCACCATGACGCGGTTGCCGCGGTCTGAACTCCATGTACCTAATATCTTGCCGTCAGCCGAATACACCTGTGTGGCATAGCGGTTGATGGGGTTCTGCAGGTCTTCTATCGGCGGCATGTATCCTATCCATCCCTCCTTGATTCCGTAAAAGGCAAAGGCGGCTGTTATGACGCCTGCAATAAGCAGAGCCCAAAGGAAACGAACGAAAAACTTTCTCATAATTTCATAATTTCGGTGCAAAAATACAAAAATCTCAGAAATAATCACACGAAATCGGGAAATAATGTGTAATTTTGCCCCATCAAACACCAAAAACAACGATGGAAAAGCATAATTTTGTCACCATTGCCGATCTCACGCGCGAGAAGATCCTCTACATGATTGAGATGGCAGAAGAGTTTGAGAGGCATCCCAACCGTGAACTGCTCAAGGGCAAGGTCGTCGCCACCCTCTTCTTTGAACCCAGCACCCGCACCCGCCTTTCGTTTGAAACAGCCGCCAACCGCCTTGGCGCGCGCGTCATCGGCTTTGCCGACCCGAAGATTACCAGCGGCACCAAGGGCGAGACGCTGAAAGATACCATCCTGATGGTGTCCAACTATGCCGACGTCATCGTCATGCGCCACTACATCGAGGGAGCAGCCGTCTACGCCTCCGAGGTGGCCCCCGTGCCCATCGTCAACGCCGGCGACGGTGCCCACCAGCACCCCTCGCAATGCATGCTCGACCTGTACAGCATCTACAAGACCCAGGGCACGCTCGAGAACCTGAACATCTACATGGTGGGCGACCTGAAGTATGGCCGCACCGTCCACTCGCTGCTCATGGCCATGCGCCACTTCAACCCCACGTTCCACTTCGTGGCGCCCAAGGAGCTTCAGATGCCCAAGGAGTACAAACTCTACTGCGAGAGCCAGGGCATCAAGTACCAGGAGCACACGGCCTTCAACGAGAAGGTCATTGCCGATGCCGACATCCTCTACATGACCCGCGTGCAGAAGGAGCGCTTCTCTGACCTGATGGAGTACGAGCGCGTCAAGAATGTTTACATTCTCAACAACGACATGCTGCGGCTGGCCAAGCCCAACATGAAGATACTGCACCCCCTACCCCGCGTCAACGAGATAGCCTACGAGGTTGACGACAACCCACACGCCTACTACATCCAGCAGGCCGGCAACGGACTCTTTGCCCGCGAGGCCATCTTCTGCGACGTGCTGGGCATCAGCCTCGACGAAGTACGTAACGACAAAACCATTATCTGATTTACGATTTACTGATTTTCGATTTACGATTTTCGATTTACGATTGAATAGACTATGAACAAAAAAGAACGTCTGGTTGCTGCCATTGAGCACGGCACCGTTATCGACCACATACCCGCCGACAAGACCTATCAGGTAGCCTCGCTGCTGGGGCTCTTCGACCTGAAGACACCCGTAACCATTGGTATAAACTACCCGTCGCAAAAGGTTGGGAATAAGGGCATTATCAAAGTGTCCGACAAATTCTTTACCGACGACGAAATCTCACGCCTTTCGGTCGTGGCTCCCAAGGTCATCCTCAACATCATACGCGACTACGAGGTGGTAGAGAAGAAGACCGTTGAGACCCCGAGCGAGATACGCGGCATCGTGAAGTGCAACAACCCCAAGTGCATCACCAACAACGAGCCCATGCCGACACACTTCCACGTGGCCAACGGCGTGCTGACCTGCCACTACTGCGAGAAAGAGCAGGACATCAACAAGGTGGAACTTGTATGATTTTCAATTCACAATTTTCAATCTACTATTTATAACTGGTAACAAACCCATGAATCAGGAAATACCCGTACTGCTGCTGACAGGCTACCTGGGCAGCGGTAAAACAACTTTACTAAACCGCATACTCAACAACCGCCAAGGCATCAAGTTTGCCGTCATCGTCAACGACATTGGCGAGGTGAACATCGACGCTGACCTTATAGAGAAAGGTGGTGTCGTCAACCAGCAGGACGACTCGCTCGTGGCCCTCCAGAACGGCTGCATCTGCTGCACGCTGAAGATGGACCTGGTGAAGCAGCTTGAGGACATCATCCAGATGCAGCGCTTCGACTACATCGTTATCGAGGCCAGCGGCATCTGCGAGCCCGGCCCCATCGCCCAGACCATCTGCAGCATTCCCCAGATGGTGCCCGACATGGCCGTCCAGCCCCGCCTCGACGCCATCGTCACCGTGGTCGACGCCCTCCGCATGCGCGACGAGTTTGGCAGCGGCCTCAGCCTGAAACGCCCCGACATCGACGACGAGGACATTGAGAACCTCGTCATCCAGCAGATAGAGTTCTGCAACATCATCCTGCTCAACAAGGCCGGCGAGGTGACTGCCGACGAACTGGGACGCATACGCAGCATCTGCCGCGAGATACAGCCCAAGGCAGAAATCATCGACTGCAACTATGGCGATGTAGACCTCGACAAGATTATCGGCACCGGCATGTTCGACTTCGACGAAGTGGCCACCTCAGCCACATGGATACAAGAGGTGGAACGGCATGATGACGATGACGATGACGATGACGAGGACGATAACGATAACGATAACGATAACGATAACGATGAGCATGAGCATGAACATGAGCACCACCACCATCACCATCACCACGACGAGGGCGAGGCCGAGGAATACGGCATAGGCACCTACGTCTACTATGCCCGCCGCCCGTTCAACATCGGACTGTTCGACGAGTTCGTGGCCCGCAAGTGGCCCAAGGGCATCATCCGCGCCAAGGGCATCTGCTGGTTCAAGGACGAGCCCGACATCTGCTACGTCTTCGAGCAGGCCGGCCGCCAGGTCAACCTGCGCAACGCCGGCCAGTGGTATGCCACCATGCCCGCCGACGAGCTGCAGCAGTTCATGGAGCAGACCCCCGGCCTGCTGCGCGACTGGGACGACGAGTACGGCGACCGCATGCAGAAGCTCGTCTTCATAGGCCAGCACCTGGACAAGGAGCTCATAGCCAGCCAGCTCGACTTCTGCCTGGCATAGCCTGCACCCCACCCCGGGCGCAGACCAGCCACCCGCACAAGCATCAGCCCGCCACGCAAAATGCCCCCTCCCAACACATGTCAGGAGGGGGCATCTGCGTCTTGTGTCTCTTGCACCTCAGCCCGTCAGAGGCTCAAGGCCCGCCGGAGGCTCACGGCCTAAGGCTCCGGATCAGCCTCGGCATCGCGCACGGCCAGCGAACTCAGCGCCTTGCGGTCCTGGTAGGAGCGGCGCTTGCCGTCAATCATCTTGTACTTCGTCTCGATGAGGTCGTGCATCTCAAACACGCAGTCCTCCATCAGCTTGCGCGACGTCAGTTCCTCGCCCTTGATACCCTCGGGCTGGAAGCGCATGTGTACGCCCTGGATGTGCTCCTGAGGCGTGAAGCCCTCAGGCGTGTTCGAGCCCTTCGACTCGATGCTGGGATAGAACGTGCCCAGGCCGTCCAGCTTCACCGACTGCCCCTGCACCATCATCTCGCGCATGCACGACACCAGCTGCTGCAGCACCAGCACCACCATCTCATACGAAGCCAGCTTGCCGTGGCTGGTCATGTGGCGCGCAAAGCCCTTCAGGGTCAGCGGCTCCACCGTCTCTGCCTCGCCGTAGTACTTGCCGTAGCCGCGCGAGGCCGTGTTGTTGTTCTTGCGAACATTTACCAGAAAGGTAATCTCATTTCTTGCCATCTTTGTAAGTGTTTTTCATGGTATTAGAAATGTGTGCGACGAACTGCACCGGGTCGCCGCTTCCCGCTTTTTAAGATGTTATAAAGGTACAAAAAAAATCTGAAACCACCAAATATTTCCGCAATATTTTTCATGTTTTTTTCTTGCCGGGAAAAGAACGCTTCTCATGCACCTGACGCGAGTTCGCCACGATACTCCTCTACCGTTATGACTGTACTGTAACCGCCAACCAACTTTTCTCCTTCATGCCTGTCAATGCCCGCATAACCCAAACTGCTGTCTTCATAGCGCTTAAACTTATAGACGGCATCGTTCATCAGAGCCTCGTTGAACACATTCAGGCTGACGAGCAGGGCAAAGTCTTGCTTGGTCAGTCCCGTCACACGCTCAAACAGCCTCGGTTCCAATTGCAGGATGACATCCTTAAGCGAGTATTCCCGGTAGTCTGTCAGATACATAAAGATTGGAATGCGTGTGGCAAACTTCATCAGTTTTTCCTGTATCTGGCGCCGCTTGCTCTTGATTTCCTTTTCAGCCTCCGTCAGTTCCTTTTTCTCATGTTTAGTGAGTCCTTCCTCATGTTCTTTTTTCTTTTTCTTAATAGCATCCGTCTTGTTGATGATGGTCTCAATATCCTGATTCAGCGAGCGGAACCCCTCTATCTTCATCAGGGCCGCCATCGCCTCTTTATTATTCATCAGTCGCTGGAGCGTGAAGTTATCCACATTCACCAGCAGGGCACTCTCCCAGCGGCGTGCCAAGAGCGTTGCCGACGTGTTGTTCATGGCCATATCAAGCACATCGCTTGCCGAAAGCGCTTTCATCACCCCGTTCTCGTAACAGAGCACGGGCAGGAACTTGATGAAGTCATCGACACACTTCTCCGGGTTGCCTTCTTCCACGTTCAACTGGCAAGAATAGTCGGCCACCTTACGCAAAGCCCTGTTGGGCGAGAAGTCGAACACATAGCACACCTGCTTCAGTATCTCCACCTTGTTCGGATGCAGGCCGTCGCTATTGGTGACAGTCCACGGCGACTGCACACGGAAGGCCGACTGGAAATAGGTTTCCGGCGACGATGTATCTCTGAGCATGAAGATGCCCGTCCATGGCCTGACGGTAACACCCGTTGTCAGTTTGCCGCAGGTCAGCGTAATAGTCTTGCAATGTAGCGGATCTGGGTGCGACATCGCCTTCTCCACAGGCGGCAGAGCCTGTTGTCCTATTCCGGCTTTCGTTCCGGCACATACCACGACGCGGTAGTCATGATAGAACGTATTCTGGAGTTCCCTCAGCAGATTTCTCATGGCAAAGCACGATGCCACATTGGGCAGGAACCACAGCGTATGGTTCATGTTCGAATAGAGGTCGCCGTTGAGGAATGGCAAAGGCGGCTTGCGGTTCCCTGCTTTTAAGTCGTTGACCGAGGTTGGCAGATACTGCCCTCGCAGCATGTCGAGCCATTTCTGCACCTCATCGTGATGTTTGAACACCGCATCCTCGCCCTTCCCTTCTGCCTCAAAAAAGGAGTTCAGGTCAAACTCATCAAACTCTCCCTCTTCTGCCACTCGTGATATTTCTGCCGGCAACTGATAGGTCAGCAGCACCATCTTCGGCAGCGAGGCGTAAGGATTTTCTGGTTTGTCGCCCCATTCCTCTTTAGCCCGCTGCTCGTCGGAATACGTCCAGTTGTAAATCTGTTCTTCGATAAACTCGCCAGAGGCAATGGCACGGAAAGGAGTTCCTGACAGATAAAGATAGTGATTCGATGTGATGGGAATCAAGTCTTCGTCGAAGTAGTCGGGATTTTCAATCTCGCTACCCAAATCCTCGCTGACTCCAATCAGTTCCTTGGCATTCTCACGCCAAGCACCATAGTGGTATTCGTCCAGTACGATGCAATCCCAGTTGAACGCCCTTGCCCATTCGTGCTTCAGTTTCATGCCGCCATTGGCAGTATTCTTGCCAAGGAAGTCCTGGAACGAGCCAAACACGATGATAGGCTTCCCTTTGTCGGCATGCTCAAACTGATAGTCAATGGTTGCCTCCTGACTACGGGCCACGAACTGCCAACCGTCAAAGTCAACATGCGTCATCAAGTCCTCTTCCCAGGCATGAGCCACCGCAGGCTTGAATGTCAGCACCAGCACCCGGCTCCAGCCCATGCGCTTAGCCAGCTGATAGGTAGTAAAAGTCTTGCCGAAACGCATCTTACAGTTCCAAAGGAAGTGAGGCACACGACCACCTTCCGATTGATAGCTGTCAAAGTAGGCCGCAGTCTTGTCTACCGCCTTCTGCTGTTCGGGGCGCATGCCGAACGTCTTGTCGCGGTTCCACGCCACGTCTATCCTTTCCCTGACGGCAACGATGGCCGCCCTTACTTGTTGCGGCGTGCATCGATACCATTCGCCTTCAATGTTCCGGCACCCCATCTTCACCAGCATCCGGTGGACATCGTGATCCATAAACGCCGTACCGTCCTGGCGCATGGCACTCTCTTCCACCAATATGCGGTAAGGAGGTTCGCCAGGCCGCACGATGTTATACTGCTGGCGCACGCGCTCCTGCACGCCAATAGTGGTATAGCCCACCTTCAGTAGTCCCTTCAGCTGTGGGTCATACTTATCCTCGTAAGCATAAATCATCGGAGCCGACTCCGACTTCCGTGGGAAATAATTCTGTGTTGTTGCCATAACCTACTGTTCTTTGTTATGGCGCTCAGAGAAAGAAAATGATTAGGAGTATTGCTTATGAAGTTCTTCTACAACAGTTTTCAACTTAGGCAAATCGTCATTGATAGTCGAAACGACAACTGCTTCGTCAATATTTGCATATTCATGGGATATGATGTTTCTCATCCCATATATTGCGTGCCAAGGTATTTCGGTATATTTGTCCAAAGGCTTACTGTCTTCTTTCATCAGTTTGCCCACATGTTCACCAATGACTTGTAGTCTCATCACTCAAGCATTGAAGGCCATCACGCGGCCAGGTGAAATCATGAAGTCATGCAGGTCGGTCATTCCATTGCTCCATTCTTGAATCAGCTCAATAGATTCAAGGATTTCCTCCAGTCTGTCTCTTATTGCCAAATCTTCATTATACATACACGGCATCGTTTAAAAGATTAGACTTAAACAGAGGGCGAAGAGTCGAGCGGAACCTAACCAAATCAACTTCACAATTAAATAGTTCCTTGAGTTTTTCCTTCAGTTCATACATCAACGAGAGTGTAGGCTTTTCAACTTCCACGACAATGTCAATATCACTTTGCTCAGTATTCTCCTGTCTCGCTACTGAGCCGAAGATACCGAGTTTAGTTATACCGAACTGCTTGCCAAAAGTCTGCTTAAAAGCAGTCAACTTGTTGATGCAATCTTGAAGTACCAACATCGCTATACCTTATAATTCGGTGCAAATATACTAACAATTTTCAGTACTTCCAAATTTTCCTATCAAAATCTTGTCAAAGAGCGCCGGTCGTTGTTTATTTGTTTGTTATTCATTCCATCGGACGAATCATCGACTCTATGAACTGGATTTCCTCGTCCGTCAGGCCGTACTTCTTGTAGAGTTCCTCGTCAGTCCATGGCTTGCTGAAGTCTTGGAGGGGGACTAGTGTGAACGTCCTTTGGGATACGTCTGGAGAAACTATTGTTATTTGGCAAAGTAACCTAAAGAATCTGGTTTTAAGATATG
This sequence comes from uncultured Prevotellaceae bacterium, assembly GCA_947303855.1. Lineage (GTDB taxonomy): Bacteria > Bacteroidota > Bacteroidia > Bacteroidales > Bacteroidaceae > Prevotella. The sequence goes on from CAMYZO010000082.1 coordinate 10,748, forward strand.
AATAGCAATTCTCGACTATTTCTTTATTGTCTGAAACACATATAACTATATACGATTCTGTAACTACAGCCATTGGTTCTACAATAAATGTTTGTGACATTCTTAACACCTGTCCATTATCTTCTTCTGGCACAGATGTACTTCTTGAAGTTACAAGTTTCCATTTGCGCAAATCACTTTTATTTTTTGATATCTGTTCTTCTGTAACATATTCGTAGCCACGTTTCGACTTCTTTGTGTAAAGTTTTATTGTTCCTGTATCAACAAAGTCTGTGAAGTTTGTTCTAAAGCCATATGGCTTTTGTGAATATACAATATCTGAGAGAGAAGACTCTTTTTGTTTCTTCACTTTCTTTACAATCTCATATACCTTATTGTCTCGAATAAAGAAATTGAGGCCAAAGTCTAACTTCTTTCTTTGCACCCAATTAGCCTTTTCTCCTTCTACGTGATTTGCAATATTAACTAATGCTGATTTATAGTGAACATTCCGTAAAAAATAACAAATACCACCTCCATTTCTTATTCCAGGAAAACAGTCTGCGCTCTTTTTATAATCATAAATATATTGGAGGCTTTCATCTTCAAGCATCATATTACGAAATTCATCAAGTCCTCGACCTCCACAATACCACCTGGAAGGTACTATCATGATAAGATGTAAAGGATTCAGTTTTCGAGCTTGAGTGACAAACAAATTGTAAATAGGAGTTGCACTTGCATTATTCCCACCATCTCCAAGCTGATACGGCGGATTACCGATTATTACATCGAAAGTCATGTTGTTATATAGTTCGTTTGGGTTATCTGTGTGAATAAACTCGTAGGCGTGAGTTTCCAGGTCGTCGCCTCGGTCATAGACCTCTTGGCTGGCACCACAGTAACGGCACTTACCGTTCTGCCATGTATGCAGGATTTCGTCAAAATGGATATTACCGTCGGCATCGTCGAAATGTGATAGACTGTATTTGCCGCTGGCATCCTTCGAGCAATAGAGGCTCCGGCGGCTCATCAGCGACGTCAGCCGCGTAATGGCGATGCCATAGATCTGGTGGTGCATGATGTGGTCGATACGCTTTTGCAGGTCGGGAATCTTGTCAGCCAGACCGTCAATCAGCCGCTTGGCAATCTCCCGCAGAAAGACGCCGCTCTTGGTGCAAGGGTCAAGGAACTTAGTGTCAGGGCTGCTGAAGAGCTCCTGCGGCAGCATGTCCAGCATCTGGTTGGCCAGTTGCGGCGGGGTAAACACCTCGTCGTTGCTCAGGTTGGCCAAGCACGACAGCACATCAGGGTTGTAACTAAACTTACTCATAGTCGGGCAGTTTTAGGTAGTCGGTCAAGGGAAATTCGCGTTTGGGCAGATGCACAAAGGTAGGCTCGCCGGTATCTGCAAATAGCAGGCCCTCCTCGCCAGCCTTTGGCTTGTCGTACTCCACGTTGCGCAGCAGCTCTGCCAACTCAAAGTCACGCCGCTTCACCTTGCCATTCAATCCGATGAATGTCCATTCGCAAAACGTGATGGGCTGTCCGTCCTGCTGAAGCATCGTCAGGGCATCGCCACAAAGGATGTTTTTCCTCAGGAGGAACTGAATGCACCGCGTCAACTCTGGAGAAAGCTCTCCTCTGTCCCCCCTGCAGGAGGAAGAACTGGTAGCCCCCATAGGGTTATACAGTTGCTGGTATGTGTCAAAAAGCCGCTGGCGGCAGGTTTCCACATTGTCGGGCAACAGTTCTACCCCATACATCGAACTGACGGCCTGTGCCGAAGCCAGGTCGTACTCATAGCGGTTCTTGGAGAACTGTTTCCTTACCGCCTCCATTTTTGGCGCACTCGGATTTTTCCGTGGCTCTCTGCTGCCATGGCACACGGCAGCAGAGCGTATGAGTGTCAACATCGGAAGGTACTCTGGTGACTCATCCACGTCAATGAGTATCTGGCACTCGGAGAATCAGAAACGCTATATAGGATTTTTTGTAAAAAAGGGTGCAAGGGTGACAAAACCGCCTGCCACAAAGGGTTTGCACCCTTTTTAGAGGGTGCCAAGGGTGTCAGAAGGGTGACAGGGAGAGCCCTCTCCTAACCCCTCCTGTAGAAGGGGGATGATTAGCCCTTCGGTACAATCTGTCCTCCCCCTACAGGGGGAGTTAGAGGGGGTCATAGGTGGGGTCAGTAATTAAAAGCAAGGGGCAGGATCATGCGAGCAGGAGGCTGCCAGTGCAAAGGCACGAGCCGCCACACTCTTGAATTCTCGAGAGAATTTGACCGTCAGGAGCCTGTAGAGAAGTGTGAGGTGGCCTTTTTCTTGGGTATTACAGCCTGTCACCCTTCTGTCACCCCTGCCACCCTCCGAAAAGGGTGCAAACGCCCTGTACATCGGCGTTCTGTCACCCTGTCACCCTTTAAATACTTTTTTCCTGTATGCGCATGCGCGCAATATATGACTGGCTGCCTCTTTGTGATGATCTGCTGCCGTAAGTCATGGCAGCAGAGAGCCACGGAAAAATCCGGGTGCGCCGAAAAAACTTTGCGAATCCAATTCTGCTACCTTTGAGAGAGCCGCAGGAACGAACAAACGGCGATAGGAAGACGCAGAAAAAAAACGGTGGATTCAAGGAAACGGAATTAGTTCATTAGGAACTTCACTTCACAGCTCCTGGATCCACATAAAAAATAAAGATTATGGCATACAACAGTACATTGACAACAGCAGCGGTTATCGCAGTCATCGCATACCGCATCATCCTTTGGGCAGTCCGCATCCTGTGGTATTGCTTCAAGGCAGTAGTGAACATCATCCTTTGGCTTCTGAGAGCCTTATTCTGGACGATGCTATTCCTCACACGTATCATCCTCTAATCCCCTTTTCAGATATGTTCAAATACGCCATTATGCAGTACACTCCGCAGCGTTACATCCGCCGTGCAGACTTCGAGACGCAGGACACCATGCGCCATTTGCTCGACTTCAAGGCAGGACGCAGGTATGCAACCAAGTGGGCAGCGCAGATTGTGGGCAAGACCCTTTCGGCAATGGATTTGACAAACACCGTCATCGTATGTATCCCCGCCAGTTGTGAGCAAACCAACAAGCGCCGTTACAAGAGGTTTTCCGCAGACGTGTGCGCCATGTGTAATGCTATTAACGGCTTTGAGCATATCCAAGTTATCGGCAAGCGTGAGAAAGTGCATATCAGCAAGAAACACGGCCAAGAGAGCAACGTACAGATAGACACCGACTACTTCAACGGCAAGCGTGTGTTACTGATTGACGACATTTGCACCACCTGTGCCACCGCCAACGCATTCATTGAGCAGATGCAAAAGGCAGGTGCAGACGTGAGAATGACGCTCTTTCTCGCCAAGACAAAAAGTTATCGCAGAACATCAACAATTCAATACAACTGATTATGAACACAGCAGCATTAAGACTGAGCATTAAGCAGTGGGCACCCGAAGACCGCCCCACCGAGAGATTACAGCGTTTAGGCGCAGAGTCACTGACTGACGGAGAACTCCTTGCCATCCTCATTGGTAGCGGTACGCAGCAGTATAGCGCAGTGGATATTGCCAACCATGTTTTGGGCAAGTTCAACCGCAACCTCAACACATTGGGGAAGGCTCGTTTCGATGAAATCCTCGACACCGAGGGAGTTGGTACACAGACTGCATGCAAGATACTCGCAGCCGTAGAGTTGGGCAGACGCAGACAGACAGCAACACCCGAACTGCATCCCGACATGAGCACCGCCACCCGTATCTACAACTACATGCTACCCAAGATGCAAGACCTTGCAACGGAAGAGTTTCACATCTTGCTGATGAATCAGAACTATCGCCTCGTGAAGTCTGTAAAGATTAGCCAAGGCGGCATAACTGAGACCAGTGCCGACATACGGGTAATGATGCGTGAGGCAGTACTCTGCAATGCCACCATCCTCGCAGCGTGCCACAACCATCCGTCAGGAAGTCTTTCCCCAAGCAGGGCAGACGATGAACTCACAAGAGCAATCAAGGAGGCATGCAGGCTCATGCGCATCCACTTCCTTGACCATGTTATCGTGACCGACGGAGCATATATGAGTTACAGGGAGCAGGGCAAACTATAATTAACAGAAATATTCACATAAACAAGCAAGAAGAAAATGAGTACAAAGGACTATTTGAAGGGGCTGGCAGTCACCCTTATCCCCTACCGCAAAGGCAGCAAGGCCGACAAGGAGGGAGAGATAGCCGAAGTAGTAACCGAGAAAGGCAATGGCGACAGTCGCTATTGGGGTGGCAACGAGGACGAGACAAGCCTCTTTGTCACCACCGACAGCGAGCGGATGCACGTTGACTTCATGGGAACGGAACACGAGGACGTTTGCCGCCTTTTGGATGGCAAGCCCGTCCTTGTGCGTGACAGAGAGAACGGAGAATACTATTACATCATCAAATACCAATTTATATGAAAGCAGTTCAAGTTTATTACCAATGCAAGGGAACACCTGCAATAGTCCATGCTGACGTAGAAGAAATCCCCATTGGAGAGAGAAAAATCCTCACAAGACGGGAGTTCCGTTGCCAACATTGTGGAGAAAGATGGATAGAGGCTATTAACAGCCCGATAGTTCTTGACCAATTTTTGGAAAACAACTTAGGTGATTACTACAGGAATACCATCTATTGCCAACAGGTGAAGTAACATTCCTTATTAGTCTAACAATAATAATGAAATACAATGACCATCAAGATTGAAAGCATTATCAACCAATGGGACAGCGAGACGAACGATGTAATAGTCCGTTTCCTTAACCTATTGACCCTTGCCAAGACCCGCAGAGAGTTGGAACTGGCTTTGGATTTCACTCCTTTCAAGGAGCAGTATAAAAAACACCTCCTTTGGGGATGGGGAAGCAAGCACCTTTGGGTGAAGCAGGTCTGCCCTTACAATGGCAGTGTAGCGGAGGAAAGATTACTAATCGTTGAATTCTAACCACACAAAGAGAAAGGTATTATGCAGTACATTGACAGATTCACCATCCCTACATGGGCGATTGCAGCGATTGAGAACGGAGATTTCAGCGGACTGAATGATATGGACACGGAACTTGTGCAGTCATTCATTGACACCAACTGCAAAGGCGGCTACTACGTTGAGTGGGTAGGCATCAATGAGCCATATTTCAGCCACTATCCCGACATTGGCGGACTGGCCTCAGAGGTTGTGGACGCAGATTTCTATCACGCATAAGTATTAACCACGGTAGGAGTGCATAGCCATTCCCACCACTAAAAACAAAAAGAAGATGAAATATCAAGTACCTACCCGTTTCGTGTTCACGGGAGTTTTCACGGTGGAAGCTGAGAACAGGGAAGAAGCACGGCAGATGGTTATGGATAGTTGCGGACTTGTAATGGGTGGAGGCATCCACACCGACCTTGATGATGATGAGGTCGATTGGGACTTCGACACTCACCCCTACAAGGAAACAGGTCGTATAACCAAGGCATGAGACAGTAACAAGTAAT
>CAMYZO010000083.1 GCA_947303855.1 uncultured Prevotellaceae bacterium
CGACCAGGGCCTCCTGGGCACGGATGTAAGTGGTGCCGCCACCGGCAACAACACCCTCCTCGATAGCGGCGCGGGTAGCGCAGAGGGCGTCGTCAACGCGGTCTTTCTTCTCCTTCATCTCCACCTCGCTGTTAGCACCTACGTAGAGCACTGCCACGCCACCGGCCAGCTTAGCCAGACGCTCCTGCAGCTTCTCCTTGTCGTAAGAGCTGGTGGTCACCTCAATCTCCTTCTTAATCTGGGCGATGCGGTCCTGGATGGCCTGCTTCTCGCCGGCACCGTTGACGATGGTGGTGTTGTCCTTAGAGACTGTCACCTTGTCACACGTACCCAGCATCTCGAGCGTAGCCTGCTCCAGCTTCAGACCCTTCTCCTCGCTGATGACGACACCGCCGGTCAGAGTGGCAATATCCTCGAGCATGGCCTTGCGACGGTCGCCGAAGCCGGGAGCCTTGACGGCACAGATCTTCAGACCGCCACGCAGACGGTTGACAACCAGCGTGGTCAGAGCCTCAGAGTCCACATCCTCGGCAATCACCAGCAGCGGACGGCCACTCTCGGCAGCGGGCTGCAGGATGGGCAGGAAGTCCTTGATGTTCGAGATCTTCTTATCGTAGATGAGGATGTACGGATTCTCCATCACGCACTCCATCTTGTCAGAGTCGGTCATGAAGTAGGCCGACAGATAGCCACGGTCGAACTGCATACCCTCGACAACACCGATGTGGGTGTCGCGGCTCTTCGACTCCTCAATAGTGATAACGCCGTCCTTCGACACCTTGCGCATAGCCTCAGCCAGCAGCTCGCCAATCTCCTTGTCGTTATTAGCGCTGACGGTAGCCACCTGCTCAATCTTGTCGTAGTTGTCGCCAACCTGCTCAGCACTCTTGGCGATAAACTCGGTGACGGCCTTCACAGCCTTGTCGATACCGCGCTTCAGGTCCATGGGGTTGGCACCGGCGGTGACGTTCTTCAGACCCTCGCTGACGATGGCCTGGGCCAGGATGGTAGCGGTGGTGGTGCCGTCGCCGGCATCGTCGCCGGTCTTCGAAGCCACACTCTTCACCAGCTGTGCACCGGTGTTCTCGAACTTGTCCTCCAGCTCAATCTCCTTGGCGACGGTCACGCCGTCCTTGGTAATCTGCGGAGCACCGAACTTCTTCTCGATGACAACGTTGCGACCTTTCGGGCCGAGTGTCACCTTTACTGCGTTAGCCAACTGATCAACGCCCTGCTTCAGCAGGTCGCGAGCCTCAATATTGAATTTAATGTCTTTTGCCATCTTAGTAATTTACTATTTACAGATTTTCAATTTACTATTTATTACCTTATTCTCTGATTTACTTCATTCCGTCTCGTATGGCGCAGCCAAATCGAAAATCGAAAATCCGTAAATCGAAAATGCGATTATCCGATAATCGCCAAGACGTCGCTCTGACGCATCATCAGATACTTCGTGCCCTCGAACTCCAGTTCCGTGCCGCTGTACTTGCCGTAGAGCACCTCGTCGCCCTCCTTCAGTATCATGGTCTCGTCCTTCGTTCCCTGGCCTACAGCCTTGATGGTGCCGTGGAGGGGCTTTTCTTTCGCTGTGTCAGGAATAATAATTCCTCCGATTTTCTCTTCTGCCGGTGCGGGCAATACCAGCACGCGGTCTGCTAATGGTTTAATGTTCATAAACAATACTATTTTTAAGTTGTTCAAAATGTTTTCTGTCACTGACTATGCTAAAACCGTGCCAAACTGTCAAGACTGACATTTTGGCACGGTTTTTATGCGCACGGGGACAATCCTGAAGTCCTGTTGTCTGTCGCCAAAAAGAAATGACGGAATATCAGCTTCTACTTGACCGTCTCTAAGAGGTCTATTTCAACGATTCTCAGTTCTACCTTGCCCTTGGCACTCTTGATGCGGTCCATCTCGTTGGCCACACCACCGGCCAGCTCCTTGACCAGTCCGAACTTCGTGCTCGTCTGGACGGGAGCCACCATGCGGATGGTGATGTCCTTGGCTGCCACGGGCTTGTCAATCGTCAGGTGGACATAGCCCAGGGTGGCGGGCGTCAGGCCCTCCCACACCTTCTTCTTGCCGGCATAGACCTCCAGTGGGTAGCTCTTCTGGCGCCAGCCGGTGAGCTTCATGGTAATCTCGCTGACGGCAGCCTTGCGGGCCAGCTTATAGGTCACCCAGGCATTCTCCTTCTGTCCGTCGCCCTTCCACTCAGTCAGCTCGTTGTCGTCGTAGCTGTTCTTCACCTCGGCAGCATTGGCGCCTGCGGAAGTGCCAACGACAGGGACGCTGACGAAACGGTCGGTATAGGACGGGGTGGCGGGTGTCTCTCCACGCGCGAGTGAAGGCTTCAGCGACAGCTGCGGCAGGTAGGCGGGCACGTCGACGGGCTGCGTCTTCAGCGAGAGGTAGGCCGGACGCACACCGTCGGCATAGGCCGAGAGGTTGACATCGCCGGCGTTGGTGGTCGACTTGATGAGCACGCGGTTGATGCCACACTCCACAGGCAGGTCGTAGAGACCGACATAGTTGTCGCTGGAGTTCTTCTTGTTGGCGGAATCCAGGAGGTTGGGGTCTTTCTTCTCAGCATCCTTCAGGTACTCCTTGTTGTTACGGGTGGCGATGCCGCCTATCCACTTCACCTCGCCGTTGATCTCGAAATGTATGAGACGGTCGTCAAGGGGGCAGCGGCGTCCCTGACGGTCGACAACCTCAACCTGCAGAAGGGCCATGTCGGCACCGTCGGCCTTGAAGCCCTCGGGATTCTCGATGGCTGTCAGCTTCAGTTCGTAGGGCTCGCCCGCCGTCTCTATCCGGTAGGAGGAGCCGTCGCTGCCACGGGCCTCGACGGTGCCGGTCTGGAACGTCACATCACGGAAAGTGAAGAGCCACTGGAACGAGCGTTCGCCCTTGCCCACGGACTGGCCATTGACGAAGAGTTCCACCTCGTCGGCAGTGGAAACGACATAGACGGGCTTCACCGTGCCGGGCTTGTAGTTCCAATGGCCAATGATATAGGTGCGGGGCTGCTCGGGCGACACCCAGCCGTCCCACATGACCTGGTGGGCATAGAAGGCATCCTTGGGAATGCGCATGGCGTCGACAACGCCGCTGGTGCGGTAGTTCGACTCGCCGCGATGGTGGGTGTTGGTATCGCTGAACACAATCTTCACACCGCCGTTGGAGACGCGGCTGCCGGTGCCGGGACGCTCCAGCCAGTACTCATGCCAGCGCTCCACCATGCCACAGGCCAGGGCGTCCATGTTGTGGTTGTAGTCAGGAGCAGGGGCATTACGGTACAGGGGACCGTCGCCCTCCTTGTGGAAGGGATAGCTGTATTCGTCCCAGTACTTGCGCAGACCCTCGTCGCGATAGTACTCCATCGACCACATGGGCTTCGTGGCGCTCTTGTTGATATAGAGCATCTCGCCACCATATTCGGCCTCGGGACGGTCGAGCATCTCGCGGCTGCCGATGGCACGTCCGCCATAGGGGTCGTACTCGTCGCGAATCTTCTTCATCTCAAGCATGTGCTCCTTGGAGATGCGGAAATTGCCACACTCATAGAACACCACGCTGGGGTTGTTGCGGTTGTAGATGATGGCATCGCGCATGAGCTCGGTACGCTGGTTCCAGCGCGGCCCGTCCACATCCTTCTCGGCATCGCCGGCAGGCATGGCCTGGAGCAGACCCACACGGTCGCACGACTCGATATCCTGCTTCCACGGACAGACGTGCATCCAGCGTACGAGGTTGCCGCCGGACTGTACAATCAGGCCGTTGCTGTAGTCGCTGAGCCAGGCGGGGACGCTCAGACCCGTGCCGGGCCACTCGTTGGAGGTGCGTTGGGCATAGCCGTGCATCATCAGCACGCGGTCGTTGAGGTAGGTCTTGCCCTCCTTGAACTCCGTCTTGCGGAAGCCGGTGACGGTGGTGACGACGTCGCCCCCCCTCTCTTTCGGAGAGGGGTCGGGGGAGAGGCTTGTCTTCACCTTATACAGATAGCCGTAGCCCCACGACCAGAAATGCAGGCCGCTGACCTCGCCGGAGGCGCTGACGGTACGTGTCTCGCCGGGCTTCATCGTCACGGGCTGGCCTTGGAGGTGGGCCACCTCGCGGCCTTCGAGGTCGAACACCCTGGCAGAGAAGGTGAAGGAGTGCTCGCGGCTGTCCTCGTTACGCACCTGCGACTCAGCATGGATGACGGCCTTGCGGGCAGGGATGTCGAAGTCGGTAGCATAGATATAGGTACCCGTGGTGCCCAGGTTGCTATACAGCGGCAGCGTCTGGTACAGCAGGCCGGTGATATGCAGGAACACGTTCTTGGGAATACCGCCGTAGTTGGCATTGAAGTTCTTGTCGTTCCACTGGTAACGGCTGTTATGGGTACGCGAGCGGTAGTTCCAGCTGTTGTCGCAGCGTACGGCCAGCACGTTCTGCCCCTTAATAATATAAGGTGTAAGGTCGAGACCGCAGGCCATGACACCATTCTCTGAGAATCCCAGGGCATGGCCGTTGAGGTAGAAGTCGGCTCCCTGGCGTACGCCCTCGAATTCGGCCAGGAACTTTCGGCCCTCGACGGCATCGACGGTGAAGGTCTTACGATACCAGCAGACGGTGTCTGTCAGGTCAACGATATCTTTCTGGAAGGCCTCATGACCGTTGAAGGCGTAGGGCAGCGTGACGCGCTGCCAGGCGGAGTCATCGAAGCCGGCATCCTTGGCTTCTGCCACATCGCCGACAAAGAGTCGCCAGTCGGCATTGAAGTTGAGTTTCTGACGCTCCACGGCCATCATACCGACAGCCACCAGCAGGAGCGATAAGGTAATGAAAAATTTCTTCATGATGGTTAGTATTGGGATTTTGGCACAAAGTTAATCCTTGCATCCGGACGGCAGGGCATAAAATTGTCCGAATGCAAGGATTATTGTTCACCAGACTTACTGAATATTGACGTTGACAGCCTTGCAGTTGTCGATGAGCTGAGGGTCGAAAGCCTTTTTCTCGTCGTTCACCTGGATATTCTCGAAGGTGAAGTCGTTAAGGCGGTACTTGTCGCTCTTTCCCACATCGAAGAAGTTCTTGGTGTTCATCCGGATATTGCGGATGGTGATGTTGTTGCATTGCGACAGCGGCATGTCGTCGCGCTGCTCGGGCTTGAAGAACTGTGTCCAGGGACGGACGACGAGGAACGAGCCGCACTGGCCGGTGATATCCTCGACGGTGACATACTCATAGTGCTGGGGCGTGTCGGGGCGCATCTTGAGCCACAGCACGCGGGTGGCCGACTTCACATCGATGCGGCGCAGGATGACGTTGCGGTCGTTGAGCGACTCAGAACCGAGGGTCAGGCAGCCGTGTACCTTGCCGTAGGTGCAGTCCTCGATGATGATGTTGGAGCAGGGGCCGTTGTCGGGGTTTTGGTCGGCCCAGGTGCCCTTGCCGCCTTTCAGTACCACGGCGTCATCGTTGACATGCATGTAGCAGCCATGGATGAGCACGTTCTTACAGACATCGAGGTCGATGGCGTCGCTCGACGGGGCGCCGCGCTTGGGGTCAACGGGTGTCACGTTCTCTGTAGGAGCATAGATGTAGCAGCCCAGGTAGCGCACGTTCTCGCAGCGGTAGAGGTGGTTGGTCCAGAAGGGCGAGTTGATGATGCTGACATCCTGAACCGTCACGTTCTTGGAGTTGGAGATATAGACATTCCGGGGGCGCAAGGCCTCGAGGTTGGTGCAGTTCCTGTTGTACTTGCGGCGAATCCAGAACTCCTCCCAGTAGGGCTGGCCGTTGCCGTTGATGGTACCCGGACCGGTGATGGTAAAGCCGTCGACGCCGTCGGCATTCACCAGGGCAGCGAAATAGTCGAGGGTCTGACCCTCCATGCGGGTCTTCACAACCGGGAAGTGCTTGATGCGGGTAGAGCCCTGCAGCTCGCCCCCGGCCTCAATCTTCAGGTGGGTGCCCGGCTTGAAGAAGAGGGCGCCGCTGACGAAGGTGCCACGGGGAATGACGATGACCCCCCCACCCTCGCTGGCAGCGCGGTCGATGACGGCCTGGAGTTGCTTTGTCTGCACCTCCGTGGAATAGCCGTCGACGCCGTAGTCGGTCACTACATACCGCTTTAATGCCGACAGGTCGACACGGGTGGTGTCGCTGAACCACTCTGAAATGGGCGTGCCGTCGGGCCACACCTGCTGTCTAACACTCTTTTTCTTTCCCATTGCCCCGGTGCATACCAATGCCACCAAAAGACAAAGCATTACTCGTCTCGTCATGTATCTGTTGTTTTAGTAATTAGTTCTGCGCTGCAAAAATAATAAAAAAAATTGGTATCTGTATGAACAATCCAAAAAAAAAGTATTATCTTTGCAAACAGTTACGTAACATACACCTTATTAATTAAAATGAAAAGCTTTATAAAGTACACATTCGCCACCATCTGTGGCTTGTTTATCTTCATGTCAATTATTGGCATTATCTTCATGGTGACCATCGCAGGGATGGCGGCTGCCGGGTCTTCATCGCCCACCGTCAAGGAGAACTCCGTCTTCGTGCTGAAAATGAACGGCACGGTACAGGAGCGCGGCGAAGAAGGATCGCCCCTGAACCAACTGCTCAACTCGAACGACATGAGCGTCATGGGGCTGAACGATATCGTCGCCGCCATCAAGAAGGCCAAGACACACACAGACATCAAGGGTATCTACATGGAAGGCGGCCTGACCTCCTTCGACAGCCCCGCCACGGCCCAGCAGATGCGCGACGCCCTGGCCGACTTCAAGAAGAGCGGCAAGTGGATTATAGCCTACGCCGACAACTATACGCAGACAGCCTACTACGTGGCATCGGTGGCCGACTCCGTGTTCCTGAACAAGACGGGCATGGTAGAGCTGAAGGGCATCGGCGGCAAGCGCGAGTTCATGACAGGCCTGTACGAGAAGATTGGCGTGCGCTACCAGGCCGTCCGTGTGGGTAAGTACAAGAGTGCCGTGGAAGGCGTTATCCGCAAGGACATGAGCCCTGAGAACCGCGAGCAGACCGAAGCTTACCAGAACGGCATCTGGAAGAAGATGCTGACGGACATTGCCAAGAGCCGCAAACTGACTGCCGACGGACTGAACCAGATGGTGAGCGACAGCATCCTGGCCTTCGCCAACCCGAAGGACTACGTGAAGGGCAAGCTGGTAGACCGCCTGATGTACCCCGACGGCATCAAGAAGGTCATCCAGCATAAGTTAGGCACCGACGACGAGGTGAACCAGCTGCTGCTGAGCGACATGACCGCCATGCCTGTTGAAGACAGCGACAAAGGCGACGAGATTGCCGTCTACTATGCCTACGGCGAGATTATTGACCAGGCCACCAGCCTCTTCTCTACCGAGCACAATATCATTGGCAAGGAGACCGTTGACGACCTGAACAAGCTGGCCAAGGACGATGATGTCAAGGCTGTGGTGCTGCGCGTCAACTCGCCCGGCGGCAGTGCCGTTGCCTCTGAGCAGATATGGCACGCCATCAAACAGCTGAAGGCGAAAAAGCCCGTCGTCGTCTCCATGGGCGGTCTGGCAGCCTCCGGCGGCTACATGATCAGCGCCGCTGCCAACTACATCTATGCCGAGCCTACCACCATCACGGGCAGCATCGGCATATTCGGACTGGTGCCAAACTTCAGCGGACTGATTACCGACAAGCTGGGCGTCACCTTCGACGGCACCAAGACCAACCGCTATACCGACTTTGAGGAGAACCTGGTGCTGAGCAACGACAATGCCGACGAGATACGCCTCATGCAGAGCTATGTAGACCGCGGCTACGAGACCTTCCTCGGCATCGTAGGCGACGGCCGCAAGATGAGCCGCGACCAGGTTCACGAGATAGCACAGGGCCGCGTCTGGCTGGCTACCGACGCCCTGCCCATCAAACTGGTAGACAAGCTGGGGTCTATGGACGACGCCGTGAAGAAGGCTGCCGAACTGGCCAAGCTGTCGGAGTACCACACCAAGGGCTACCCCGCCCCGTCAGGCTGGATGGAGAAGCTGATGGACATGAGCGAGAAGAAGGGCACCTATCTGGACGAGGAGCTGAAAGCCGTACTCGGCGAGTTCTACGAACCCTTCATCAGCGCACGCCGCGACCAGCAGCGCAACCGTCTGCAGGCACGCCTGCCCCACACGCTGAACTTCTAACAACCAAACATGGAAGGCGACTTCATCAAAATCAACGACTGGCTGCTGCCGCTGAGCTGGCTCTACGGGCTTGGCGTTGGCTTCAGGAACTTCCTCTTCGACCTGGGAGTTCTGAAGAGCCGTGCCTATAAGACACCCGTCATCGCGGTGGGCAACATCACCGTCGGCGGCACTGGGAAGACGCCTCATGTGGAGCACCTCATACGCCTGCTGCAGGACAAGATGCGGGTGGCTGTATTGAGCCGGGGCTACAAGCGGAAGAGCAGCGGCCTTGTCATTGCCGACGCGAGTACACCGATGAAGGAGATTGGCGACGAGCCCTTCCAGATGAAACAGAAGTTCCCGAAGGTGACGGTGGTCGTTGACAAGAAGAGGACACGGGCCATTGAGCATCTGGAAGCGCAGAAAAATCCCGTGGACGTCATACTGCTCGACGATGCCTTCCAGCACCGCTATGTGAAGCCGGGCATCAACATCCTGCTGGTTGACTACCACCGCCTTATCATCTACGACAAGCTGCTGCCGGCAGGCAGGCTGCGCGAACCGCTGAAGGGCAAGGACCGTGCCGACATCGTCATCGTGACGAAATGCCCACGGGAGCTGAAGCCCATGGAGTACCGGGTTATCACCAAGGCCATGAACCTCTTCCCCTACCAGCATCTGTACTTCTCGACCCTGGAGTATGAGCTGCTGCGCCCCGTCTTCCCCCATGAGAAACGGACAGCCCTGCTCTCCGGGGTAAACGGACAAAACGTGCTGCTGCTGACAGGCATCGCCTCGCCACGCCAGCTGCTGGAAGACCTGACGCCGCAGGCCAGGAGCATCACGCCACTGTCGTTTGCCGACCACCATGACTTCAAGAAAAGAGACATACGCCGACTGAACGAGGCGTTTGAAAGCCTGCCTTCACCAAAGTGCATCGTCACCACGGAGAAAGATACTGCCCGCCTCATCGGCGTCGAAGGGCTCAGCGAGGCTGTCAGACAGCAGCTCTACCTGCTGCCCGTCCGCATCAGGTTCATGTCAGACCAAGACGAATTGTTTAACCAAAACATCATAGACTATGTACACAAAAATTCAAGAAACAGCATCCTGGCTCAAGCAAAGGATGACCACAAGTCCCAAAACAGCCATCGTTCTGGGGACAGGCCTCGGACAATTAGCTTCCGAAATCACTGACACCTACGAGTTTCCCTACTCGGAGATTCCAAACTTCCCCGTCTCTACCGTAGAAGGCCATTCAGGAAAACTCATCTTCGGCAAACTCGGCGGCAAGGACATCATGGCCATGCAGGGCCGCTTCCACTATTACGAGGGCTACTCCATGAAGGAGGTGACTTTCCCCGTCCGCGTGATGTACGAACTGGGCATCACCACCCTGTTCGTATCGAACGCCGCCGGCGGCATGAACCCCGCCTTCAGCATCGGCGACCTGATGATTATCACGGATCACATCAACCTGTTCCCAGAGCATCCGCTTCGCGGCAAGAACTTCCCCACGGGTCCGCGCTTCCCCGACATGCACGAGAGCTATGACCATGAGCTGATACACATGGCCTTCGACATTGCCAAGGAGAAAAACATCCGCCTGCAGTATGGTGTCTATGTCGGCGTACAAGGTCCCACGTTCGAGACACCGGCAGAGTACAAGATGTACCGCCTGCTGGGCGGCGACACCGTCGGCATGTCAACGGTGCCTGAGGTGATCGTGGCACGCCACTGCGGCATCCGCGTCTTCGGCGTGAGCATCGTCACCGACCTGGGCGGCTTCGACAACCCCGTTGAGGTAAGCCACGAAGAGGTGCAGGAGGCTGCCAACAAGGCACAGCCCATCATGACGGAGCTGATGCGTGAAATGATCAAACGAAGCTAAATAATGGAAATAGCAAAAATTGGCGAATTCGGACTGATTGACCGCCTGACAAAGGATGTCAATCCCAAGAACAAATCAACAAAATACGGCGTAGGCGATGACTGCGCCGTACTTTCCTACCCCGACAGCGAGGTGCTCATCACCACCGACCTGCTGATGGAGGGCGTACACTTCGACCTGACCTACACCGACCTGCAGCACCTGGGCTACAAGGCGGTGATGGTGAACCTCAGCGACGTGTTTGCCATGAACGGCACGCCACGGCAGATAACGGTGTCGCTGGCCATCAGCAAGCGCTTCAGCGTTGAGGACATTGAGCTGCTGTACAGCGGCATACGCCTGGCCTGCGAGAAATGGAACGTCGACATCGTAGGGGGCGACACCACGGCTTCATATACCGGACTGGCCATCAGCATCACCTGCATCGGCGAGGCCAAGAAAGAGGACATCGTCTACCGCAACGGAGCCCGCGACACCGACCTCGTCTGTGTCAGCGGCGACCTGGGTGCCGCCTACATGGGCCTGCAACTGCTGGAACGCGAGAAGGCGGTCTACTACCAGATGCTGAAAGACCAAAAACAAAGAGGGGGGGCTTTCCAACCTGATTTCAGCGGCAAGGAGTACCTGCTGCAACGGCAGCTGCAGGCCGAGGCCCGCGGCGACATCATCCAGCGTCTGCGTGAGGCCGGCATCCGCCCCACGGCGATGATGGACGTCAGCGACGGCCTGTCCAGCGAACTGCGCCATATCTGCAAACAGTCGGGCGTGGGCTGCCGCATCTTTGAGAAACAGCTGCCTATCGACTACCAGACGGCGGTCATGGCTGAGGAACTGAACATGAATGTCACCACCTGCGCCCTGAACGGCGGTGAAGACTACGAGCTGGTGTTCACCGTACCCATCGGCGACTTGGAGAAGATAGAGCAGGTAGAGGACGTGAAACTTATCGGCCACATCACCGACCAGAAGTTCGGCCATGTGCTTGTCAGCCGAGACGGTCAGGAGTTTGAACTCAAGGCACAGGGCTGGAACTTTGATAATTAAGTGATTATTTGGAGTTAAGGAGTTAAGGAGTTAAGACAATAGCTCTGAACCCAGAAAAGTCCGCAGATAACAATTATCGGTAGAACATTCGTCTTAACTCCTTAACACCTTAACTCCTTAACTCCTATAACCTGCGAATGTTGAGTGATGAATGATTAAAGTTTTACTGACGAGATATCTACCAGACCATTGAGGATGGCATAAATGGTAAGGCCCGCAGGCGAATGAATCTGTAGCTTGCGGGCTATATTACGTCTGTGCGTGATGACAGTATTGATAGAGATGCACAGATGGTCGGCTATCTCTTTGTTGGCCATACCTTGAACCAACGCCACGATGACGTCTTTCTCACGGTCTGACAGGGCATCGGCATTCTGACCGGCACCAAGCACCATGTCGCTGATGTTCTTAGTGATATCGCTCTGCTTTGTCATCTGCTCCAGACGGCGGATGGCAGGCACGAAGATGTGGTCTTCTACCAAGGCATGCTGGCGCAGCCACTCCTCGTTGTCATAAATGTCGTGCAGGGTGGCCGTCAGCTTGTTGTTATGCAGACCATCGGACGGCAGGTATTTGATAATCAGCAGTTTCAACTCCCGCAGTTTCTTGTCGGCCTCCTTATGATGCTTCGAGAAGGTCTCGATGCTGTATTCCGTAGGAGCCTTACCGTCAATGAGGGCCTGAACATAGGGGAACAGCGTGCGCTGCTCGTACATCATGTGGCGGCGTATCTCATGGGCATACTCATCGTAGAACCGCAGTATCAGCCGGCCCAGGGAGTCGTCGGGATTCAGGCTGTCCTGCAGTTCCTGACGAATAAAGGGGAGTTGGAAATCCAGATAGTATTTGTGGCTGGCATCAAGGTAGTGCAGCAGGGTACGCACGTCCAACTGCTCGTCGCCCTCAAAGTCGCCATACCCATTTATAGTGAAGTTCACTACCGCCAAGAACGTGTAGGTGTCCACTTGGTTGTCGTCGCAGGTCTCTTTGACGGTCTTATCACCAAAGCCCAGACTGATGTCGAAACTGCCCAAGGCCTGCAAAAGGTCATAATTATCGCGGATAAGCGAAATCATCTTATCGTCCGCCTCATACATCTTTTGATTCTTCATACCTATTACTGATTACCGCTGCAAAATTACGGCTTTTTGCCGACATACACAATAGTCAAAAGTAGGTATTTTAAACAAATTTCATCGTTTTTAGGTATTGCAAGCCCCAAAAAATCGGTCTACCTTTGCAGCCGATTTTCAAGATAAACAAAGATGAACAACAAAATCAGCAGTCTCCTTTTAGGAGCAATGGTATGTATGACAACCGCCGCGACAGCGCAGGAGAATGCAGCCGACAGCGTACTTAACCACACGCGGGGCAAGGGACTCAGCGTGGGCGGCTACGGCGAGGTGTGCTTCAGCCGCAACTACTTCAGCGACCACGTCAGCCGCTATTCACAGCCCGAACAGCATAAGGACGACCCCTCGCATGGGCGTTTCGACATTCCCCATGCCGTCATCTATCTGGGCTACGACTTCGGCCAAGGCTGGTCGTTCGGCACGGAGATAGAGTTTGAGCACGGCGGCAACGGACTGGCCTACGAGAAGGAAGACGAGGAAGGCGGCGAATGGGAACAGGAAGTGGAGAAAGGCGGCGAGGTGGAACTGGAACAGTTCTGGCTGCAGAAGACGTTCGGACGCTGGGGCAACCTCCGCGTAGGACATATCGTGGTACCCGTAGGACTGACCAACGCCCACCACGAGCCACTGAACTTCTTCACCGTCTACCGGCCTGAGGGCGAGAACACCATCATGCCCTCTACCTGGCACCAGACGGGCCTGTCGTTCTTCGGACGTCACGGCGACTTCCGCTACGAGGCACAGTTCCTGGCCGGACTGAACGCCGACAACTTCACCAACACCACATGGATTAAGAACGGTCCGAAGTCGCCCTTAGAGTTCGACGTTGCCAACAAGTACGGCGGCTCGCTGCGTATCGACAACTACTCGGTGCCCGGCCTGCGTATCGGCATCAGCGGCTACTACGGCCACAGCATCGGCAACAGCTATCCCAACGATGCCAACGGTGCCGGTGCCACGTATAAGGGAAAGGTGGCCATAGGAGCCGTGGACTTCACCTACAAAGGCCACAACTGGATTGTACGCGGACAGGCCGACTATGGCTACCTGAGCGATGCCGAACAACTGAAATACCTCTATAACCGCCTGAACTCTAAGTCGCCCTACAAGCACGCGGCCTTTGTCAGCGGCAATGCCTACGCCGTAGGCATAGAGGCTGGCTACGACGTGTTCTCACAGATAGAGTGCATGCGCCAGCAGAACAAGAAGCTCTACGTCTTCGGACGCTACGAACAGTATGACCCCTACGCCAGTGCCACCAAGAACACGCCCTACGACTATACTGCCGTGAAGCGCTTCGCCGCCGGCATCAACTATCACCCCATCAAGCAGATTGTGGTGAAGGCAGAATACTCGAAGCGGCTGCTGAAAAGCCTCTACAACGACGAGCCGTCGGTGAACATCGGCGTGGCCTACGAGGGATTCTTTAAGTAGCACTTTGACGCTTCGCTAAAGAACAAAGAATAAAGAATAAAGGATAAAGGACAAAGAATAAAGGACAAAGAAATTCAAACATATTATAAACATGAAAAAGATGAAATTCCTGCCGGTGGCCCTCATGATAGGTGCCCTGACATTCGCATCGTGCAGTAGCGATGATGACAACAACACAAACAACAACCAGCCTACAGAGGAGCAGTACAAAGACCGCTCCTACGGCAACAACGCCATCGATGCATGCAGCAACGTAGTGAAGTCGCTGACCAATGCCAACAACGTGATTGCCACGGCCAACCTGACAGCTGACCAGGAGACCTACCTGCGCAACGTGCTGACAAGCCTGGTAGGCAACGTCATTGTGCCCACCTATACCAAGCTGGCCGACGACGTGGAGGATTTGGAGAAGACACTCAACGGACTGACCGTGCAGACCATCACACAGGCACAGATTGACAAGGCCTGCGCCGACTTCAAGCAGGCCCGCCTGAACTGGGAACAGTCGGAGGCCTTCCTCATGGGTGCCGCCTCTGACTTCGACATCGACCCCACCATCGACTCATGGCCACTGAACCGCTCGCTCCTGCTGAGCTACTTCAACAACGGCATGAACGACGAGATGCTGGAAGATGCCTCTATCCTGGGTTTCCACGCCCTGGAGTTCATCCTCTTCCGTAACGGTCAGAACCGTAAGGTGGCAGAGCTGCAGGGCAACGACACCTACACCAATTTCACCAGCATCAGCGGTGCCAAGGAACTGCAGTATGCACAGACCATCTGCACCTTGCTGAAACAGCGCTGCTACCAGCTGCAGGTGGCCTGGCAGGGTGAGACCGCCACGAACGCCGCCCGCGTAGCCGTGCTGAAGGCTGCCAAGCTGGACTACACCACCGAGGCAGGACTGTCGTATGGCGACAACCTGACCAAGGCCGGCATCAGCGGCAGCAAGAGCACCTTCGCTACGCTGAAAGACGCCATCGCCCAGGTGCTGAGTGCTACCGAGGGGTCGTGTGTGGGCATTGCCAACGAGGTGGGCACGGCCAAGATTGCCAACCCCTTCTCGGCCGGCGACATCGCCTACGTGGAATCGCCCTACAGCTACAACTCCATCGCCGACTTTGCCGACAACCTGCGCTCGGTGCGCAACGTCTGGTATGGCAGCACCAACGGCAGCGCAGCCGCCACCAGCTTTGCCAAGTTCTTTGAGGGGGTAGGTACCGCCACCACCGTCAGCGAGGCCACCCTCAACGCCATCGAGAAGATCAGTGCCATGCCGGCTCCGTTCGTCAAGTACTGCAGCATCGTCTGGGGCAAGAACTTCGACGACCCCAGCAACTGGGAATCGACATCGGGAGAATAAGCAACACTAAACAAAGAACAATATGAT
This sequence comes from uncultured Prevotellaceae bacterium, assembly GCA_947303855.1. Lineage (GTDB taxonomy): Bacteria > Bacteroidota > Bacteroidia > Bacteroidales > Bacteroidaceae > Prevotella. The sequence goes on from CAMYZO010000083.1 coordinate 15,073, forward strand.
GAACTTTCAGAAACTATCACAGCTTTCTGTCATCGCCATGCTGTCGGCACCACTGCTGACAGCATGTTCTGACGATGATGACAACAGCACTGCCGACCTGGGCAAGCTGACACCCGCCGAAGAGGTGTTTGGCAAGGCCACCGGCAATTTCAGTGCCGACGAGTGGTATCCGGGCGGACAGCTGGGCACCACCACCAATGCCAGTTACTCTGACCCTGCCCCTGCCGTGGAGAACATCGCCGGCATGGAGGCCGACTTCAACACCGGCGAGGACTTCTTCGAGCATCTGTACACCATCGAGCAGGCTCCCCGAAAGGGTCTCGGCCCGGCCTGGGTGCGCAACTCATGCATAGCCTGCCACCCCAGCTACGGTCACGGCAAGCGACAGACGGAATATCGCGCCAACCAGATTGGCAACGGCTACCTGCTGGTTATCTACCACCCCGACACCAACGGCTACATCACCGAGGTGACGGGCATGCCGCAGACACAGGCCATGATGCCGTTCAAGGCTCCCATCGACGAGAGCCAGATCAGCATTGAGTGGAAAAACGTTGCGGCTATGGAGAGCGGACTCAGCATGAAGTTTGCCGACGGCGAGACCTACTCACTCATCTACCCTGAGGTGCGCATTCCGCAGTCGGCCTTCAACACCAGTCCCAAGCCCGAGAACTATGACGTGCGTCTGGAGTCGACCATCGGTGTCTATGGTGTAGGACTGCTCGACGCCCTCGATGACGAGGACATTGAGAAGCAGTGGGCTGCCGAGGCTCCCTACGTAGAGCTGAACCCCGCTATGTGGGACAAGGAGGCCGGCACGTTTAAGGCCAGCGCCTACTATACGGCTCCTTATAACGACACGGGCAAGCACCGCGGCAGCCACGGACCGCTGAAGCGCTTCACCTACGCCATGACGCGCGGCTCGCTGC